>DUGT01000076.1:20083-31258 GCA_013331275.1 Methanosarcina sp. | reverse complement strand
TTTTAAAATTTCCTGGGCGCTCATAAAACAAAAAGATGTATCAAAATTCCGGATAAAATTGATACATAATTTTTATTTTTTGCTTAAAGCCTTTAGATAAAAGCTTACAGGTAAAAAGAGATTAATATGTACTTGGTGTTGCAAGCACATATAGTTAAGTAATGTTTAAAGACGCATTCTTAATAAATACAAAGCAACGGCAATTCCCATATTTTATTGAATTCCGCTCCAACTGTATTGTTTACCACTATACTCGTGCTCGCCCTTTGCCTTCCTATGCTTTGCTAAATACTTTTCTTTGTGTTTAATCACCAGGTAGACACCAGCCAGGCCCACAAGAGTGTAGATCAACCGTGAGATAAAGGATCTCTTCCCAAATATAGCTGCTACCAGATTAAAGTTCAGTAGCCCTACAAGACCCCAGTTAAGAGCTCCTACAATCGTTAACAGCTTAGACGGAACATACAAATTATCCGGTATATTATGCATTTTATGCATCTTTCCAAACCTCCCCATTGAAATAGAGCATTCACAAAGAACAGATCACTTTTTCTGACTGAAAGATTCCAGACTTTCAGATGATCCAGTTACTTGCTCTAGTAAACACAATGTTGGAGCTATATTATGAATCTATTCCTTAACCCGGATATCTGGTGCAAAAAGAATGAGTTTCTATATACCCCTCGATTGAAGCGTACTTAAAATAAGCCTGGTCAACTAACTTTTTCTCATCGGAGGATAACTGTTTACATAGTCTATAAGGGGTGTTGCTAACTTAAGGAAGCTGGCCAGTATCAAAATGTTATTCTTTATAGATTTGCTAAACTCGAAGGGTTGAGATTCCCAGGATCTCAGCTATCATCGAGGTAAATTCTCCTTAAAAAAGATACTACTTATTTCCACACCATGTGGACCCCATAAAGTTTATTATGTCTCTTCGCTGTCTCCGATGAGCTGTAAAAATTTGTATAGGTTAAAATAGCCAAGCTAAAATGAAAAATATCAAGTTTGCTTGTGAGCCTATCCCAAAACCTTGAATTTTGAATCATTTCTCTAATTTTTAAATATGAAAAAAGTATATATTTGGGAATAAAATTGGTTTTGGGATGAGCTCTGTGATTTTTTAACAGCAAACGTACCTGAATTTTCTTTTTGTTTCTTCAATATTTTGGAAACAAACACAAGTACTCACTGGAAAGCGAAGAGCCTTATTTACTCACACTTTAAGCGTTTCAGGGCTGTTTCCTGTCTCTTCGAGCCATTCACAGCCTTCTTCTCGGTTAACAACTCCAACGGTAAACTCTATTCCGCTTGTTTCCACATATTCCTTTATTCTCTTAAAGGCATGGTCTACCATCCCGCCAGCTGTAAGGATAAGGCAACGTTTTCCGCAAAGTGCTGTCAGGATAGTTTTATCGATAACGCCTGAGGAGATGTCCAACCTAATTCCGTCCTGCTCAGCAAGAATTTTACTTTTCTTACCCATTGCTCCAACAAAAATAATTTCTCCTTCCTTAAGGATTTGTTTTAATTCTGACAGGGAATAGTTATCAGTATCATAAATCAGGATTCCACCGGCTTTGATTCCCTTACGTTTTAACTCAACAATAGCCCTTCCGTCTGGATGAATATGCAGTACGGTAGCGTTAACAGCCTCATAAGGAGAGTGAGTCGCATATTGTCCGTACATAATCCCTAAGTTCAGATTGTCTCCTTCTTTGACTCCTGGAGGGACATCAACCCATATAAGATCAATAGGTTTTAGAGTATTGACAAGTTCGGGTATGGTTTTTGGGGAATTACCACCAGATGCAAGCCCCCTCCTTTCGATTTCGTGGTAGATCTCAAGGGTGGTAGGCTGACGGAGCCCGGCCTTTTTGAGGAGTTCGGGTTCTTTGAAAACCTCTGCTGGTGTGCCTTGTCCTATAATTTTGCTGTTTGACAGGAGGAACACATAGTCGGACCAGCGATATGCAAGGTCCACATCATGCGTAGAGATAATAATAGTGCTCCCAAACTGGTTAAATTCGTTAAGCAAATCCATGATTTCATCGGCGCCAACAGGATCCAGGTTTGAGAGAGGCTCGTCAAGGATAATCACTTCAGGTTCCATCGCCATAATTCCGGCAATTGCAACTCGCTTTTTCTGCCCTCCGCTGAGGTGATGGGGAGGTTTGTCCTTCAAGCGAGAGAGTCCTACCTGCTCAAGAGCTTTCTGCACGCAGGCATCTACCCTTTCTTTTGAATAACCCAGGTTCGCCGGCCCGAAAGCTACATCCTGGTATACCGTGGGGGCAAATATCTGGTCATCGGAGTTCTGAAAAACTATTCCTATGGATTTCCTGATGTCCCTTAACGATTTTGAATCATACTTGAATGGAACGCCGTGAAAAAGAACGTCTCCTTGAACTGGTTTAAGCGTTCCGTTTAAAAGTAGGAAAAGTGTAGACTTACCTGAACCATTCTGTCCTACAAAAGCAACCTTTTTTCCTTTTTTAATTTCAAGATTCAGATCCTGAACAGCTACTGTTCCGTCAGGGTAAACATATTTAAGATCCCTGGCCTCAAGAATAATCATAATCTTTTACCTCAGACAATAGATACGTTTTTTGTTAGATAAAGAAGTGCAAGAGTAAGGAGAAAATAGGCTGAAGTAAGAAGCAGTTCAAAGGCTTCTACAGGCCTGTGCACTTCGAAAAGAGCCATTTTCCCATCATAACATCTTGAATTCATGGCAAGGAAGAGTTTGTCTCCCTGTTCCCAGGAGCGGACGAAAAGAGTACTCGCAAGCATACCTAGTGAATGAATAGACCTTCTGAAACTCGAGTACCCTAGCCTTACACTCTGGGCATACCTGATGGCAAGTGCCATGTCAAGAAAGACGAAGATATAACGGTAAATCAACATGGAGAGTTCTATAAAAACTTCAGGAAGCCTGGAAGCTTTAAGCACTGCAAAAAGCTCGATCATCGGTGTTGTCAGCGCCAGGAAATAGAGGCAGCACATACCGCTGATCGATCTTGCAAGTACGAGAAGGGCAAGTTCAAGCCCGTCTTTCCTTACCGTTAGGAGATACCCCATAAGTTTGAAGGACATTAATTCCTGCCCCGAACCTGAAAAAAAGGCAATTATAAGGATACCAACTATTGCAAAACCTACCGGTGCAAGCAAAAGTTTCAGGTATAATTTTAAAGGAGCTCGGCCAAGAGCAACTGATGCAAAGCTCATACATAGGGCTATGAAAAGAGGAGGAAACGGAGATGTGGAAGAAACTCCGACAAGTAGCCCGAAAAGGACTATTGTCAGTTTTAACCAGTTGTTTCTGTGCCTTAAAGGGCTCATAAGGGCGTAGTCATCAAGAATATTGGTCATAGGGAACCCACGGATTGGTGAATGAGACTAAAAATGGATGTTAAAAATAAAAAGCAAAAGATAAAAACTTTCCTCCCATTAAGGGAGGAAACAAACATGGTGGAAGAAAAGATTATAGAGAGTGTCTGTCACCCTCGGATTTACTTTTTCCTTTGTATCCGAGCTTATTTTCATAGTTTTTTTTGGCCCTGTAATAGCCAAAGAAGTATCCGATAACTCCTGCACCTATGGCTGCCTGCAGAGCAAAAAGCAAGCTTTCAATTTCGCCGCTTGGAGGTTCCCAGATAGGCTCTGCTATAGGTTTGTAAGTCCCACCTGTAATTTCCTCAATAACACCTTCAGGTTTATCGTCAGCTCCGCCATATTCGGCATTTGTAGTGGAAGATATGTAAATAAACTGAGCTACAAAAATAAGGAGGATCGCAAGTACAATAAGCTCCAGTTTTCTACTCATGCAGAAAGCCCCCTGATCTTTCGGACAACAGAATCTTCAAGTACCTTCATTTCAACAAGGATATCACTTTTTACCTCAATTACATACTTGAAAAGCAAAGCACTGACAGCACCTTCGATTATTGCAAGGGGTACCTGGGTAATTGCGAAGATTGCAACAAACTTGCTGAATGAACTGAGGAAACCTGCAACGGAAAGTATGTCTCCTGCAGGAAATGCCAGAGCAAGCTCGGTAGAAGTTACAATATAAGTAGCCCAGTCTCCAAAGGTCGCAGCTAGAAATACAACTAAATAGAAGTTAAGTTTGGCCTTCATTCCAGCCTTATAGATAAGGTACGAGACTACCGGACCCACAATGCCCATGGAGAAGACATTTGCCCCAAGAGTTGTCAAACCACCATGTGCAAGGAAGAGAGCTTGATAGATAAGCACAATTGTTGAGAGAACCGCAGTAATAGCAGGCCCAAACATGATTGCACCTATGCCTGTTCCTGTAGGGTGAGAACAGCTTCCGGTAACCGAAGGCATTTTCAGTGACGAAAGTACGAAAATAAATGCACCTGCGACGGCAAGTAAAGGTAAAATTTCTCGTTTTTCTTTCACTAACTTGTTCAGTTTGTAAATACCTAATGCAATAACTGGTATTGATATTGCAAACCACACTATACACCAAATAGCAGGTAAAAACCCTTCCATTATATGCATCGGATCACCATAAATAACGAAGATATGCAATGAGTAAACACAGTAAATAAAGCAAATCGGCCATATCAAGTAAATATTATTGAAATTAAGACAAGTTAAATTGCGTTGATTTATATATATAAGTTACGGTGATAGGAAAAACAGGGGCGTAAGCACTTACAAAGTTAATATAAATGTAAGAATGTTTAGCTAGTAATAAGAGATCTAGAGCAAAACAAGCTAACTTGAATCAATGATATGCAAAGATCCAAAAATATCTCTATTTCTTTCTATTTATGCAGTCCAGTACTGCGATTCCGATGTTTTATAAAACTTGACTTTTTAGTAGGCCCAAAGATCATATATTTCTAGGAATAAGGAATCAATTTTAGAATCGAAGCACAACACCTGCATCTCTCGTGCTGATGTTTTCGGGGTTATTGTCGTGGTGGCATCATCGAGCTGAATTCATCCGGGATTCAAAAAAAGAAGTTTTTACTTAAATAGCTAACAATTATGAGCCAAAAACCGTATTTTATTTACTTAATTCTCTATTCTCCAAGTGTTTAAGATATTCTGCAGAATCATTGGTCTATTAGTTTTAGAAGTTTCTGATCTATTTTCCATTTATTGTTACCTCATTAGCTAAAGATTATTATCTAAAATCTTAGTCTTTTATACAAGTAAACTAAAATTGAGCTGAAGTTACTTAATTGTTTACGATATTGAGGTGAGGAACTGAGAACTTGCGAGGTTATTTTTCTTTAAAATATTTTTTAATAACGGGTATAAAGTGATGTTTTTCATTTCATTGATAAGTAAACTTTACTTTAGTTATTTATACACAATGCAATTTCTCTTTCTCATTGCTATAATTTTTTCATATCTGTTGATGAAGAATTGAAAAATGAAGGATTAAGAGATTTCCTGTAAATAGCGTGCGATCTCAAGATTAGTAATAATATCCTCACAAAATTATATATTAGTTATTTTGTGAAGTGCTGAATGGTAAATTATTTTCTGGAGTAGAGGTTATGAATGAAAAGTCGAATAAAGAAATAAGTCTTTTGAACAAGAAAATTAAGGCTTCGATAATGGCATTCTTAATGTTTTTAATGTTATTTTCGATATCTTCGGCAGCTGGAAGCATAGATCTTCAGTATGAGATTGTTGCCAGCACAACCAGTGATGCTGAAGGTAACTATCTGTTTTCCGATATTCCTGACGGAGATTATACGCTTATAGCTCTTTACAACGAGGACAAATGGCGCCGTGCCGATGAACAAATTCGGATTCGGAACGGAACGGATCTTTCAGTGAACCTCGATACCTCAAGCAGGGATATTGACGCAAACGAATCCCAGGCTCTTTTTGAAATGTCCGGCAGTGAGGCTAAACCGTCTGGCAGTGCCAAAATCAGCGGGCTCACTCGTCAGAAACAGATGAATGCTGACCCTATACCTCTAGGTTCAACAAAAGTTCTTTTGTTAAAGGAAGCTGGAACAGAAACTCAGGATAATTCCGGTGAGACTCAGAATAACTCCAGTAAAACTCAGAATAACTCCAGTAAAACTCAGGATAACTCCAGCCAGATTCAGAGTAATTCCAGAAACAACCAGAATCTGAACATTGCAATAGTAACCGGATACAGGAGCCATGAGCTTCCTCTCAAAAACCTGATGGAAGAGCTCAACAGTGACAGCAGGTTAAACCTTACTCTTAACTGCTTTATGGCTGACTATGTGATGGAAAACGATGTTGACCTGAGCACGATGGACATAATATACATCAATATGCTCAGTCCTTCAACAGCCCAAAAGCTTACACCGACAGTGAACAATGCAATTGCTAACGGGTGTGTGGTTATTGATGATGATACCCTTCTGAATGAGAGTATCCCGCTTCCTGAAGATCAGATCGAAAGCTACAGGGAAAAATTGAACAACTACTGGCTTAATGGGGCTTATGACCAGGATAATTTGAAAAATCTCATATTCTGTATCGCCAGTGACTGCTGCGGCAGATCTGACCTGCAGTACGAGGAGCCGCATACGCTTCCTGAAAGAGCGATCTATCACACGAACATGACAGGTTACTTTACCGATTCTCTGGACACCTACCTTGCATGGTATTCAAACCGGAGCGATGGAGGACATGTCTACGATCCTGCAAAGCCCACAGTTGCAATTACCATATATCAGAGTTATTTCCCATTCCAGATTGAGCCAATTGATGCCTTGATCTCAAAACTGGAAGCAAAAGGCTACAATGTTATTGCCACATATGGATCCGATAACCTATCCTCAGGTGATTTTTTCAAGCAGGGGGATGAGGTTCTTGTAGATGCGATTATTTCATTTACGTACTTTGGCAACAAGTTTGATGCCGAAGAACTCGATGTGCCTGTAATCAACGGCATTATTGACAATTACATGAACAGGACCGAGTATGAAGCCAGCAGCAGACCGCTTCCTGCTGACAAGATGATGAAGCTCGATTTACAGGAGCTCTGGGGAGCTATTGACCCTATAATAATGGCTGCAACAGAAATAGATCCCGAAACCGAGACCGAGACTTCGGTTTCCATAGATTACCAGGTAGACTGGCTCGTTGACCGCGTGGAAAGCTGGGTAAACCTTAGTGAAATTCCGGAGTCGGACAAAAAAGTTGCTATAATCTATTATAATCATGGAGGGGGGAAGGATAATATAGGGGCTTCTTATCTCGATGTCGTTCCAAGTTTGTCCAACCTTCTTGATGCTATGGCTAAAAACGGTTATGCCCTGAATGAAAGCCAGACCCTTAACGAGACCGAACTTCTGAATTTGATGCTTACTCAGGGTATTAACATAGGAACCTGGGCTCCAGGGGAACTCCAGAAAATGGTTGATACCGGAAAAGTCGTTCTCCTCCCAGAAAGTACCTATGAGCAATGGTTCTCGGAATTACCTGAAGAGAGACAGAAGGAAGTCATTGGCCAGTGGGGTCCGGCTCCTGGAGAGATTATGGTCTGGGAAAACGAGAGTGGAAAATACCTCGTAATTCCCAGAATCGAGGTAGAGGAAAATGTTATTCTGGCTCCGCAGCCTTCAAGAGGCTGGCTTGACGATAACGAAGCTCTCTATCACGACAAGGATTTATCTCCTCATCACCAGTACATTGCTTTCTACCTCTGGCTCCAGCATTCCAAGGAAGAAGGAGGATTCGGTAGCGATGCCCTTGTCCACTTCGGCAGGCATGGGACTCAGGAATGGCTGCCTGGAAAAGAGTTCGGGCTCTCTAGGTACGACTGGCCTTCCCTGATGATAGGTGATAAGCCCGTGATTTATCCTTATGTCATGGACGGGCTTGGTGAAGGCAATGAGGCAAAGCGCAGAGGTGGAGCAGTCATAATTGACCATCTTGTCCCGCCGATTCTTTCAGCAGGAAGTTATGGGGATTATGCAAACCTGAGCGAAGCTATCCAGAACTATGAACAGGCAGATACAAATGTTTCCCTTAAAGCAGCTCACAGGTCTGAGGTTTTAAACCTGACTCAGTCTCTTTCCCTGGATGAAGATTTCAACATGACAGAGGCAGAAAACAACGAGACTTACTTTAATACCACTTTCCTGGAAGGGCTTGAAGATCTTCTGAACGAGTATAAGAGCCAGTCCATGCCTTACGGGCTTCATGTCCTGGGCACAAGCCCGAAAGGAGAGCAGCTTGTGGGCATGGTAAATTCCATGCTAGGCACTGAGTTTGCTGATTCGGTTAATGAATTCAATAAAACCGAAGGGGCTCAGCTTTATCTGCTTGATCTGGTTCTGAACCAGGGAGTTAACTCCGCAAACGCCCAGAGGAAGGCACTCGGGAAAGAAAACGAAACTGTCAGTGTCTTCCTTTCCAGTGCGAAAGAATATGCTGAAAATCTGTCTCTTGGGGAAGAAGAAATCAATCAGGTTCTTAAAGCCCTGAACGGCAGTTTTATACCCGGGAACCTCGGAGGCGACCCTGTTAGAAACCCTGAAACTCTACCGTCAGGAAGAAATTTCTACGCTTTTGACCAGCGGATAGTGCCGACAGAAGCTGCCTGGACTCTCGGGCAGAAAATGGCTGACCAGATGCTTGAAGCCTACGTTGCCGAGCACGGAACCTACCCGAAAAAGGTGGCTTACGTCCTCTGGGCAGGAGAAACCACAAGGCACGAAGGGGTTATGGAAGCAGAGATTCTCTACTTGCTCGGGATCAAGCCTGTGTGGAACAGCGGCAGGGTAGTTGATGTGGAAGCTATTCCTATGGAGACGCTGGGAAGACCGAGAATTGATGTGGTAATGCAAATTTCAGGCCTCTACAGAGACATGTACCCTGACAAGGTTCGCTTGCTGGACAAGGCCGTAAAACTGGCTTATGCCCAGGAAGACTCTCCCAACTATGTCCGGGAAAATGCAGATGCTCTGAAATCTTCTTTGGCGAGTGAAGGTTCCCTTAACGAAAGTGAAGCTCTGGACCTTGCCCTGCTCAGGATTTTCGGGTCTTCGGATGGCGCCTACGGCACAGGCCTTCCCAATGCAGTTTCTGCAAGTGATACCTGGGAAACCAACGGCGCACTTGCAGAGCTTTATATCAATAAGATGTGCAACGCCTACGGAGAAGACGTATGGGGAGAAAACCTGAAGGATCTTTTTGAAAAGAACCTTGAAGGGACTGAAGCTACAATACACAGCCGGAGCACAAACCTCTATGGAACTCTGGACAACGACGACTTTTTCCAGTACATGGGAGGGCTGAATCTTGCGGTCAGTTATGTTTCGGGAGGAGAGTATCCGGATTCATATATCACGAACATGCTGACAAACGGAGACGAGAAAACCGAAACCCTGAAAAAGTTTCTCACGAGGGAAACATACTCCAGATATTTCAATTCAAAGTGGATTGAAGGTATGCAGGGTAACGGTTATGCAGGAGCCAGGGAAATGTCGGATTTCGTTGAGAACCTCTGGGGCTGGGAAGCTACGAACCCGGACTTGATCAGTGATGACGTATGGAATCAGGTGTATAAGACATACGTGGAAGATCAGGAACTCAGAGACTGGGTTAAGCAGAATAATCCTTATGCTTACCAGGCTATGACAGCCAGAATGCTTGAGACCGCCCGCAAGGGCAACTGGGATGCTTCGGATGAGGTACTCGAAAGCCTGGCTACGGAATATGAAGAGTCCGTAGTTGAAGATGGGGTTACTTGCTGCCATCATACCTGCGGAAATCCCCTTCTTAACAGCTACGTATCAGGCATGGTCTCAGTTCCGGGTTTTAGCAAAGCAATAGAAAATGCTACGCAGGAATCCCTTGAACAGGAAGAGACCGAAAAACAAAGCAGCAGTGGTGAGAAACACAGCAGTAGCGGGAATAAAGGAAGTTCGACACCTGTAATTAGGAGTGCAGGGAGCAGCAATCAGACTGTTGTAGAGAGCGATGCAGGATACGGAGTCGATTCTCCCGAACCTGCTCCCGAGATCTCAAAATCAGCTGCTGACCAGGATTATGTTGAAGGCTATGAGATGCAGAAAGACTCTACAGACGAGCCAGATAATAGCGGTTTCTCATTTTCGAGTTCCGATATTTTTGGAATTCTCTTTGTAGTAGCAGCAATTGGTGGAATCTATCTTGGATTCTATAAAAAGAAGATGTGAAAATACATTGAAAGAAAAGAGCTTTCGTTTGATGCTCTTTTCTTTTTCGTTTTCTTATTCCATTTTCTTTTTTCATTTTCTATTCCGTGTTCTTATTCCATTTTCTATTCCGTTACCTTTTTTGACTGTGTTATGTAGCTATTTTTCCTTAGAGCATGTTTTAAAATTTAAACCGTTTCTACAATTGGATGTTTCTACAATTGGATAATAGTCAACGTAACTTTAAATTCATATAACAGATTTTTCTGAAATTTGCTTGTTTTCCTTTGTTCATTTTGAATACTAATTATAATGACTCTGTAGGAACTCTCTCTGAACTTGTTTTCACTAGGCTCGATTTAAATCTTGAAACTTGACGCTACAAGCCCATTTCAAAAATACCCGTTATATTACAGTACTCAAAAATTTGACTTTGAATTTATAGAAATATTGGCAGCTATTCAGTCATCAAATTCAAAATCAAGGGATGCTCATTTTGTAGTCATAATCGGCATCATATTTTCTGTAGTCAGAAGTAAGCTCTTCGCCTTGTTGTATATCTCTTGCAGCAAAAGTTATTCCTTCGTTCTCTTCTTCGGGAGTTTCGTCTATGCAATTAGGATCATCGGAGTGATTAAAAAAACGAGCATCATCAAGACATAGAATATATTTATTTGTATCCGGATTAAGATATGCATATTTCAAAAAGCATTCTTTAGTTGTCTCCGGTAGTTTAGCAAGTTCATTTTTATCGATTTTGATATCAAATCCAGAGTGAAACTTCCATATTATAGTTCCTTTTGGAATAAATTGATTAGCGAAAAGACCAATACCATTTATCTTACTTGGCCCTATTTTTGTTTTTGTTAACAGCATAAGGAAAAAGTGTGAGTTAAAATATTTGAGTATTTCGATGATAATGGTAGCATTATAAAACCAAACCATATTTCTTAATACATAACTTATCTAGTTCAATGTCTGATAGTTCAATATCTAATAGTTCAATGTCTAATAG
>DUGT01000076.1:3954-19929 GCA_013331275.1 Methanosarcina sp. | reverse complement strand
TGTCTAATAGTTCAATGTCTAATGATTCTCTTTTCTATTCCGTTTGTTCTGAAATTCAGGCACATGTTGGCATTAAAAATAGCACCTTATCTCGTTTTATTTGAAAATAGCAGTGATATGAATTTGCTGTAAACTATAAGTCAAGTTTTTGTACGCTGTGGATAATTTTAACCTTTTGGCATTTGTTTGCAATAAATATTCAATCAATAATAATTATGTTTATTTTGTAATAATATTTGGCAATTGTTATATAAAATAATGGATATTTGAATATTTATGTGGAGAAGGGTAATATTGTTTATGACGCTGATTTTTGTTAGCAGTTTAATGATCACCACTGCTGGGGCAGCACCGGTAATCATAAGTTTTAAAGATAGAGCTGATCCAGAGATTGTACAGCTTCATGGAAAAGTAACACACAGCTACAAGTACATACCTGCAGTGGTTGCTGACCTTCCGGAACAGGCAATTGAGAATCTGAAAAAAAATAACAAAATTGCATGCATAGAACCAGACTATGAAGTAAGTGTACTGGAAGAGGTCGTACCCTGGGGAATAACTAGAATTGGGGCTCCAGTGGTACATACAAATGGCGACAAAGGGACTGGAATAAACGTTGCAATAATTGATACCGGAATTAATTATAATAATCCTGACCTGTGTGACAATTATAAAGGAGGGTATGATTTCGTAAACGATGATGCCGATCCTTTTGATGATAACGGGCATGGGACACATTGTGCTGGTATCATTGCTGCCGCAGAGAACGATATAGGAGTTATCGGCGTTGCTCTTGAAGCCAATCTCTATTCACTTAAAACTGTTAATGGTACAGGAAGCGGCAATGTCAGCGACTTGATAGCTGCAATTGAATGGACAATTGATACCTGTAAGGATGCAGATACTTCAAACGATATTAAGATAATATCCATGAGTCTGGGTTCAAATGATGGAACGACAGCATTGGAAACAGCATGTTCACAAGCATACGATTCCGGAATTCTGCTGGTTGCAGCTGCTGGAAACGATGGAAATGA
The DNA here is from genome assembly GCA_013331275.1 of Methanosarcina sp. Classification (GTDB taxonomy): domain Archaea; phylum Halobacteriota; class Methanosarcinia; order Methanosarcinales; family Methanosarcinaceae; genus Methanosarcina; species Methanosarcina sp11020u. The sequence continues at coordinate 18,892 of DUGT01000076.1, read as the reverse complement.
AAGAGGAACAGGAGATTCCGTAGATTATCCCGGAGCCTACGGTTCAGTAATAGCAGTTGCTGCAACCGATTCTATGAATAAAAGGGCTTCATTCTCGAGCACAGGTCCAGCTGTTGAGCTTGCTGCACCAGGCGTTAATATACTCTCAACCTATCAGAATGGCTGGGCTTCGTTAAGCGGGACATCCATGGCATGCCCTCACGTTGCAGGAACTGCAGCACTGGTTCTGGAAGCAAACCCATCTTTTACCAACGATAATATAAGAAGCAGGCTTGCACAAACAGCTACGGATCTCGGGACTCCAGGAAGAGATAATCTGTACGGATATGGACTTGTGAATGCAGAAGCTGCAGCAGCCGAGAGTACCTGTGAAACAGCGATGAAGGAATGATCGAGTTCAGAAAGCTTCAGTAAAAATTTGTTAAAAAATAGAAAGATAAATTAGGAAGACGTGCCTAAGGTTAATCGTTATGTTTTGGGAAAGGTGATTGATTGGGTACTGAAAGTCTTAGGACTTATAATAAAATAGAACCATCTTCATTTACTACAAAAGATAGGATAATTCAAATTATCGTGCTCCCTGCATTACTACTATGGCTCACAGTATATGCGATCCAAACAATCAATATTAACGAATATGAAGATGATTTAATAAAACTAATTTTATATTTAGCCGCATTTTCATTTATGGTATCTATTCTTCTCGGAATACAGGCATACTATAAAATAAAAGGTTCTTATTCTAATGATCAGTCGAAATGGATAACTAGTGCAGTTAAATGGATTGCATTAGGACTATTTTTACTTATGACATCAATTCCACTTCATTTATTTCCAGAATCCAACCAATTTTTTAGTATATACTTAATTGCATTGACGTATACAGGAAAATACGTAATAAGAAAAATTTTCAAAAATCCAGAGTAAATTCTGGATGAACTTGAGCTTTTGGGCCTATTTTCCTATGTTTTAGATATTTAACCACCCATTAATCGGTGAAAGCTCTTATATTCTTATTGTTATGGAACAATCGAGTTCAGAAAAGCTTCAGTAAAATTTGTTAAAAATAGAAAGATAAATTTAGGAAGACGTACCTAAAGTTAATCGTTAAGTTTTGAGAAAGGTGATTGAGTGAGTACTGAAAGTCTTCGGACTTATAATAAAATTGAACCATCTTCATTTTCTATAAAAGATAGAATAATTCAAATTATCTGGTTCTCTGCATTACTATTATGGATTATAGTATACACAACCCAAGCAATCAATTTTAACGAATACGAAGACGGTTCATTAATCAACATCGGTTCATTAATAAAATCAATACTTTTTCTAGCCACATTATTCTTTACGATGTCTATTTTTCTAGGCACGTTGACATACTATAAAATAAAACGCACTTATTCCAATGATGCGTCAGACAGGATAACTAATGTAATTTTTTGGTTTACATTAGGACTTATGGCCCTAATTCTATCAATTCCACTGATATCATTTCCAGGATCCGAGCGATTCTTTGCGATATATTTAATTGCATTGCTGTATGCAGGAAATCACGTAAAAGAAGAATTGTTAAAAAAAATTGAAACTTAACACGAAAGAACATACACGTAAAAAAGGAAAAAGCCGTATAAGATTTCAAAATATCTGTGAGTAAATCCTGGCTTAACTTAAGAGTAAAGGGTGGCATTCTAAGCCTCCTGAATTTGATTATAAGAAACCTCTCAATAGTCCAATCCCTTTACCTAGTTCAGAAACGCTTCGCTTTTGGGCTTATTTCCTATGTTTTAGATATTTAACCGAACGGTAATCAGTGGAAACATGCGCGTATTTCTATAGTCAATGGAATTAATGGATTAAGAAAAGCATAGCATGAAGAGAAGGAGGAAGTCCAGAAAGTAATAATAAAAAACTCCTAGTCATCAATTGAAATCAAAGTTGCGCTGGCGTACTCCACTGCAAACTACAGAGTAAGTTTGCGCTACCGCTTCAAATTCCGTTAGAGGAAATAATAACTCTAAACGATTTAGTTTTAGCAGAAGTTAACAGTCGAAAAATGGAATTGATAATTTATATGAACATCAACAGTTACCGGGAAAATTTCTATTCCCGCAGAAAGCTAGTGGGTGTTCGACTGAAATAAAAAAGGCATTGAAAGCAGTCTTCTAAAGCTATAAACCATGCCATTGACAATAGTCAGATAACGTTAAGAACAATTAAAATAGATTAATATAGAACATAATGATACCAGCCAATATGTTTATTATCATATCTTTATTCCTTTTACTATTCATGAGAAGTACAAAACTCATGGATAATTATAATGTGTTAACAGGGAACATAAGAAGAGGATTAGAAATTTTGTTATTTTTCAGTCTTACATTTTGGCTAATAAGCTTTTCAGCAGTTTTAGGACCTTATTTCTTTAAATTGATGGATTACAATGTAACCAATGTTGACTATACAATTACGGCTTTTGATGCAACCAACTGTTTGACGAGGACAGTTTCTATATAATTTCATTAAGCTTCATGATCTAGTCATCCCATGCAACTGCAAAAGGCCTATATTACGTAGTATACAGCTGTTTTCGTAAACCCACATGATTTTCGCTTGAATAGAGATGTAATTGGAGACTATTTTTTGAGATAAAAAAGAAAAAATACAGTAAGTTTAGGCAAAGACTACTGCATTTAAATGATCTACCGCCCATATATTGATACTTAAAATCATTGAACTGCTGTAATTAATACTAATCAGACATACAGAATAAAACAATAAAAAGGAATTAATCATGGATTTTACAATTCGCAATGAAAAAGCAGAGGACTTCAATCAAGTGGAAAACTTAACTAGAGAAGCATTTTGGAACCTCTATGTACCTGGCTGTAACGAGCATTATTTAGCACATATTATGAGAGATCATCCTGATTTTATTAAGAAGCTCGATTTTGTTGCAGAATACAATGGTGAAATAATTGGTAACATTATGTACACCAAAGCCTGGTTGTATTCGGAAGATGGAATTAAGATAGAAATTGCGAGTTTTGGCCCAATAAGTGTGTTACCGAAACATCAGCGGAAAGGTGTAGGCAGTGCATTAATTCGCCATACAATTGATATTGCTAAAAACGATGGAATAGGTGTGATTGTTATATTCGGCGACCCCCATAACTATTGCAAGCATGGTTTTAAAAGCAGTAAAGATTTCAATATTAGCGACATGAATGGTGAATATCCTTACGGAATGCTTGCTGTAGAATTAAAGGAAGGAACTGTTAAAGGGCATAATTGGAAGTATAAATATAGTCCGGTATTAGAAATTAATGAAGCTGATGCAGAAAAGTATGACAAAAAATTTGAAAATAAAGAAAAAGAATACACGCCCTCTCAGGAGATATTCTCAATTGCAGTAAGATCATACCTGAAGTAACACTCATATAAAAGTAACATTCATCTAACAGTAGAATTCATCTAACAATCTCTTCCCCATCAAACGCAAAAAATAAAAAACATAGAGATGAGACGGTCTATTGGATTAAGAGAAGCAATTTTGAGTTTTGGGATCAGCTCCATATTTACATACTTCATATTGTGTTCAGTTAAAAAATTTACAATACAATATGCTGTATATTATTGCCATTAGTCGTAACCTGATGGTTGTAGTAAGTGGAATAGAGCCCAATTCCATTGGTTTTACAAACTTACATGTCCATGTTGAGCCTGTCCAGGTCCAACCTGAAGAAGTCCGATGAGTTTCAGGATCTCTAAAATCGGCATTAGAAATACCTGTTTGACATGCGTTCCCGTTTTCATTATTGTAAAAAGAATTGTTAGTTACAGAAAGGTTTGCTCCTACCAGATCAGCAATCGCATAGCCTGTTCCCATCTGAGAAATTGAAGTGTGTTGAACTATATTTGTAAAAACATTATCTTTTATTACTGTGCCTTGTCCTCCGGCTTGATTTCTAAAGGCATTATTTTTCACCCCGTCAAAAACGTTGTTATAAATTTGAGTGCCCTGGAAGCCATCATTAACTATGCCTCCTGTAGATGGAATATTATAACTCTGGCCGATCTCATAGAATAAATTGTGATGAATCAGAACCTTTTGGATGTTTGAGACTCCTGAATCATAGGCAACTAACCAGATACCTTTTCCCCATGTTCTATTAAGGACATTATTATAGATCTCTACATTACCTACAGTGCCTTTGGAATCTTCGATCTGGATGCCAGGATCACCTCCACCGGCATCTAATTGCGCATCTATAACATTGTCATGGAACCTGACGTTTGCAGAGTTCCAGATCCTGAGACCACTGTTTGTTCTTGTAGTTATTCGATTATTGAAACATTCAATATACTGACTCTCAATACCAAAGAAGCCTTCATGTCCGAGTCTGTAAACAAGATTGTTATAAAATTTAATGTTTTCACATCTTTTAGTTCTCAGGCCATCTCCCAGACTATCGTGAAAAGTACAGTTATAAACCTGTAAATTATCGCAATCGACTACATGGATGCAGTTATAATAACCTGCACCGTGAGGAGTTTCTGAATTTCCGTTGCTGTTTGCATTAATTTCCAAATTTCGAATTGTGACGTTTTGGACACCATTTCCTGAGATCAATGGTTTCCATGCAGGCCATCCAGCGTGATCCGGAATTGTAATCACAGTTCCGGGCTCACCTTCTAAAATAGTGTTAGATTGAAGAATTATTGAATCTGTCAAAATATAAGTTCCGGCAGGAAGGTGGATTATACCTCCTTGCTGAAGCTCCTGGTTAATGTCATTTTGGTTTACTGCTCCAGCTATTCCAGGTGACAGTAACATAAATAAAATGATAGAGAAAATGATAGCGGAAAATATTTTCATTTTTTAGGTCCCTAAGATGTGTTATGAGATGAATAGACAAAACAACGATATAATCAAACAACGAATTATAACAGCTACAAATTATTATAGTAATTATTTAAACAATTCCATTATGTTGATTAACAAATTAAGTATGTTGTTGATTAACAAATTAAGTATAAAGTTGATTAACAAATTAAATATGATGTTGATTAGCAACTTAAACATGGTATTTCCGCTTTAGTGCAAAAAATCTGGCTTTGTTGAAAATCAGAGTAAACCTTTCACAATAGGAAAGTTAATCATTCTCATTAACTCAGATTATAAAATCACATCTTCTTACACTTCAGTCATTTCTTCAGCCATTTCTTCAGCCATTTCTTCAGCCAATTCTTCAGCCATTTTTTCAGCCATTTAATTTATATCAGCACTTTTGTTTTTAAACCATGTTTAGCCTTGATAATATTCAAAATTCGATTATTGCGCTCATCAGTACCTGTAATCGCTGAACCATATACGGTATTAACTGCAGTCTCACGATTTGGGATATGATTTTTCGAGTTTACTATTTTTACAAGATTTCCATTACCCAGTCTTTAAATAAAGGATAAAATCAAATTCTGGGCGACCACTCTATCTTAAAAAAGCTGTCCGACAATTACTATCAGTAATAAAATAAAATCATCTACTGGTAGGTTGAAATTTTTTTCGCTACAGAGAGACGTTACTATCAAATTTTCACAATATCTTTATATACATTGTAATAATTTTAGAATAGTGGTTATTATGACAGACAAAGTCGGATATGTTTCCCTCCATAACGGAGGTGGGTTCGTTGTCAAGATGGAGTTTAAATACACATCAGACGGCGTTAATTGGAAGACATCAGAACAAACAGACGGTATCACACTCGGCAAAACGAAAAAAGTTGACCCAGGGAATTTAGGCGTTCCAAATGGTTCAACCATCATATTGAAAGCCATTGTTGTTGCGGGCAAAGACAACGAAGCTAAGCAGCAATTTATATATGAGAAAGGCAACCCGGCAACCGCAGAATACACCATTACGGGAACCACGTTGAATAATACACTTGGTTTAATTGGAATCCAACAAGTAGCTGTCCACTAATTCCAAAGGAATTCGGATTCTCAAACCTGTAATAAGAGAGTACTGGATCTCTTCGCCGGCTGCTCTCGATGAAAGGCAGTTTGTGTTTATCCTGAAATGATTTCGCAGATCCAAAGCCGTTTGAAAGTCCAATATAACGCAATAGAAGAAAAATTAGAAAAGCGAAATGGTTTTGGGATAAAATAACTTTTCAAAATTTATGATTTTTGCAGAATTCTCGCTACAACACCCAATCAATTGAGATAAAGGGCAAAATAGGTATTTGAAGAAATTGACGCATTTTTTACTTGAAAATAGCCTGAAGGTTCCGGCAAGTTCACCAGAACCTAACGACGAAATTAATGCAGTCCCTTAGAAGGATAAGACTTTTACAATAAAGTGCCAAATGCCACCCATAACTAAAATCTCATAAGACCTTATTGGGAACAGGCATTTGAACCTGCTTCTGTTTTCCATGTAGAATTTCCGAATTATCAGATCCATAGTGGCAGCACTCTCCTGAAGCCGTGAGAGGATCAACATGGATAGTGGTGCCGGAAAGGTAAGAGAAGTTTTCAAGAAGTTTTTCTCTTATAGCATTAGCGATTTCATGTCCTTCCTCAACTGAAAGAGAAGGCGAAACTGAAGCATTGATCTCTGCATGTAGACGGTGCCCTATCCAGCGTACTCTAAGGTCGGTTACTTCACAGACACCCTCTACACTTTCAGTAATGTTCTTTACATTATCAATAACTTCAGGCTCAACGCCGTCAAGAAGGCGAGTAAACACGAGCTTACTCGAGTCAACGACTATTTTGAGAATGCTGATTGTGATTAACATTCCAATTAGAGGGTCAATGATAGGATACCCAAGCCAGATGCCGATGGCTCCGACAAGGACTGCAAGGCTAGTAAAACCGTCTATTCTGGCATGATATCCATCTGCAATAAGGGCTGCACTTCCTATTTCCTTTCCGACTTTCATCCTGAACTGGGCCACAACCTCGTTTCCGACACAGCCTATAATTGCGGCAATAACTACAGCCTGCAAATGTTCTACAGGCTGAGGGTTCAAGAAACGATTTACAGACTCGTAACCTGCAACAGCAGCGCTGAAAAGAATAAGAAAAACGATGATTATACCTGCAAGATCCTCTACCCTGCCGTATCCGTAGGAAAAGCGTTTGCTTGGTTTTCTTCTGGCCAGGGAAAAAGCTATTGCAAGAGGAATTGCAGTTGACGCGTCCCCGAAGTTATGGATGGTATCGGCAAGAAGGGCAACACTTCCTGAAATAGAAACTATGAAAATCTGCAAAATGGCTGTGATCATCAGTCCTATAAACGACCATTTTACTGCCCAGAGCCCTTTATTAGTAGCAAGTATGGAAGGGTCCACGGTCCCATGAGTGTGGCTGTGCCCATGAGAGTGTTTATGGAAACGGACCTGGGAATGGGTACAGGAGTGGTCATGAGAATGAACATGAAAACGACGGAAGAAACTGAAAAATCCATTCTTTCGAGTATCCCCATACGGCTGTTCGGAATCGCTTTCCTTTTCCGGAGGATGACAATTGAAATTTTTTCCGGGCATAATGGCACCTTGATCAGTATTCTATTTCGAACCTATCCCAAACCCCACTTCAATCCTGATTATTAAAAATTTCAGGTTTGGACTCTAAAGATGAGAAGCTTAATTAACTGCTGAAATGCTAGACAACTAAGAGACTAGGCAACTAAGAGACTAGGCGACTAAGAGACTAGGTTACTGAAAGAGTAAACTTGAAGATCAAATTTTGATTTACGGAATAATCTCTCAAACAAACTTGGAGACGCTTTTATAAATAGGTATTTATCTTTAGAAAATATTTTTTTATGCAGGGATTCATACGTTTTTCTGGAGAAATGACATAGAAAGGGACTTTTAGTCCAGAGCAGTTTATATCTTATTTTCCTACAAAAAACAAAAAACTGGATATTTATTACTAAAAATTAGGGTTAAAACAGTTTTCTGGATTGATAACTAACTACGGTATGGGTTTTTGTAAGGATTAACGAGTTTATAAAATATTTTAGTTTTAATATGTGGGTTAAATTCGAATTTTTTAATAAGTTTTAGAACCTTGTTATTACAAACCCCTACAATGTAATATAAAACTATGAGATATTTAGAAAATTGACTTCAAAAATGAAAATAAAAAAGGATGAATTTACCCTGATATATGAGTAAATATGAAAAACAGATTCCTGAAAATATGAAAAATATAAAGGCAAACTGAGAATACAACTCAAGTTATGTCTATACATCAGTTTTATTGAAATTTGGCTTTTTTCTCTTTGTGACAGGAACCTTTATATCTATATATTTCTGCCAAAACCGGCAAACTTCAACAGGTCTCGGGAAAGTTTTCTACTGAATTCTACATAAAAGTAATACGTTTATTTTTATATTTACATTACCTCTGAAGCTAAGATCTGTTACCCAAATCCATATCCTTACTTAGTTTTCGAGTTTAGTTAGAGAGGGGAAAAACTGAATCCTCTATAGCAAACAGACATGCAATAAGCTGGTGTTCGTCCTGGGATTGAACATTCCCGGAAGACGTGCACCAGGATTAAAAAAGCAAATTCTAAAGAGCAGATTATAAATGAAATTAAGTTCGGAGGGATTAAACGACTCAAGGAAAATCAATAGCAAGAACACCTGAAATAATATGGACTCTTGATATTAATCAAGATGGGAAATCTTATCAGGAAAATTATATGCTCCTGTTTCCCAGGTACGTTAGTGCAATTGACGAAGAATGAAAATTGACAGTCTTAAAAATAAGATTTAAAAGAATACAATCCAGTTTCAAATATCTATCAAATAAAACTTGAGGGTAAATACTCTCAGCAAACCTCCAAAAACATGTAATAAAATAAAAAACTCTAAAAATCATGTAAAAACTATGTAAAACCATGTAATACCTTACCAAATATCGCTCGAGAGTTTCTGCTCTCGAGCAAACCTCCAAAACAGTTGACCCGAAACCGTTGACCCGAAACCGTTGCGCCGGTTTATCACGCCTATAGGGTTAGGGGATAAGTTTTTCAAACTCAAACTTTACTGGAGTTTTCGCTCAAGCCTTTTTTGAAAAAGACTTGTGATCACGCCTATAGTATTTGGGGATAAGATTTAAAACTCAAAGTTGCTGGAGTTTTCGGTCAAGCCTTTTTTTAAAAGGGTTGCGGTCAAGCAGTTTTTTGAAAAAGGCTTGTGATCATGTTGATCACATCGTTTTTGATTTAATCGGCTCTGAAAATATTTGTGAGCAATTTTTTAAAATTGTGATATTACTGCTGAGTGATCCAAAACAAAATTTGGAAAATTGGTCCCCAATGAATTGAAAATGAGTTTCTCCATAAATTCTGCCTCTTGAACGAGCAAAATGAGCGAAAATGACTCCATCCTCCGGAAACGGAATTCAGGTGGTTGAACTCGGGTGGAAAATCGTTATAAAATTACGACAAAGTAATAATCATAAAAATCCATGAAAAAAAGAAGTCAGGCAGAAGAAAGTGCCACAATGGCTTCTGCCAGATCTCCGTTTGAGTCCTTCAGAGCTTTCCGGGCTTCATCTTCAGAAACACCAGTCTGCTCCATTACGAGTTTGATATCTTCAGCGGGAATCTCCATTTCTTTCGGGACTTCTTTTACGTCACCTACAATCTGGTATGTTTCCGAACCCTGGACTTTCATGATAGTGACATTTGCGTTCTCTATAATGATATTAGAGTCCGCAGTCTTTATGACTACTTCCTGAACATCCTTAAGTTCTTTAACATCAATTCCCATCTGTTTCATCATCTGCTTCATTTTAGCCGGGTTCATTCCCCGGCCTCCCACACCTCCCATTCCTGGGAACATAGACTTGCTTCTCCTTTTATTTTGGTTTATTTTTCAGGTTTGGGTTCGATACCTCAGCGCGATTTTACTTAATGGCATCCGCCACAGGTGCCGCATCCACCGCCGGCATTTGGATTGCGGATAAGGAATCCTTTTCCGTTTTCGTCCTCAATAAAGTCAATACTACCATCAGAGAAGCTTCTTTCGATATCTTTTGCCATAACGAGTTTAATCCCGTTACTTTCCATTGTTACATCATCTTCACTAAGTTCATCGTCAAAGGCTAAGCCATACTGAACTCCACTGCAGGCAACCCCGGCAACAAAAATTCTGAGAGCAAGCTCAGGTTTCTCTTCCTGTTCAATCAATGTTTTCAATTCTGCAGCAGCTCTATCTGTTACTTCTATCATTTACGCACCTCTTTTTATGTTTCATACTTATGAAGTATTATATGGGTTTTATTTCCTATAAGATGCCATCCGTTACAGCTGAAAGATAATTTCCAAACGTTATATACTCTTTCATCGAACAAATATAAAGCTTATAGTAAAATTGCGCTTTTTCCTGAAAAGACTTTTTCACAGGAATCTGGAAGGATAGGATCTGGATTCTTTTTCAAGAAATCCTGTTCTACCAGTATATAAAAATATATTTTCTATATTATATATTTTTCTTCCAATACTTTTTCAGGTTTTCGACTCATAGAAACTCGGCATCTTCATCAACAGGCTCCTCAAGAACCTTTGAATTATAAGCATTGATCTCCAGAGAGTTACGTTTCCCTTTCACTTCCCAGACAGGGATATAAACAAGCTCCATATCGAGCTGTATATCATCAGACCTGGGACCGATACTCCTGTGCTCATATATGACAGCCTGTCCCTCCGTATTGTTAAAACGTATCTCACGTGTATTCTTCTCTTTAATAAAGTCCAGAAGAATCTTTTCTGCCTGTTTTTTGTCTACGTTTGGTCTTTTTAACTCATACTGTACGGCAGGAACTTTCGTTGGTGTGCCAAGCCCTTCGATTTCCATCTCTTCCTTTGACTTATTTAGAGCGTTAAGAAAACCATTTCCATTTCCGACAATACTTAGAACCTTTGACCTGAAGCGTTTTTCCGCTTCAACATTGTATTTATACTTCCAGAAAGGTACAAACTTTAAAATTGCATCCTTAGGGTTGATTAGATAAGGTTTTGCGATAATAATAGCCTGGTTTTTAGAAATCCTTGGCTCTACGGACCGTATATTCACCATTTCGTATGATTCGGTTTCTGGGATCTCAACCTGTTCTTGCTTCCTTAAGTTTTTTATCTCCTCAAATCTCCGTGTCAGAGATTGATTTTCGATAGAATTTTTTTTGGCCTCTGACTGCTGTTCCTGAATAGGCAAAAGATCTCCGTTAAAGTAGGACTCCCCTCTGGGTCCTTCTTTTAACTTCCAGTTTTCGACAGGTGATTCGAAAATTGTTTGCTTGTACTGATCTCGTACTTCACTTGATATTTGGTTCCCGTGTTCAGAATACGAAGTATTTGCTTCCTGTTCAAGATTTACAAGAACCGCTCTTCCGATTTGAAGGGCCAGCTCATCCCTGTCCCAAATATAGATCCCAAATTCAGTTGCATAACTGATTAATTCTTCAGGCCCTTTCCGGGTCATTACATAGATTCCTGTACAGTCCCCTATCTTTTCTGAAAAGGCTTTTATATCCTCGCAATCTGGCTGCAGGGCATATCTAACATAAGCCTTATGCCTGTTTTTTTCCACAAAAATGTCAAACTGGCTGGATATTGTGGTATTATATCCAGAGGATTTGAAAATATCAACAAGGATTTCTAAAAGGTCTTGCTTCATGATTCTCACTTTCTTATATCCTGCACAGCTAAAATAGTTTATGATTACGTTTGAAACTTAATAACTTGATATTTTTATTATAATCTGGCTTTTTTCACTTCTTGGATTTCCTCAACTCTTACTTCCAGGGATACAAATATTTAATAAATTAAATCCTAACCAGATATATTATGAGTGGAATCAAGTTTGGAGCGGATTCCTTTTCCACATACGAGGAAGGGATAAAGAAAGAGTGGATTGTAGGAAATGGACTCGGGGGTTATGCCTCATCTACGGTAATAAGGGCAAATACAAGGACCTATCATGGACTGCTTGTGGCATCTCCGGAAAAATCTCCTGGAAGATTTGTGTTGCTTTCTTCCCTTGATGAAGAAATTTCGATTAACGAAGAAGTTTATAGGCTTGCAACCCATAAGTATCCTGATACTGTTTTTCCTTCAGGCTTCAATTACCTCTCCAAGTTCATCCTTGTTCCTTTTCCTCTCTGGGTCTACCAGTCCGGCGATTTTACCATAAAGAAAAAGATTTTCATGATTCACGACAGCAATACAACCTGCATTCTCTATGACATCAGATCTAGAAGAGAAGGAGCTGTGCTAAGAATCTTTCCACTTGTGAACTCCAGAAATTTCCATTACACTGTTCACTCAGGAGAACTTTCCTTCACTCAGAAAACCAATCCTGCAGGAGTAAAATTGGAAAGCTCCAACGGCTGTACCTTCTCGCTTTCATCCAATCTCAGTTATCACTCTGATCCTAAATGGTACTATAATTTTGAGTATGATATTGAGAAGAAGAGAGGACTCAACTTCCAGGAAGATAATTTCAATCCTGGTTACTTTGAAATCAAACTCAAAATAGGCACATCTCATTTTTTCATTGCAGCTTCAACCGAAGATATTTCTTCTCTAACGCTCGAACAGGTTGAGGAATTCTATACAAGAGAAACATATCGACAAAACCTTCTCACCTTTAATTCGAGACTTACCGAACCCTTTGCTCTTAAACTTCTCAGAGCAACGGACCCTTTTATAGTGAAAAATCCTTCTTCAGGTGAAAGTACTGTGATTGCAGGGTATCACTGGTTTTCGGATTGGGGGCGAGACACCATGATCTCTATGCCTGGTCTGCTTTTAATTCCCCGTCGTTTTGAGGAGGCAAAACTCATTCTCAAAAACTTTTCCAGGCATTGTAAGAGAGGTCTGATCCCTAATGCTTTCCTGGCACTCGGAGGGGAACCAATTTATAACACTGTAGACGCTTCTCTCTGGTTTATTCACACTGTGGGCCGATATTTCGCATATACGAAAGATTTTCTTTTCCTCTCTGACGTCTGGGATACCTTGGAGGAGATTATAGAGAATTACCGTAAGGGTACGGACTTTGGGATAGGCATGGACTCCGATTATCTTATCCAGCAGGGGCCTCAGCTAACCTGGATGGATGCAAAAATCGGGGAACAAGCAGTGACACCTAGGGCAGGTAAAGCCTGCGAAATCAATGCTCTCTGGTATAATGCCCTGAAAACAGCTTCCAATCTGGGCACTCACTTAGGAAAAAATATTTCTTCGTATGAAACCCTTGCAGCCGGTGTGGCTTCAAATTTTGAGAATGTATTCTGGAATTCGGAAACTAATTGTCTCTTTGATCTGGTATATAAGGATGAAACAGGTAACGAGATTAAAGATCCTGCAATCCGACCTAATCAGATCTTTGCCGTATCCCTACCTTATACTGTTCTTTCCCCTGAAAAAGAAAAAGCAATCGTAGACAGAGTTGAAAAAGATCTCCTGACTCCTTTTGGACTTAGAACACTTTCGACTGATAACCCGTTATATAAAGGACATTGTTACGGAGATGCAGTAACCAGGGATGCGGCCTATCACAACGGGACAGTCTGGCCCTGGCTCCTTGGAGCGTATGTGAAAGCTTACCGGAAAGTCCACAATTATTCAAAAGAAAGTCTTGAAGATATGCGTGTTCTCCTGCAAGGTTTTGATATTCACCTTAAAACTGCAGGTGTAGGCACAATTTCCGAAATATTTGATGGCGATTATCCTCACACTCCAGGGGGCTGCATTGCCCAAGCCTGGAGCGTTGCTGAAATTCTCAGAGCATACGTCGAAGACGTACTTGGAATCAAACCCTGAAGAAGAGAGCCAGGTTTAGTTTCTTCTCTTCTGGGTCACTTAAGATCTAATACTCTTTCAAGATCTAATGCCCTCTCAAGATCTAATGCCCTCTCTTTTTTATACTTGTTTTGCAATCTATCTCCCATGATTGATTTTGATGCTTTGAAATCTGAAAAGGGTCTTATCCTTGCTGTGGTTCAGGACCAGCTTAGCAGGGAGGTATTAATGTGCGCCTATATGAATCGGGAAGCTCTTGAAAAGACTGTCGAGACCGGAATCGCACACTTCTGGAGCAGGAGCAGACAGCAGTTGTGGAAAAAAGGAGAGACTTCAGGTCATGTACAGAAAGTAAAAGAAATCAGGGTTGACTGTGACATGGATTCTCTCCTTCTGCTCGTGGAACAGGTTGGGGGAGCCTGCCATATGGGGTACAGATCCTGTTTTTATCGGAATCTTGACGGAGAGATTGTGGGAGAAAAAGTCTTTGAGCCTGATGATGTGTATAAACCTTAAAATTTGAAAAATTAAAATTTAAGAAATATAAGATATCTGTTTCTCTTTTCATTTTTATATATAGGACTTACGCAGTAAATGAACTAAAGTACAAAGCAGCTCTGTATTAAGCATTGTGTGAAGTGCATTTTAAGGTTCCATGCCACTTTTTTGGGTTTAACCGCGTAAGTCCTATCAATTTGCATAAATCCTATCAATTTGCATAAATCCTATCAATTTACATAAATCCTATCAATTTACATAAATCCTATCAAGAGAGACTCCAATGCTTTTAGAGTCTCATTGTTTCTGCAGTCCGATGTGCAGTATACAAATGGATCATTACTGGTGTAAATTTGTCACAGCAAGTCCATGGTTAGACTTGTCAACAATAACAGTCTCAACAGTAATCCATTTCAATTGTTACCGAATCAGCAATTTCCACAATTGCCTCCCCGAGCGGTGCAGAACCAGTAACTCTCTGTGAATTCTAACAGATTTTTGTCTAGCTTTTCATAACATACCTTTCGATCAAATACCCTTTCTCTAACTGCTTGTTTAACCACCTTTTCTTCAGTTACTTTTCTAACAGCCTTTTCTTTTACTACTTTT
>DUGT01000076.1:2717-3785 GCA_013331275.1 Methanosarcina sp. | reverse complement strand
TTAGCAGCCTTTTCTTTTACTACCTCTTTAACAGGCTTTTCTTTAGCTTCTTTAACCTCCTCTTTAGCTACCACTTTACATTTTCCGTCACTAGTCTTTGAGTACCATGCACTTGCTGATGCAGCTGTCAATGATATTACCAAAAAGACAGCAAACAAAATAAAGACTGTATTCTTTATTTTGTTAAATCTTTGTTCTCTCATCTATATCATCTCCATCGTTCTGCTAAGTTTGATACAATACCAATTACACTGGTTGCTAAATTCACTATTTATGGGCAAATTTACTCAATTTAAGAATCAATAATCTGCGTACGTTTCTAGAAGACTAAATGATTGGTAAACTATATTCCATCATTATTTGCCGATAAAAGTGATTTTTTATTGTATCGTTAGTTTATTATTATCCAGCAGATATAATAATTAGAGAAATATAAATTAGAAACCAATATTAATTAAATTTAGCCTTTTTATATTCAAACTTGAGTTAAATAGTTGTTTTGTCATTATATTTATTAAGGATATGATTTTAAATTTTAGATATTATATTATTAAAGAGGTTTATAATGAAATTTACTCTTACTAGAATATAAATAAACATTTTTTTTATTTAATTTTTATACTTTTTATTTATAAATTAATATTTTGTTTTTTAGACTTTTTATTAAATATAGATTTTAGTTGGTCAATTTAAGTTTATCTCAGAACAGACTAGTAGTCCTGAGTATAGTAATAACAATACAAGAATCAGCTTCACATTTACGAAGTTTCTTCATGCAAAAAAATACCAATCATAAATATCAATTTCTGGCTTCGTTCTTCTAAATAAAATTGCCAGAAGTTTTATTATATACTTCTCGGCTCTATATCCATTTATATGGCTGATGAGAAGCGGATATGGAGAATCGTTCCAGACACAAGCGTGATTATTGACGGAAGGCTTTCGTCCCGCATTAGAAGCGGGGATTTCAGGGGTGCTGAGATCATTATTCCCGAAGCTGTGGTCTCGGAACTTGAAGCCCAAGCAAATAAGGGCAGGGAAATAGGGTTTAAAGGGCTTGAAGAGCTT
>DUGT01000076.1:639-2616 GCA_013331275.1 Methanosarcina sp. | reverse complement strand
GCAAATAAGGGCAGGGAAATAGGGTTTAAAGGGCTTGAAGAGCTTCTGGAACTTCGCAAGCTGGCAGAGAGGGACGAAATCCTTCTTCAGTTCAGTGGGGTTCAGCCCACTCTTGAAGAGATAAAGCTCTCTAAAGAAGGCAGGGTCGATGCTCTTATCCGAAGCACGGCTACTGAGGTCGGAGGGCTATTTTTAAGTGAGGATAGAGTACAGTCTCTTATAGCTAAAGCAAAAGGGCTTGATGTCGAGTACATGCATCCTAAAGTCCCGGATCCATCCGAACTTCCGCCTCTCAGAGTAGAGCGTTTTTTCACGGAAGATACGATGTCCGTACATCTTAAAAACGGAGTCTCTCCTATGGCCAAGAAGGGACCTGTAGGGGATATACATTACGTAAAAATCCGTGATGAACCTGCTACTTCTGCAGAGCTTTCAAGTATCTCGAGGGAACTTATTGAAAGAGCAAGATTGGACCCCGAATCTTTTATCGAGATGTCCTCAAGCGGAGCTACAGTCCTGCAGATCCGCAATATGAGAATTGCGATTGCTCACCCGCCTTTTTCCGATGACATGGAAATTACGATTGTCAGGCCGACCGTAATTGTGGATCTTGAGCACTACCGGCTGAGTGACAAGCTCAAAGAACGAATTATAAGCCAGCGCGGTATTCTTATTGCCGGCCCTCCGGGAGCTGGAAAGTCTACTTTTGCTGCCGGAATTGCCCGGTACCTGAATGACCGCGGACAGGTAGTTAAAACAATGGAGTCTCCAAGAGATCTTCAGGTGCCTCCTGAAATCACCCAGTATTCACCTTTGAATGGCAGAATGGAAGATACTGCAGACCTTTTGCTCCTGGTCAGGCCGGATTATACGATTTATGATGAAGTCCGGAAGACCGGTGATTTCCTGATCTTTGCGGATATGCGGCTTGCAGGCGTGGGAATGATCGGAGTAGTACATGCAACCAGGGCAATTGACGCAATTCAACGCCTGATCGGAAGGGTTGAACTGGGTGTAATCCCCCAGGTAGTGGATACTGTTATTTTCATTGATAAAGGAGAAGTGGCAAAGGTTCTGATACTTGAGTTTACTGTCAAAGTTCCTCATGGAATGACCGAACAGGATCTGGCAAGACCGGTAATCGTTATTGCCGATTTTGAGACCCGAAAAGTCGAATATGAGATCTATACCTATGGGGAACAGGTTGTTGTTATGCCAGTAGGACCTCCTACAGAACTTAGGAAACCTGCCTGGAAGCTTGCGGAAGAAGAGATAAGAAATGTTATTAGCAGGTACGCCTCCGGTCCGATTGAAGTTGAAGTGACTTCAGACGACAGTGCAATTGTAAAGGTTCGGGAAGATGAGGTGCGAAAAGTTATTGGCAAAGGTGGGAATGTTATTGACCGGATCGAAAATGTCCTTGGTCTACATATTGACGTAAGAGAAATGGAATTCGAAACCCAAAGAGCTGCAAAAGGTCGGAAGTACGGAGCTGAAAGCAGAACTCTCCGAGAGAAACGGAGGACAACGAGCTTTGAGGAGGAGCCCAGTGTTTCTTCTGTTCATCCTTTCATAGAAAGAGATAAAAAACACCTTATTCTTGGGGCGCCGGAACTTGCAGGAAAGGATGTGGAAATTTATCTTGAAGACCAGTATCTGTTCAGTGCAACTGTAAGCCGGCACGGAGATGTGAAACTCAGGGCAAACTCGGATCTTGCATCTGAGATTCTGGAAGCTCAGGACAGGGGAGAAACGATTGAGATCAGACTGATCTAAACTTTATTTATTTATTCATTTATTTATTTATTTATTTATTTATTTATTTATTTATTTATTTATTTATTTATTTATTTATTGATTTAGTTATTGATTTAGTTATTGATTTAGTTATTGATTTAGTTATTGATTTAGTTATTGATTTAGTTATTGATTTATTCATTTATTTATTTATTTATTTAGTTAGTTAGTTAGTTAGTT
>DUGT01000076.1:0-499 GCA_013331275.1 Methanosarcina sp. | reverse complement strand
TTAGTTAGTTAGTTAGTTAGTTATTTAGTTATTGATTTAGTTATTACTTTTTAGTTATTATTTATATATTTTTTGCGTTTTGGTTGTTCGCTATTAGTTAGTTGATGTTATTTCCAAAACATTTTTAGTGGCGCATCATACCTTTTTTTGCAATTCAGTAAGGTTAATAGCGCGCTTGATGCACGAAACATAAGGTATTTCTAGCACTGAAAAACAAATCGTGAAAACATAAACCGCATAATGATGGACAACCGGTTCATTCTACTCCTCAAATAATAGGTATATAGTATAAGCAAATTAAATTATAAATTTCGGGTATTTTCAAATCCTGGCCGTGAATTAGTAGATGGTTGATATTTTGTGATTGAGTATTTTTGCTCATCCACATCTGTTTTCTAAGCTTACCTGCTTACAGAAAACTGAGCATACACAAAGCAGAAAATGAGAGCGAATGTGTGGGTACTCTGGAAAAGTATCAACTGATTATTGAGGGACTACA
>DUGT01000202.1:17610-21758 GCA_013331275.1 Methanosarcina sp. | reverse complement strand
TCCCACGGATATGTGCAACAGGGAACCTGGAAGTTCAAAATTTATGGAGAATCGATTAGTGGAACCGAGGACTACACGTTTAATGTTTACCAACATTAAGCTTGAAAAAAGGCTTATCTTCTGTTTACTATTTTTCCTTTTAACAACTACAGCCGAGGCTACTGAATATATTGTAAGTCCTGCTCCAAACGATGAATTTGGGGTGTCCGTAAATGGAGAAGAAGTAACACAAGTTAGAGACTTTACAATATACTGGCAGTTTCTGCTCTGGCTGGCTGCAATGCAAATCTTATCAATAATAGACGTAATTCTATACTTTACAAAGTTCATTTTCATAATACTAGGATTTCGAGCTGCTGACCATCCAAGTACTGTTGGAACTCTAAAGAGAAAGTACATATATGCTTTCATCAAAGCTTGTCCAGGGACGTGTATCAGCGAGATTGCAAGCGATATGAGCCTGAGTAGGGGATCTCTTCGTTATCATCTCGATATTCTCGAAGCAGAAAATATGATTGAAACTCACAGTAATTGCGGAAAGATCCGGTATTTCCAGAATAATTCTACATACAGTGAGGAAGAAAAACGGGTTATTTCAACTCTTCAAAATGAGATGACCCGAAAGATAATTTTGAAAATATTAAAGGAAGAATGTAACACCAACGGAGATCTTGCCAGGGAAGCAGGAGTTTCCAAAAGTGCAATTACCAGGTACATGAAGCAATTGAATGATTCAGGCCTTATTAAAGAAAATAAGGTGGGAAAGAGTACAATATACAGTATAAATCCTGTTTATCGGGATGAAATTGAAAAACGTATTTGAGACTCTTTTAAGGATTTACTTCAAGACAAAACATTTAAAAAATATTCAGATAAAATTAGATAAATGAAGATAATTAAACCTCGTCTTTTACTTAAATTATAGTTCTCCAAGATTTATGTCCTGAAACCTCTCGCAATATGGGTATAGTTTTATTTCTGCAATTGGTTTTTGTTTGCCTAACTTTTTTGAGAAATTACAACTAATTGAGCAAATGTCCAATAAACGATAGCAAAAAAATGTCGTCATCTCCAAAAATTTTTGATAAGTCAGCTATAAGCAAAAATCAAAATATTTAATATGGCACGTTCTTTTCAGTTCAGGATATTATTTATATTCCAAGACATCAACGATTTGTCGTATTAAGTATTACTATTGAGAAAGTGAAATCAGATATTAAGCATCAGATTTGATAGTTTAATGATCTGGCTAAAAACTTTGTATTTTATATAGAGTGTGTTAGTAGTAAACTATGGAGTTCAAATTTTCCCTGAAAAACCAATTTGAAATCCAAATGCAGAGGCTTAATTAAGTTGTCTTTGAAAAAATTTAAGGTTTACTTAATCCTGCCTCTGGAGTTAAATCACGGGGTAAAAAGAAATGGCAACAAGAGAACACTTAGAAATGATGTACTCTTGTTGCGTTTCTCCTAGTAAGTGTTAAGATTGCTATTGCGCATGGAGAGAGTCGCTATAGTACTGTGTCTACAATTACTGTTCCGTGAGGAAGTTATTACTGTTTTGGAGAGTACACAAAAGCTCCGTGATTGGAGAGGTGAAATTTATGCGGAAGGCACTGAAGATGTGTACAGGGATCAGATAACATATTTCATATGACATAGTCTGCTTAGAATTTTTTAATAGACGTCTCTTGCTGGTTTTGAAACCAGCATATTTTTTGAAATGTGATATTATGAAAACTAGGAATTCATTGCTTATAGGGACACTAATTGGGCTTGTATTATTCGGATTTTTTGAATATTTAGGGCTTGATCAAACATACGGAGGAATTATAGGTGCGCTTATTGTGGGTACACTAATTAGTATAACTATAGGCAAAGGCTCAGAAAAATATGCTTTTTTTTCAATATTTACGTATAACCTTATTGGCTGGATTTTAGTGTTTTTGTTTACTTCTGATGGAAAGATTGCGTTACAATATGGTGGTATAGCTTTATCTGCTCTTGTTGGAATTTTGCTTATTATGGTCTTTTTCTATTCAATAATTGGGTCCTTTGCAGCGTTTGTTGCCTTCAACCTGAGTAGGAATAAAGAGGGTTAAGGATCATGAATTTCTCGGAAATACAGATCATTGAGGAAGATGAAATATTCAAAGGTTCAAAAAGCAAATATGTATGGCTCTTTGGTGGAATTTTTGTCTTTCTTTGTTTCCTAGCAATGCACTATAGTACTTACATATCCTTTTTATTCCCGATTTCCGAGGGCATTCCGTATTCTTTAATTTCGTATATAGTGGTATTGTCTATCGGACCTTTTATTATTTTGATAACGTCTTTTGATATCGTAAGCAGCGAAATCGAAACGGGATCGGTAAGATATATTATCTCCAAGGTTCATAGATCGTCTTTCATTTTAGGAAAGTTTTTCTTTCTGTTTCTAGTATTTATCTCTGCTTCCACTGGAATTGCACTTATAAGCTTGATATATCAGTATTCTGAGGGTAATGCCTTTCAGCTCACAAATATCGTTTTGTTCTGGATTTTTTCAAGCCTTTATTTGGGCTGCTTCATAAGTATTTTTTTATTCATTTCAACACTATCAGTAAATAACAAAATTTCATTTACAATGTCTATAATCTTTCTTGGAATTTTGATATTTTTCTTTTTACAGGGACATGATAACTATCTAAGATATCTCACCCCCTTCTATTACGGTGCTAAAAATATAGATCTGATAACAGGTTTCCCGGTTGGGGCTGGATATCTTAAGGTTTTTGAAAGCCTGTTTTCAATGTTCCTGTACATGCTGGTCTTTTTGTCTATGAGTTTGCTGGCCATTAAACGGAGGGACTTATAATTACCGCGGCTATCTCTACTAAAAACCTATCCAAAAAATACGGTTCTCGCTTTGTTCTGGAAAATCTTTCCTTAAATGTAGAAAAAGGTAGTATCTACGGTTTTTTGGGCCAGAATGGTGCCGGAAAAACAACTACAATAAAATTACTGTCAGGACTTTCAACACCTGCGAAAGGACAGATTTTTGTTGAGGGTATGGATTTGTCTTCCGAATCAGGAAAGATTAAACAGATTCTGGGTCTGGTTCCCCAGGATTCCGGTTTTTACGACGAACGGACAGCTTTGAGCCACATGGTCTATTATGGCAGATTAAAGTGTCTGAGCAAAAAAGAAAGCCTGGAGCAATCCAGGGTTTTATTGGATCAGGTTGGGCTTGGCAATGAAATGTTCAAAAAGGTAGGCTATTTTTCCCATGGTATGAAAACACGATTAGGGATTGCACAGGCTCTTTTGAATGATCCAAAAGTACTGATTCTTGACGAGCCTACAAATGGCCTTGACCCTGTTGGGATCAGGCAAATCCGGCAAATTCTTCGTGAGTGCAATAACGAAGGAATCACAATATTTCTTTCATCCCACAACCTACTGGAAATACAGGAGATTTGTACCCATGTAGGAATTCTGAATAAAGGCAAACTTATAGCTGAAAGCACAATTGAAAAAATCCGTCACCTTGAGTCAAACGGGGTTATTACGATTGGGGTCTACAATCTCTCTTATGAGATGATTTCTTTAATCGAGAATATGGAGTTTGTCGTAAAAACCGAATTGAAAGCCGAACATACTCTTGAAATTTTCGTAAACTCCAGGACAGACGTCAAACCGGAAATCAACAGGTTAATTGTTGAAAGTGGAGGCCATGTTTTCAAACTTATAGAAAACTCTCTCTCATTGGAAGATGCATTTTTTGATGCTACCGGAATAAAACTTTAATTTCAGGTAGGAAGCCTATCTTTTTACATTTAAAGATCAGTCGATTGATGCTGAGTCAGGTGAAATGAAAAAATCTTGCTACTACATTGGGAAAAAAGAGAACAGTCAATAGGCATCAGTATAAAAAATTAGTTCATATAGATTCGCTCATTGAAATTTAAGACGATAATGAATGAAGTAGTTTCCTATAGGCCGAATAGTTATAACTTTTTACCATATTGAATAAAGTTGAGAGGCAAATAAATTTAAATTTGTAAGGGATTACATGCCAAGAATACTGAAAATAAACTTGCTTTTAATATTACTAATCTTAAGCATGCCTACAGGCTTTGCAGCTTCATCTGAAAACCTTAGTGTGGG
>DUGT01000202.1:12697-17459 GCA_013331275.1 Methanosarcina sp. | reverse complement strand
GTGGTATCCTCAGGAACTAGTCTTAAAGAACAGCCTATAATTAGTGGCTTATGGAGTCCAGATAGCAATAGATTGGTAGTAGAAGCGTCAATTAGCCATCCGAAAAAAATCGCTTTTCACGGTATTTATATAATGAACGCAGATGGAAGTGGAATTCGAGAACTAGCATCGACTCTAAACAATACGAAAGAAAAATCCCTTAGCTTGCACATCTTATCCTGGAGTCTAGACGGAAATCGAATTACAATTTTTTCAAATATATTCGATATAAGGGACTTCTATATATTTGCAGACCCAGAAAAAACGTTAATTAAAACTGCAGGCAGATGTAATTATACAACAGTTGACGAAATCAGGAAAAATATTCTGGATATTGAATGGCAGAATAATTTGATGTGGAACCCAGAAGGCACAAAAGCTCTTGCATTGATGGATCAAAAACCTTTAAGGTCTCAGTTGTATTTACTTGACTCAAATGGATTTGTGCTCCAAAAACTTACAGATATGCCTAATAATGTAGGGTTTGCATTGTGGAGCCATGACGGCAAAAAAATAGCATATAGTGCTACTGGAAAACCTAAAAATGAAAATGGCCTATGGACAGTTAATGAAAATGGGACCGAAAAGAAGAGACTTAATTACAATGGAATTCTGGTTGCCTGGAACCCTGATGACAGCAGAATATTCTATTTTGATGAAAATTTCAGTCTCTGTTCAATTAAGGTCGATGGGACAGATAAAGTTCAACTTTCAAAAGAATTTTCCTCAATTGAAGACGTTTTCGAATTTAGCAAAGATGGAAAAAAACTGATTTTCAGCGCTATAAACTCTGATAAAGTAACTATATACATAGCTGAATCTACAGGAAAAAATGTAAAAGCGCTTCAAGAGTTTCCAGGGTATATTTTCTTCAAACCTAGCTGGAGCCCGAAAGGAGATAAAATAGCTTTTACACAGGACGATGACCTTTATACAATAAACCCCGACGGAAGCGAAAAAAGTCTTATTGCATCCACAATAACCGACTACGAATGGCATCCTTCGGGAGACTTTATCAGTTTTGTTTCATCAGGTTCTGTTTTTGCTGCAAGCCCTGATGGATCAACGAAAATAAAGCTTGCTGAAGATGGTAGGTTTCTTGAAGGCTGGAGTCCTGACGGTAGCAGACTGCTTGTATCTCAATATGGGTTCACAGGGTTATTCATAATAAAACTCGAAGGATACGAAGACCCTCTCTCAATTGATCTCCTGACATCTGTAGAAGAAGAAAACTGCCAGCTAAGAGTTCGCTGCATGTCGGAACCGATTGCAGATGCGTTACTGACTCTTAATGGAAAAGAAATCGGTCTTACAAATAGTTCAGGCTTCCTGAATTATAGTTTTCCTGATGAAGGCAGATATGTGATAAATGCCAGCAAAACAGGATATAGGTCTGCAAGTAAAGTTCACGTCGTGCAAGAGAACTCCTCAGCGTCTCCGATTAGGTCAGCAGTTCCTGAACCATCATCTGATTCTGGAAACAAGAATGTCACCAGATGTGAAACCCAAATTCCAGGGTTCAGGGGAATTACCATATTTTTAATCTTGGCCTTTTTCGTTTTCAAGAGGAGTTATTTATGATGGTAGATTTGAGAAATACTGGAGTTATTGCTCAGAAAGAGTTTGCAAACCACCTTTACAGCCTCTGTTTCAGAAAATTACTTTGAATTTTTAGTATTGAAGGAGTATATAATATAGAGTAAATATGTCTGACATGTATATAAAGTAAATATGCCTGACATGTTAAAAAAATTGTTAATTGAACAACTATTGAATCCATCAATTTTTTAATAACTGATCACATTTTTGAATTTTAATCTGATGAAGAAACAACTAAAAAGTCTTATGAAAATAAAGAAATAAGGGTCTTTTCCTTGACTGAAAGAAGATCTCAGTATAGATCCCTCCCAGGGATACGTGCAACAAGGAACCTGGAAGTTCAAAGTTTACGGAGAATCGGTTAGTGGAACACAGTATACGTTTAGTGTTTACCAGTATTAAGCTTAAAAAAAAGCTTATCTTTTGTTTACTATTTTTCTTTTTAACAACTACAGCCGAAGCTACTGAATATATTGTAAGCCCTGCCCCTGGTGATAAGTTCGGAGAATCAATTAATGGAGAAAAAGTAGTTGAACTTGAAGTCACTCAGATACCTTACTGGCAGTTTTTGCTCTGGCTAGCTGCGATGCAAATATTATCAATAATAGACGTAATTCTATACTTTACAAAGTTCATTTTCATAATACTAGGATTCCGAGCTGCTGACCATCCAAGTACTGTTGGAACTCTAAAGAGAAAGTACATATATGCTTTCATCAAAACCTGTCCAGGGACATGCATCAGCGAGATTGAAAATAATATGAGCATGAGCCGGGGATCTCTTCGTTATCATCTCGATATTCTCGAAGCAGAAAATATGATTGAAGCCCACAGTGATTGCGGAAAAATCCGGTATTTCCAGAATAATTCTACATACAGTGAGGAAGAAAAACTGGTTATTTCAGTCCTTCAAAATGAGATGAATCGAAAGATAATTTTGAAAATATTAAAGGAAGAGTGTAATACCAACGGAGACCTTGCCCGGACAACAGGAGTTTCCAAAAGTGCAATTACCAGGTACATGAAGCAATTGAATGATTCAGGCCTTATTAAAGAAAATAAGCTGGGAAAGAGTACAATATACAGTATAAATCCTGTTTATCGGGATGAAATTGAAAAAATGTATTTGAAATTCTTTTAAAAATGGATTTATTTCAGGACAAAAACATTTTAAAAACGTTCAAATAAATGAAGATAATTAAATCCCATCTTTTGCTTAAACCCATAGTTCTCCAAGATTTATTTTCTGAAACTTCTTGCAATATGGGTATGACTTTATTCCTGCAACTGGGTTTTTTGCCTTGCTTTTTGAAGAATTGATTCTGTATGCAAAAGATAGTTTAATTATTTGGCTAAAAACTTTTCACTTTATATAGAATATGTTAGTATTAAATTATGGAGTTCAATATCTCTGAAAAAACCATTGAAATCCAAATGACCAGAGGCTTAATTAAGTTAGCTCTGAAAAGTTTTAAGGTTTACTTAATCCTGTCTCTGGAGTACATCACGGGGTGAAAGGAAATGACAACAAGAGAACACTTAGAAACGGTGTACTCTTGTTGCGTTTCTGCTACTAAATACTGAGGCTTCTAAGACTCATGGAGAGAAATAACTATAGCACTATGTCGTCTACAGTTACTGTTCCGAATATTCTGGAGAGAATTCAAATCCAGCTTATAAAACTTACGGTTTAATCTTAATGCAGAAAATGAAACAGCCTTACAAAATTTTCTCTTTTTTGAAGAAATATTCTTGATAAAAGAACCTTACATTTTTTTCAGGTTACTTATAAATTTCGTAATTTATAATTATATAATATTATATTTGCCTTTTTAAAGCTATTGCAGAAAATATATATGTATTAATTCCTAATTTATTTTGGTGTTACTATGAAAATCTGGAAGATGTTAATTTTATGCTTTATTATAGGATTGATAGCAGTCCCTACGGTTTCTGCCGAAAAAGGATACTCAGAAAACTCGAAAAATAAAGTTGCTTTAGATTCCGCTGACAAAAATTACATTGTTAGCCCTTGGATAGAAAATTCTTCTGGTACAGAAAATCTCCTTTCTATATTGTTAACTCAGTCCATAAGTCAGGGGCAAACAATAACTAACAATGTAAATGTGGGATCAGGAGTGAATTATCTCGAAGTTGATTTAAACTGGGGAGATACAAGTGATTCTCTGGCTCTTAGTGTTTATACACCCTCAGGAAGTAAAATAGGAACTTACCGCGATAACTCTGATGGAAGCGTAAATGGTAGGGTACATTTCAGTATAGATCCCTCCCAGGGATACGTGCAACAGGGAACCTGGCAGTTCAAGACTTATGGGGAATCAGTTGGTGGAACACAGAGCTATACGTTTAACGTTTACCAGCATTAAGCTTGAAAAACATATATTCTTTTTACTATTTTTTCTTTTAGTAACAACAGCCAGGGCTACAGAATATACTGTAAGTCCTTTTCCGAGCGATCAGTCTGGAGCTTCAATTAACGGAGAAAAAGTAGTTGAACTTGAGGTCACTCAGATACCTTACTGGCAGTTTCTGCTCTGGCTGGCTGCGATGCATATATTATCAATAATAGATATAATTCTGTACTTTACAAAGCTAATTTTCGTGGTACTGGGATTCAAAATCGTAGATAAAAGAAATATACTAGATAATCCTGACCGGTCCAGTATTTATACGTATATCAGGGCTAAACCGGGAGCATATATTGGTGAAATTGTAGAAAAAACCGGTTTAGGCAGGGGAAGAGTAAGGCATCATATAAATATTCTGAAAATTCAGAATAAAATTGAAATCCATGAAAAAGGCGGAAAGATTAGATATTTCGAAAATAATTCCACTTATGATGAAGAAGAAAGAAAAATTATTTCTGCTCTTCAAAACGTAACAAACCAAAGAATAATTTCAGAAATACAAAATGGGAAATGTAATACAAACTCAGCTCTTGCACATGAAATCGGAGTTTCCAGAGCTACAATTAGCTGGTATATGAGAACTCTTAAAGAAGTGGAACTCATAAATGAAGAAAGAAAAGGAAAAAATATCATTTATAGAATAAATCCTTCTTATGAAAGCTTGATTGAAAAATATGGATAAAATAACCTTGAAT
>DUGT01000202.1:12257-12492 GCA_013331275.1 Methanosarcina sp. | reverse complement strand
GCCTGGTTACTAGCTGTAGATTTTAAATAATTAGCATCGAACTGCTCTATATATAACTTTCGGCCAATCTCTCTAACTGTTTTTTGTAGCTCATTTTAGAGTTGTAAAGATTCTCTGATCTCTGATAGTTAGAGAGATTGGCCGGAAAACTTATAAAGAATTCTCTAAAACTGATTAAGTGGGAAACGTTCTACAGGATTCAGCAGAGTTTGAGACCTATCCTGAACCCTGCATA
>DUGT01000202.1:10132-12147 GCA_013331275.1 Methanosarcina sp. | reverse complement strand
CTGAACCCTGCATACCCGAAGGCATGAAGTATATACTTTATAACTATTTTAAAGTTTGCTTCTTATCTCTTAAATGAAAATAAAGAGGAAATTGATTGACATCAAACGGCAAAGTTAGAAGGATTAGCGGGCTTTCTATGATAGTGCTCGTTATAGGTATGACACTGGCTACGTCTGCGATGGCGTACCCATCTGGAACAAATTGCTCTAATATATCTCAAGTTTGTCAAGAATCGGGGTTATGCTAGTGAAACCTATTATTACTTCCATCATTACTTTTTTATTTTTTTTAATAATATCATCAACTATTCGTATTACAATAATGTCTTATTACCCACAATACACATATTTTGCGCACGTACTTTCTTCGTTATTGGTTGCCATAGGTTTTGCAATTTCAATCCCCTTCATATTTATGAAATATCTCTCACTTCAACCTAATTATAGCCCAAAGATGAAGAAACGAACCCAAATTGGGTTTACCATTTTAGTCTTTATATCATCATTTTTAGGATCCTATTTTGGAAATATGCCAAAAGTATAATCAATTACGTAGAGGTTCTAAAATGTTAAAGAGGATCATAATTATTCTTTTTTCTTCTTTCTAGCTGTAGGCGGATGTTTAGAAGAGACAAACAGTCTATTAAACGCTGAAAAATAATAAATACTTCTTAGAGCCGAAAAATTAGACAATAAAATTATCAAATATAACTATAATAATACATAGATTGTAATTTCAGATCCAGTAAGTGAATAAGAGATTATAAAAATATCAGAATCTTTGAAATGATATCTCGTTTCGAACAATAGAGTTCAAACTTACAAACATGAAGTTATTTCTAATAAATAAAATGAAACATATAGTCATCATATTCTACGGATTGATCTCGAAATCTGGATGCCGCTAAAGATCCAGAGTTATAATGGTGACAAACTTCTGATGACATTAGAATATGAGAATTATTCTATAAATTCAGGCATAAAAATACTGAATTTAAATTTAAACCTCCAGAAGGTACTGAGGTGGTCAATATATGAATATAGATCCTATTGTAAAAGAAGAATTATTACGTTCATTCCCAGTACTTTTTTTTAGTTTTTTAATAATCGGGCTCCTAAATAGGGAAGGATATATCTCGATAGGGATGTCAGTGGTACTTATTCTGGCTCTCTTTTTTACAGCTATACACTTCTCGTTCATGGTTTGGTATAGAAAAAAGGAACAAATTGATAACAATAATATTTCCTTTATAATTAACCATATTTTTGGCTCAAGGTCTAATGGAGAAAAAACCACAGAGCCTTATAGAAATGAAAAAACTAAAATTTCTTCATCAATTCGAGAACATATAGGTCATTTACTCTTTACAATATTTCTGTATGTCGCTTATCTTTATGCTTCTTTAGTTTATAATATGGATCAGATATACTGGATTCTGCTTTTATTATTTATCGGAGTCTCACTCTCAAAGATCATATATGGTGAAAGGAAAGCAAATCAAAAAGATCCAATAAGATTGCTGATTTTCTATATAATCGCTTGTGCCTTCATTTTTGTACGTTACCTTGTTCTTGGCTATCCTATTCTTCCGATTTTGAAAGGAAGTATAATTCTTGGAATATTACTGATATTCTTGGTTTTAGGAATGAAATGGTCGCAGCGCAAACAGAATTCAGATAATTGAGTTTCCTATTATAGACATAAACAGATTCGTGAAAATAAAAGATGCACTTATAGGGATTTTCATGAAAAATATTTCTCGTATAATAGCTCTCCTGACTATCATTTATTTATTTCTTATTTGTATACCGATGGCTTATGCAAGTCCGATAACAATTCAATATTTTCATCAAAAAGGCTGTCAAGATTGCAAAATAACTGATCCCATTGTCGATCAAATAGAAGCTCAATATAATAGTAGTATCATAATAACACGAATTGATACTATCACTGCTGATGGTTTCAATCAATGGAACAAGTATGGTTTTCTTGAAGTCCCGGCTATTGTGATAAA
>DUGT01000202.1:8873-10122 GCA_013331275.1 Methanosarcina sp. | reverse complement strand
ACAATTCAATATTTTCATCAAAAAGGATGTCAAGATTGCAAAATAACTGGTCTCATTATCGATCAAATAGAAACTCAATATAATATAGTAGCATCATAATAACACGGATTGAAACCAGTACTGCTGATGGTTTTAATCAGTGGAATAAATATGGTTTTCTTGAAGTCCAGGCATTGTGATAAACAATGAAACAAAAATTCCTAAAGAAGATATTACTGAAGAAAAGTTAAAAACATCAATCAATGAACATCTTTTGGAAGATAAAAAGAATACTAAAAATTCCACAGAAAAGATATCGAAAAAGAAACAGTATAATGAGTATATAAATACAGACTTTAATTTGCCATTTGCCCATTCACTCGGCTTCTTTGCAGGTTTTTCTCCCTGCCTGATGGCTATACTGGGTTTTCTTCTAAGCTTTACTGCAGGAACAAGCAGTAGCACAAAAAACGGTATGGTACGTGCAATAATATTTGGATTGGGACTGGTGAGTTCTTATATAGTTTTAGGTCTCTGTTTTCTCTCTTTTAAGAAATCAATTCCCAGTTTGTAAGGTTTCTCTTATATTACAGGCTTATTATATTTTCATTGGATTAAACCTTATGGGAATCTTAAAATCACCTGTTGCTCTGGATAACTATTTTCAGAACTCTACAAGGAAATATGCAGGTACTTTGGGTGGAATTTTTTTCCTCGGGATATTATTTTCGTTTGTAAAAGTTCTCTGCACTGCTCCGATGCTCCTTGTGTTACTCAATAAAACCATCACAAGTGGAACAGCAAATAATCTGATTCTATTACTTGCTTTCAGTGATGGAGTATGACACCTTTTAATTGGAATTGGCTTAATAGGAAGCTATACTCTATCTAAACAAATCCGTCATATAAAATAACCTTGAATCCGGCTTTAAAAATACTGATTATCAAAAAGTTCCTGAAAAAATCTGCTTCAAACTCATTATATCCTTTTTAATTGGGCAGATATTTTTTCTTCAATCTACTTTTTTAGCAAAAGGCCTGGTTACTAGCTGTAGATTTTAAATAATTTGCATCAAATCGTTCTATATATAACTTCCGGCCAATCTCTCTAACTGTTTTTATTAACTCATTTTAGATCTGTAAAGATTCTCTGATCTCTGACAGTTAGAGAGATTGGCCGGAAAACTTATAAAGGATTCTCTAAAACCGAATAAGTGGGAATATTGTACAGGGTTCAGTAGAGTTTAAGACCTATCCTGAACCCTGCATA
>DUGT01000202.1:429-8713 GCA_013331275.1 Methanosarcina sp. | reverse complement strand
TTAAAGTTTGCTTCTTGCCTCTTGAATAGAAGTAAAGAGGTGGAATAGATTGACATTAAACAGCAAAGTTAGAAAAATCAGCGGGCTTTCTATGATAATGCTCGTTATAGGTATGATACTGGTTACGCCTGCAATGGCATGCCCTCCAAACAAGCCCATCGATCCTAAAGTTGAAAAAGAGATTGTAACGGTGATTTCAAAAGAAATATCAGTCCCTAAAGATTATACAATAGTTGAGAATAGCGAAACGAATGGATATTTCTTGATATTTAGCCCATCCAGCACATCTACTAAGCTGATCGATATTTCCTCTAAGTATGAAATATTGGAAGTCTGGGATGGAACAGTTTCTGCTATTCCTGGTGGCCAGAAAGCTAGTTTTGTTTCAGACAAAGGTAATGAAGTATCTGCGACGCTGATAGGTGATCCAACTTCAGATTCTGCCACGTTTACCGTTTACGATTCATCCAATGAGAAAATCACAATCACTCGCGCCAGTTGCAAAGATATATGCATGGGAGGGTGTGGAGCGCTTGTTGGACAAGCATGTGGAACCGGTTGCCCTAAACTGTGTGCTTATCTTGTGTCAAGTGGAGTTGGTGTAGTTGGCTGTATTGCAGGATGTATACTTATATGCGGTGCAGGAACTATAATTGGCTGTGATTCAATTTGTAATTACTTGTGTTCATAAACAACTCTTAGTGAATTTTAATAAATAATAGCTTTTAGCCAGTTGTTTTTAAGGAGTATAACCAATAAATTAAAGCTGGAGGCTTATTAAAAGTCTTCTTATTTAATTTTTTTATTTATTTGGTAACGAATACGGATAACCGCAAAAGCTGAAGCAGCTATATTCTATTAAAAATGTGAGGAAATATGAATGGACTTGAACTGGGTCAAACCATTGGAACATTAGTAGTTGGACTTAGCATTTTTCTCTATAGTCACAATAAAGGGTTATCTCTTTTTAAGTGTATACTCTCCGCTTTTGGAGCATCTATTCTTTTCTATATAGGTGGAGCTATTGCTATATATTTTATAAATAAATGAGGCTAGATATGAAACAAATGAAAGTAATGCTTCTGCTGGCAATTTTTACTTTTTGCGTTATTCCTGCCAGTGCAATGCCGGGAGTCTATGAGAATCTCTCTAATAATGAAATTGACACTCTCTCACACTTTTACCAAAATAATACTGAATTCGTTTATGTTTTTAATCAGTCATGCGAAATTCAAAAAGATTATCCTTTTTTTTCTTACACTCTAGCGTTAAAATGTCACAGGCAAGTAATCAAAAAAGATATACTCAATCAGATTCAACGTGAAGGAAAAGAGCAAACGATTAAAAATCTGAACGAGTCTCTCCGGAAAGAAATAAATGATCTAGGATCTGAGATATATCAATTAAATAATAGTGAAAGGACTTTTTCAGCTAATGAGTGGCTCTCCCTTTCATCGGACGAATTGTCCAAAAGTGCCCAAAAATTACGAGAAGCTCAGGAATATTTAGGAAGAGGGAATGCCGACAATGCTGTTGACAGTTTGGTCGAATCAAGTTTTGACCTGTACAAAGCAAAGGTTTATTTAAATGTAGCAAAAAAGGAATCTTACTCTCAATCGAAAATAGACGCTGAAGAGTTCAAGACGCTCGAAAAAGGCATTGCGCAAAAGTGGATAAGCGATGCAGAAAATAAAATACAAGAATTAAAGACGGCGGAAGTTGGAGAATTTAATGGAGGTCTTCCTCAAGACTATTTAAACATATCCAAGAAATACTATTCTGAGGAAAATTACTACTTATCAACTATGCACGCTGCCAGCTCTATCGCTTTAGTCAAAATTGAGTTGAGTAACGAGACGAAGATAACAAATCAGTCAGTTATAATAACGAAAGCAAAAGAAGAACTAACACTTTCAAAAAATTCTTTTGAGAATATTACCGCTACACAAAAAATCGATTCGCCAATAACTGAACTCCACTTGGAGATGGCAGGAGTATATCTTGAAGAAGCAGATAAAAATGATTCTGCAAGCATTTACCCTCTTGCAGTTGATTCTATTCGGAATTCAATAATCGCAAGAGAACAAACAAGAGCAGTTTCTGAACTCTTAGCGAATATAAGCGAGCCGGCCGACCCTCTAACAACATCAGAAGACACACAGAAAGTGTCTTCTGGAATAATGGATAGTGGGGGGAAGTTATTAAAAACTGTAAGCAAAAAATTTACTCAATACTTTTTCTAAACTGGGGGAATGTAATCGATTGAAATTATGTCGGAGGACTACACATAAAGAAGTGAAAATTTGACCTCAAATTTAAAGCAAATTTGTGAACTACCAATTTTCTTTTTAAGCTTTGTAGAATATCTATTTAAATCAGCTTCATTGGCTGAAAATAAAAAATATATCAGGCATCCAGCTCAAATGGATTCCAGTTCAAATGGATGATGATTATTTGTTTAAGAGGTTCTACAGAGCCAAAACAATATTTTTGCGGTTTTTAATGAGTTGAAGTTTAGAAAAAAGCTGAGTTTGAGTTAAACTTCCAAAGGTACAGTGGTTAATTATGAATATAGATGATATAGTAAAACAAGAATTATGGCGTTCATTGCCAGTATACTTCTTTTCTTTTTTAATAATTGGATATTTGGATATGGAGGGGTACATATCAGTAGGGAAGTCAGAAACATTTGTTCTGGCGTTCCTTGTAACAGCTATGCATTTCTCGCTTATGGTCTGGTATAGAAAAAAAGAACAAATTGATAATCCTTCTATTTTTTAATAATAAATTACATTTTTAGATCAAAGAGTTCTGAAGAAAAAATCTCAGATGTTTCATGTTTGTGAAATAAATGATACACCTTAGGGATTCTCATGGAAAGTACTTCTCACACAATAACTGTACTAGCTGTCATTTGTTTATTTCTTACATTTATACCGCTAGCCTGTGCAGATTCGGTCACAATTGAGTATTTCCATCAAAAAGATTGCCATGATTGTGAAATAACCGATCCTATTGTCGATAGAATAGAAGTTCAATATAACGATAGCATCGTGATAACACGAATTGAAACCAGTACTGCTGATGGTTTCAATCAATGGAACAAGTATGGTTTTCTTGAAGTCCCGGCTATTGTGATAAATAATGAAACAAAAATTCCCAAAGAAGAGATTACTGAAGAGAAGCTAAAAACATCAGTTAATGGATATCTTTTGGAAGAGGAAAAGAATACTAATTCCACAGAAAAGATACCAAAAAAAGAACAGTATAATGAGTATATAAATACAGACTTTAATTTGCCATTTGCCTATTCACTCGGCTTCTTTGCAGGTTTTTCTCCCTGCCTGATGGCTATACTGGGTTTTCTTTTAAGCTTTACTGCAGGAACAAGTAGTAGCACAAAAAACGGTATGATACGTGCAATAATATTTGGATTGGGACTGGTGAGTTCTTATATAGTTTTAGGTATCTGTTTGCTCTCTTTTAGAAAATCGATTCCCAGTTTGGAAGGTTTTTCTTATATTACAGGCATAATTATAATCCTCATTGGATTAAACCTTATGGAAATCTTAAAATCACCTGTTACTCTGGATAACTATTTTCAGAACTCTGCAAGGAAATATGCAGGTACTTTGGGTGGAATTTTTTTCCTTGGGATATTGTTTTCGTTTGTAAAAGTTCCTTGCACTGCTCCGATGCTCCTTGTACTGCTAAATAAAACCATTACAACTGGAACGTTTAATAATCTGATCCTGTTACTTGCTTTCAGCGCTGGAGTATTGACACCTTTTATTGGAATTGGCTTGATAGGAGGCTATACTCTATCTAAACACATTCGTTCATATAAAATATACTTGAAAAAAATTAGCGGATTTGTGCTTATATTACTTGGTTTATGGATAATGCTTTAAACTCAATTTTGAGAGATACTTAAATAATTAGGAATGTCCTCAAGATTATTAGCTTTACAATATTTATAAAAAAATTATCTGTTGAAAGATGAGTAATATGACAACAATGAAAAAACTTATACCAATATTTGTTCTGACTTTCATAGTTGTAGCCCTCTTTTCTTCAGGCTGCATGGAAAAAAACCTGAGTGCAGAACAAATTGCAACCCAGATGATGGATAAAGAGAACAATACTCGAGATTATTCGTACACGATGCATATGACTTCCTACTTAGGAGGAGAAATCAAGGAAACAGAAACCAAAACTATGTCCAAAAAGCCTAATATGATTAAAAGTATTGTAACAGAATCCGGTAAAGAGAATAAAACTATAATCGTTTCAGATGGAGAAATCTTGTGGAGTTACACCCCAGATACCAATACGGTCACAAAAATGAAAATTTCCAAGCCTTCCGAACTTACGGAAAATGATTATACTAATATCATAGATGATATCCTGAACGATACCAATGTAACAGTACTTAGCGTTGAGAATGTAGATGGAAGGAAAACTTATCTGCTGGAGACAATTCCAAAAGAAAACGATGGGGATTACGAACTGATATACAAGACAAAAATTTGGGTAGATCAGGAAACATGGATGCCTCTCAGATATGAGACTTATAACGGCAATGGAAATCTAACCATGAAATTGGAAATTCAAGACTTGAAAGTTAACACAGGAATTCCGAATTCGGAATTTAAATTTGAAATTCCAAAAGGCGCAAAAATAATAGACTTGGGTGAAATTAAGCTTCCTGAAGAATTAAGCCTTGAAGAAGCCAGAAAGAAAGCCAGTTTTGAGATCCTTACTCCGGATTACCTGCCTGAAGGCTATGAATTCAATAGTTCAATGATCTACAACAACAGCCAATTTTCCTCTGAAAGTCAGATTTCTGAGACCGTCGAACTGACATACACAAAAGATAAAGCAGTTATAAATCTCGCGGAAACCGTCTCTAAGAATCAGTCATCTGATGCTACAATTATGGATAAAGGCGAAGATATTCAGATTAATGGGATAGAAGGAAAATATATTTCTATGGGGAAAACGAAACTTTTGACGTGGAAGTTAGGAGATGTTAATCTAAGTCTTTATGCTTCCCTGGAAAAAGAAGAAATGCTAAAAGTCGCGGAATCAATATCAGAAAAAACATAAAACTAGTGACCCGCAGGAAAACAAAGAACTAGTGCTGCGACTAAAGTAGGTTCATAAAACTTAACTTTTGAATAGACTAGAAGATCACGAATTTTTCCAGAAATTAAGGAATTGATTTGGGAATGATTCACTAGAGAAAAGTGATTGTGTATGGAGTTATTAATCAATTTTGAGAAGCAGATACTATTCATAAATTTGAATAAAATTAAATAAACCCTTGACAAACAATTAGTTTTTTAATGAAAATTAATCCTTATCTATCCAATTAAATGTAGTGTCAGTCCTTCTTCAAAGGGTACATTTATTAAACAATTTATTAAATATTTAAAGGACTTAAGCACTTCAATTGGGAAATTAAATGTTTATTTTTCCTTACTTTTTTAGCATTGAATTCGTATGGATGAAAATGATATCAGATACCTTATTTATATATAAACATAAATTGTAAAAGAATAAAGTATTTATGTTACTCTTTACTCAATTTAGAAGATTATTTTGG
Source organism: Methanosarcina sp. (assembly GCA_013331275.1). Taxonomy (GTDB): domain Archaea; phylum Halobacteriota; class Methanosarcinia; order Methanosarcinales; family Methanosarcinaceae; genus Methanosarcina; species Methanosarcina sp11020u. Next base: position 3,105 of record DUGT01000202.1, on the reverse strand, counting down.
ATTATTTATTTAAAAAATTGATTTTTAGGGATCTACTTTAATCAGAAAAACCTAAATTCATATATAGTATCCAAAATAAGTATTGTATACCCTCAGTTTTAGCACTAATTTGGAAGGGCCTTAGTTAGTATGGTTTGAAAAAACAACTTAGACAACTGAACTCCAGAATAAAAACTAAATACGTAGTCAAAAAAGGGTAAGGTGAATAGTACTTTCATTTATTTGTGTTTATTATTCGAAAAATTTTGTATTCATTTTTGGTACTAAACTTTTACGTAATCAGTTACATCTTCCAAATTTATATAATATAAAGTACCGAAGAAAATAAAATATACTATCGAAAGAATAGAGTAAAAATCAAGCTATTTTTATTCAGGTTAACATATGATTTATAAGCTATCAAGTGAGCAAAATAGCCATATTTCTAATACTAAAATCCCCATTCTACTAGCCTTTTCTTATACCTCTAAGCTCATAGTTTGTAAATAAAAGACTTTGATATTGCTTTAGTGAGATTATAGGTCCTGTTCTTACTTTGAATAAATTTATATTTCTGGATATAGAAATAGATACAGTTTTTCGAGAAACATATCAGTATATTTTGTTTCATAATGAAAATCCAGAGGTTGGATTGTGAATAAGAATCAATTTGTATTGGATTATCCTAGATATAGCTTCCGGCCAATCTCTCTAACTGTTTTTTATTAACCCATTTCAGATCTGTAGATATTTTCTTTTATTTGATTGTTTGAGAGTTTACACATAAAACTTTTAAAGGATTATGAATTTTTAGACAATGAAAGCGTTTTTAGGGTTAAGCTGTGGCTGTTAATTTTGCTTAATCCTGAATGCTTCAAAGGAAAAGTCGGTGACTACAAGATAATTTAAAGTTTGATATGTCTTTACTCCTGTTTGCAGACTATTAATCCTCCGATAGCTGTACTATAGCAACTCAAAAAATAAACAAGTATCTGATATAAGAGAGTGGTTCTCTGGTCTCATTAACTCAGTTTGCAGACACTCTCATACTTGTCTTAGTAGTCCCTGGCTTCATCCTATATCTTACAGTTCAAAAATGAAATCATAAGCGGAATCGCAAAGTTAGGTGCCTTGTAAAATTCAGTCTTACCATCAATACGACTCTATTTTTAAAACAATCTATTAATCCCTTTATTGAGAAAATCCCTTTATTGAGAAAAAACTTTTGAATAGTGAAGTGCAGGTACACAGCTTTATGAAATAAAGATACTTGTTGGGATTTTATGAAATTCTCTTGATATTGGATTCTCCAACTACCAACTTATTAAGATTTATGATTTTACAGAAAAATTGGCACACTAACATAGAAATAATGTGCTGAAGATCTGTAAAATCACAGTATCAATCACAGTATCAATCACGGCATTAATCACACTGTAAGATAATTCTTCTATAGAAAAGTAGAGTATATAGGCAAATCATGAGAAACTAAGCATGGAAATATCTCTATTGAAATAATGATAATAGAATACTATAAAAGAAGAAAAACAGCGAAATCAAAAAAGTAATACGAAAAGTGTTTAAAGCCCGCCCGCAGGCGGGAACTTGAAAATTACTCTGCCGGAGCTTCTGCCGGAGCTTCTTCTGCAGCTTCGAGGCCAAGAAGAGCTTTTATGGATTTGTTTCCGTACTCAACGACTTTTGCATTGATCTGAACGATGTCAGGGGCGATTTCCTTGCCGCGGACCATCTTTCTCCTGCGCTGCCCTGGAAGTTTAGGGACATAGCCTACACCTACCGCCATCAGAATCCTCTGTCTTCTGGGACCTGGGAGGTCGGGTTTCATAACAAAACCGCTACCATCACATCCACCTGTGATCTTGACTTTGTAGCCGGACAGGCCGAAAATTGAACCGTCTACAACGTCACCTATTGACTTTCCAATTAATGCATTTGCTTCAGCATCTTTTAAATCGATCTGGTAAGCACGCCCGTCTTTAGGGTCAGAAACTACAACTTTGAAGTTAGCCATGTGAAATCCTCCAATATAAGATTTATTTTAAATAATTTCTTTACCTTGCCTTTCCATCCGAACCTTAATCGGATTTTCTGGAATTTTTACCTGAACCTTTCATGCATTCTGAACATAATTTCTGAATATAATTATGCACTTATAAGCATTATTTTGCCCAGAAAGGATTATCTTTTCTTTTCAGGGAAAGAAAGATATCAAGAGTTTCCTTTTCATCGGTTGAAAGGGAATCATATATCTCGTGCTCAAGAACTTTAGCATGCCTCTCAGGCACATTGATATAGAGCACGTCTTCCTCTTTGATCTGCCTGCCTACGGTTGCACCTTCAATTGCCATTGCAACCTCTTTGCCTACTCCTGCAGAAGGAATATTATCTCCTTCGATTTGCAGGCCCTTGATCTTGCCTACAACGTTTCCGTTCTCAAGCATCACATCGGCATTTGTCCGTACGACTCCGCCAAGCACTCTTACGCCGACAACTGCAGGTTTACTCTGGCGGAATATGCAGCCAGGAAGGATTTTGAATTTTCCCGGGCGGATTATTGTTTCGAAAATCTTCTTTTCAGCCTGTTCCTGCTGTTCTTTTACATATTTCTGGTAATCTTCAACCAGACGGTAAATCACGTCACTCGTGAATACCTTCACAGTACTTTCCTGCAGGAAA
>DUGT01000202.1:0-234 GCA_013331275.1 Methanosarcina sp. | reverse complement strand
CGGTGTGAGATATCTCCTACCTCGGCTTTCCTGATAGGCACCTCATCTTTCTGAAACTCATGGACAAGAGCTTCAAGGGACCCGAGAGTATCAGCTTTGATCATAATTCCGACCGAACCGGTATCAATCCTGACCTCATCTATCTCGGATTTTACCTGAGCTACAATCTCGTCAAGAGATTTTTCGGCTCCTGGTCTCGAAGGTGCGCTTGCGGGATCTCCAATAAGGGGTGTT
>DUGT01000046.1 GCA_013331275.1 Methanosarcina sp. | reverse complement strand
AGCAATATGATTTTTGAAGGGGAAAGTCTGGTCACACAGATTATAACAGGTTCAAGAGAATAGATTGTGGAGATTAGTGTAAGCTTTGTCATTAGATGCTTATTATTGTGAAATTAGGTTAAATGCTTTGCTATATGCTTATTATCCTATTTTTTAGTTTAATCTATTAATTATTATAATTATTTTTAGAAATGTATATATATTGATACTACATTGAACGTTTAATATGTACAAATTTACTTTTAATTTAAAAATTTTGATGATAACATGGATAACTTAGATAATAATTTAATATTTAAAAATTGGGGAAAATCAGGCTCTTTTGAAGGCAAAGAACTTGATTATCACCTACTTGTATATCACTGCTTGGATGTTGCATCGGTTGGAACTGTATTATTGGAAAATGACAAACTTTTGGCAAAAAGAATTACAGAATTAACAGGGCTTAACAAGGAAGAAACTTTATCTCTCATTCCCTTTCTTCTAACTCTTCATGATTTAGGTAAATTTTCAGAAAGGTTCCAGAACCTTAAGCCAGAACTGTTAAAAGAACTCCGCCATCATGAAAGTAACAGGGCCTATATAATGCGGCATGATAGTATGGGATTTTTCATATGGAATTCCATATGGGAAAGAATATGGGACGAAAATTGCCTTGATTTAAACAACCTGGATTATGATATATATGATTGGAATCTAGCAATTGGACCTTTGATAAAAGCAGTCGCAGGTCATCATGGAAAACCTCCCCAATATGAAATCCATGGAGTTCCTGTAAACTGTAAAGAACTTTTCGTAGAAGAGGATCTTGAAATTGCCTACCTTTTCGTAAAGAACATATTCCAATTGTTTTCAGGCATAAACTTTAATGCTGCAATAAATGACGAAGAAAGCGGAGATCCTTTTGAAAATCTTTTACTGAAATTTAAAAAATCTTCCTGGCTACTTGCAGGTCTTACAGTATTGTGTGACTGGATAGGCTCTAATAATAATTATTTTAAATATGTTTCTAAGCCGATGCCACTTGAGGAATACTGGAACAGATATGCACTTAAAAATGCCCAGGAAGCACTAAACAATTCTGGAATTCTGCCTTCTACAGTTTCTTTGAAGACAGGGATGAAAAATTTGTTTCCTAAGATTTCAACCCCAAGTCGATTACAATCTTATTTATCTTCCTGCCATATCGAAACAATCCCTCAACTCTTCATAATAGAAGAAGCAACAGGAAGCGGGAAAACTGAGGCTGCACTAACCCTTGCACACCGGCTGATGTCAATAGGGCTTGCTAATGGAATATTTATAGCACTACCCACTATGGCAACGTCCAATGCAATGTATGAAAGGTTGGTAAAGGCATACAGACGTTTTTACCAGGAAAACTCAGATCCTTCGCTCGTGCTGGCTCATAGTAGCAACTATCTCTCTGATGAATTCCGGACTTCAATAGGTTTTAGTGAAGTAGGGGAGCATAAACAATATTGCAGAAGTGGAACAACAGAAGATGAAACGATCTCTGCCCAGTGCAGCAGATGGATTGCAGATAGCCGAAAAAAGGCCTTATTAGCTGACGTAGGAGTAGGAACTGTAGACCAGGCTATAATGGCAGTTCTTCCTACATACCACCAGTCCCTTCGAATCCTTGGTTTGACTCGCAGTATATTGATAGTTGATGAAGTTCATGCCTATGATTCATACACGAATACTTTATTATGCAAATTACTGGAACTTCATGCTTCTCTTGGAGGCAGCGCAATTCTGCTTTCTGCAACCCTTCCCGCAAAACTCCGCCAGAGATTGGCAGATAGCTTTTGCAAGGGATTGGGAGTTGTGTGTGGAAATCTAAAAGAAACCGCTTATCCACTCACGACTTACGTAAGCGAGATAGATATAAAAGAAATTCAACTTGGCACTCGCGAAGGAACTGGAAGAACAATCTACGTAGAATTTTTCAATAAACAGGCGCTGGTCGAAGAAAAGATTGCTAATTTCTCAAAAGAAGGAAAGTGTGTTTGCTGGATAAGAAACACTGTTGATGATGCGGTTGAAGCTTATGAAAGACTTGTAAACCGGTTGGGAGAGGAAAAAGTAGACCTCTTCCATGCACGCTTTGTCATGGGCGAACGCTTAGAGATCGAAAACAGAGTCTTGAAGGCATTTGGGAAAGAATCTAATGAATCTACACGCAAAGGAAAAGTCCTGATTTCAACTCAGGTAGTAGAGCAATCATTAGACCTTGATTTTGATTACATGATAAGTGACCTTGCACCAATGGATCTACTTATCCAGAGAGTTGGCAGACTACAGCGGCACTCGAAACACGGTAGCGAGAGAGTACCTGTGTTTGGCATTTTTGCTCCAGAGCTCACAAATAATCCTCAGGAAAACTGGTACGCTGACTTCTTCCCTAAAGCTGCTTTTGTATATCCAAACCACGGTAAGCTCTGGCTTACAGCTCATCTTCTGGCGGAGAAAGGAAAATTCACTGTTCCTGAAGATTTACGTTTTTTAATTGAGGGTGTTTTTGGAGAACATTCTTTAGAAAAAATTCCTCCAAATTTGAGGATATGGGAAGATAAAGCAGAAGGGGAATCAAGGGCAAAAATTGATACAGCTAATTTGAATTCATTGAATTTTCAGGAAGAGTACAAAAGAACACTTACTCAATGGGTTGATGATGTTATTACGCCAACCCGGCTTGGCGATGAAACCGTATTAGTTAGACTTGCAAAATGGGATGGAAAAAATCTCACTCCTTTTTTTGAAGATGAGCGTTATTCTTGGGAACTAAGCCAAGTAAGCGTAAGAAAAGACAAGATTAAAAAGGCTAGAAACCATAAAAAAATACTGGAAGTAGAACTCGAAAGAACACTGGATTCAATGCCGGATAGAGGAAAATGGTCTATACTTATCCCAATGTTCCCGGCAGGTAATAATGAATGGACAGGCGTTGCTGTAGATGAATATAGTAACGAAGTACAGGTACGTTATAACCAGAAAACGGGCTTAAGTGTAGAAAAGTAAGATGGAGGGGAAATACATCACATTCAACCTGATTCGTGAAAGATGGATACCAGTCCAAAGAAGAGATGGGACAAAAGAAATTATTGCACCTTGGCAGCTTACGGGAGGTCTTGAATCTGGAAACCCTATTACTGAATTAGCTGCTCCCCGTCCAGATTTTAATGGAGCACTTATACAGTTCCTTATAGGCCTTGTGCAAACAACAATGCCTCCAAAGAATGAAAGAGCCTGGAAAAATGTATTGATGAATCCACCATCTCCAGAGGTCTTGAAAAATGCCTTTGAAAAAGTAGCTCATGCCTTTGATCTCGATGGAGATGAAGCACGTTTTATGCAGGATTATGAGCTTAAGGTTGAAGATTTCAAGAAAAAGGACGAGAATTCTATTGAAATGCTTTTGCTCGAAAGCCAGGGAAGAGATTTGTTTATAAAAAATGGAACTATAAATCAGATTTGTAAACCATGTCTTGCTATGGCTCTGTTCACATTACAAACAAACGCACCTCAAGGAGGGCGGGGGCACCGTACATCATTAAGGGGAGGTGGGCCGCTAACGACAATAGTTGGAGGAGAATATCTCTGGCATACTATCTGGTTAAATATTATAGAAAGTGACGAATTTGATAGTGAAAAGCATGGAAATGCCATGAAAATTAATGATGCCGATATTTTCCCCTGGATGGCTCCTACCTATACAAGTGAAAATGGTAGAGATATTTCACTTTCCGATGTAAATCCTGCCCGGGTTTTTTGGGCTGTTCCTAGGAGAATAGTTGTTGATTATTCACAAAATGAAAAGGAATGTGTATGTGATATTTGTGGTTGTAAAACAAAAAATCCAGTAAGCAGTTATTTTACCAAATCATATGGAGAGGCATATGGAGCACTGTGGAGACATCCGCTTACTCCTTACTACAATAATAAAGATAGACAATTTCCTTATCATGTGAATGAAGGGGGAATAACCTACAAGTACTGGCCTGGATTTGTTTTTAATAGTAGTGAAATAGGAGAAAATGCCTTAACAATTCATAAATTCCATGAAAGAAGATTAAAACTTTCATACATAGACTCCTTTTTTAAACATGAACCCCGAATTTGGTTTTTCGGATATGATATTCACAATAATATCCTTACAAGATGCTGGTATGAAGGGCAAATGCCCTTAATTACAGTAGAAGAAGATCTCAAAGTAGATTATGAGCAAACAACAATACAATTAGTAAAAATTTCCGAATATGTTGTGAATAACATAAAGAGTTGCATAAAACTTGCAATTTTTGACCCAAATCGCAATGTAACTGGAAGCTTTTCTTTTGTAGAGAGTCGGTTCTGGAAAGATACGGAATCTGAATTTTATGATGCTCTCCATGAACTGCATAAACTAGTCTTAAATGGGGAGAATAAAGCCGAAATAAAGCTGAAATGGCTGAAATATCTGTCAAGTACGGCTCTGGAATTATTTGACGAGTATTCACAATCCGATTTTATAGGAATTGCAAATCCTGAACGCATAGCACATGCCCGCAAAAACCTTCTAATGTACAATTCTAAGAACTCGAAAAAAGTAAGGGAGATTTTAGACTTGCCTATTGAGAATTCAACAAAATAAAATAATACAGGTGATGCAGAGTGGAAAATAAGAATGCCATATCCTTTTATTCCGACCCGAAAGCGCGACAGATATTATTTGAGTGGTGGAAAAACCTTGATGAAAATCGAGGAATGAGGGCAGATTTAAGACGCTGTCATAATATTAATGAGGTTGCATTTACCCCTTCGTTTCATAGTCTGAGAAAAGAACTGTACGAATTCAGAATAAATCAGGAAGCTTTGGCTACAATAGCTGGTGTGCTTTCTCATGTAAAAAATAGTGACACAAACTCAAATCTTTCAGTCCAAATGGCAACGCCTAAACCCGGAAGTCAGAAAGCTGCGGTAAGTGACCTACGATTTAGGAGACTGCTCACGATAGAAGACAGAAATGAACTGTTTGCAACAATGATACGCGTTGTTCGACTCCTTGAAGGTCGAGTAAATATTTTCGATCTCGCAAATAGCATTTATTGGTGGAATGAACGCACAAAAAAGCAATGGGCTTACGATTATTACGGAAATATATCTGTTGAAAAGAAAAAATAAAAATATTCAAAATATAAGGAGGAATATAAATTGACAGACTTTATACAATTGCATATACTTACGTCGTACCCACCTTCAAACCTTAACAGGGACGACCTTGGAAGACCAAAAACAGCAGTCATGGGCGGAACCCAGCGTTTAAGAATTTCTTCACAGAGTTTGAAGAGAGCCTGGAGGACTTCGGATATCTTTATGGAAGTCCTTTCAGGTCATATAGGCGTCCGAACAAAAGAAATGGGAAATTTTGTATATAAGGCTCTAACAACTGGTGTAAAATTGACTGAAATCCTTGAAGGAAAATCTGAATCTTCAGCTACATATCCAAAAATGGAGGAAAAGAAGGCTGCAGAAATTTCAAAACAGATTGCATCAGTTTTTGGGAAATTGAAAAAGGAAGGATTTGAAATAGAGCAGCTTGCTCACTTTAGTCCTGAAGAAATAGGAACTATCGAAAACCTGATTATAGACCTGACACAAAGCGGCAGGGAACTTACTGAAGAAGATAGAAGTATTTTGAGAAAAAACAACACTGCAGTTGACATTGCAATGTTTGGAAGGATGCTTGCAGCTAATACCCAGTATAATGTGGAAGCTGCAGTGCAGGTCTCTCATGCGATAACAGCCCATAAAGTTGCTGTCGAGGATGACTTCTTTACGGCAGTAGATGACCTCAATGACGGGGAAGAAGACATGGGTTCCGGACATCTCGGAGAAACTGAGTTTGCAGCAGGTTTGTTTTACATCTATGCGTGCATAAATCGCGATTTACTCAAAGAGAATCTGGAAGGAGATGAAGAGCTTACTAAAAAAGCGCTTAAGGCGCTTGTGGAAGCGGCTTTAACAGTCTCGCCTACCGGAAAACAAAATAGTTTTGCCTCAAGGGCTTATGCTTCTTATGTGCTTGCAGAAAAGGGGAAACAACAACCGCGTTCACTTTCTGTTGCATTCCTGAAAGCCCTGGAAGAAAAAGATCTTCTCGGCAGTGCCATAAAAGAACTCAATAATACCCGTGAAAAAATCGAAAATGTTTATGGAAAATGCTGTGAGGAGAAAGAGGAGATGAATGCTTATACAGGCGAGGGGTCAATTCAAGGAATTTTGAAGTTCGTAGCAGAGTGAGTCTAGCTGAAGGTGAAAAGATGAAAGATTATCTTCTCTTTCGGCTTTATGGGCCACTTGCTTCCTGGGGAGATATAGCTGTAGGAACCCATCGGCCTTCATATGATCATCCTTCAAAGTCCGCGGTCATGGGACTTCTTGCAGCGGCAATTGGTATCCGCAGGAATGAAGAGAACAAACACAGGGAACTTGCAGAAGCCTACAACTTTGCTGTGCTTGTGAATTCTCCGGGAGTTTTTTTGAGAGATTACCATACAGCACAGATCCCCTCTGCAAGATCTCTAAAAAAACAGAACCATATCGTTACTCGAAAAGAAGAGCTTGGAGTAGAGAAAGAAGAGTTAACTGCAGTCCTTTCTTCAAGGGATTACTATAGTGACTCCCTATATACGATTGCTATTTGGCCAAAAGAAGACTCTGAAACCATCCCATATTCCCTCGAACTGTTTGAAAAGAAATTAAATGAACCTGAGTTTGTTTTGTATCTGGGAAGAAAGTCCTGCCCCTTGGCCCTTCCAGTTGAAGCAAAAATAGTAAGCTGTGATGGTCTCAAGGAAGCTTTCGATAAAGCGGAGTTCAAATGTGAACCGTTACTCGGATTATTGAAAAAACCAAAACAAGCAAGGCTTTACTGGGAAGGGGAGGAGAACGGATTGATGCCAATACATACGGTTATGCGCAGGGATCTCACTTTGAGCCGGAAAAGATGGCAGTTTACCGATAGAAAGGAGCATTATATGATGCTGGATTTGAGGGAATGAAATGTACATAAGTAGAGCAAACTTAAAACCGGATGTTGTAACAAATAAAGAGTTCTGGAAGCTTTCTAGGGATTTTGGGGATAGTTACAGGATTCATCGTGCCATATGGTCATTGTTTGCAAATGCTCCTGATAAAAAAAGGGATTTTCTGTACAGACAGGATGAAAAAAACGGTTTACCTCTATTTTATATTGTGTCGGAGCAGGAACCTGACGTAAATATGGATTTATGGCACATAGAATCAAAAGAATATAAACCTCTACTTTCCGTAGGTCAGAAGCTCATTTTTTCATTGCGTGCAAATCCTATCGTAACGAGATGGAACGAAAAAGGAAAGCACAAACGACATGATATTGTGATGGATGCAAAGACCAGGATAAAAATGGAGGGAATTCCAAACGACAAGAGACCTAAAATTCCCGAAATCGTTCAGGAGGAAGGCTTTGAGTGGCTCAGGAAAAAAGGAGAGAGCAGTGGGTTTGAAGTCGAGGAAGGGCAGGTAATAGCTACTGGTTATAGAAGTAATAGATTCTATAAACCCAGGGGAAAGCACAGTGTAAACATAAGCACCATTGATTTTTCCGGAATATTAACTGTAACTGATCCCGAGGTTTTAACCGATGCACTCTACAATGGGATAGGCCCGGCGAAAAGTTTCGGATGCGGATTGATGCTTGTTCGTCCTGCAAGATAAGAATAGACTGAGGTTGGGGATTATAGTATGCTTCCAAAGCTTAAACCAAT
>DUGT01000201.1 GCA_013331275.1 Methanosarcina sp. | reverse complement strand
GAACTTTAAAAGAGATTTTTTTAATTGGCATATTTTTCCTTAAACTCTAAAATCTGCTTGTTGCTTCCGACAACTGCAATGATATCTCCTGCTCTTATTATTGTCTGCTTTTTAATAGCAGTTATGATGATTTTTCCGCGTTCTATGCCTACTATAGTACACCCGATACGTCCTTCCAGGTCAAGTTCTTCTATTGATCTGCCGTCAAGAAGAGAGCCTCTATCAACGTGACATTTCTCGATTTCTATTCCCTCGTAAAGCATTATGTCTTCATCGATTCTACAATTTTTTCCCATGCAGTTTGCAGTCATTTTGGCAAGCATCTGCCCAGCTACTATAGAAAGAGAACCTACGTAGTCAGCTCCTGCTTTGTAGATCTTTTCAATCGATTTTACGGAATTTGCCCTTGCTACAATGATTAATTCCGGGTTCAGATTTCTTGAAATAAGAGTTGAAAAAATAACATTGGTATCATCATTAAGAGCTACAAATACAAAAGAAGCTGTTTTTACTCCGGCTGCAAGCAGTATGTCTTCATCTGCACCGTTCCCGACAAGATGTTCGAAGTCTACGTTTTCAAAAACCTTCTCATTAGCGTCCACAACTACAAAACGGAATGGGCTTCCATAAAGTATGTCCACTATACTCTTTCCAACATCCCCGTATCCCAGTACGATAAGATGCCCTCTTGGCTCCATTTTTGCTCCCAGATTCTGTAAAATTGCACTTATCAAATTCAGTTTCGAGTTTTCATCTTTAAAACTTGATTTTTTACCAGTTTATGCAAATAAATTTGTTATATATATCAAATTATCGGAATGGTTGACAATTTATTTTTTTGATCTTAAATTAATATGTCAGTTTCTTCAATTTTGAATACTCAGTAAGGTATCAGTTTCTTCAATTTTGAATACTCAGTCAGTGTGTCAGTCTCTTCAGTTTTGAAAGCTCTTCACGGGTTCCTACAGCTAGCAAAACGGTATTCTCCCTGACAAGATCTTCTTCCTTGGGGTCAAAAGACAGAGTACCGCTATTCCAGGTTCCTACGATCTTTGCACTCGTGAGATGCTGGTTCGATATTTCTTTAAGTGACTTGCCTATAAGAGGACTTTTCAGATAAACAGGGAACTCAACAATATGAACACCATCAAAGATTTCAGTTGCTCCAGTTACCCTGCTTACAAGCCTGTCCATTGCCTTCTTTCCGATAAACTGACCGAACATCGATTTGGGAGAAACGACCGTATCAGCTCCTGCATATTTGAGGTATCTGGTGTTAGATTGGTCTTCAACTATAGCAATAATATTTATATGCGGAAATTCTCTGGCAGTCAAAACGATATTTGCGTTTCTTTCATCCGATTTATTTGCAATAAGGAGTTTGGCTTTTTCTATTCCAGCATTCGTAAGGGTTTGCTTATCACTCGGAGATCCGAAAATGCAGGGAATGTTTTTATAAACAAGTTCCCTGATGAGCTCTTCGTCTTCGTCAACTATTACAAAAAGCATATCTTCTTCATTAAATTCGTCTATCAGGGTTTCAACCAGTTGATTATATCCGCAGATAATTATGTGATCTTTTATGCCGACAGAAACTCTTCTTGGCAGCCTGAACTTGATAACCCTGTCAATCCAGGGAGTAATAACATAGGTTATAAGAAAACTCGAAATCAAAATTATGCCCACAATCTGCACGATTATAGTGAAAAGTCTTCCTGGAAGCGAAGTAAAGACCACATCGCCATACCCAACCGTTGCAATGGTAGTTGTTGCCCAGTAAACAGCAGTAATAAGGTTTGCATTTTTGAGCTGGTTTTCAAAAATCATGAGATATTCGAAAGTAAGAACATAGATAACAAACAGGAACACAGCCGCTATTTTGTATACGATATAGGGATGCCTGTGCAGTGTCTTCCGAAATCCTGTTATGAAATTACCTTTCTTTTTCCTGGAAGTAACCATCTTTGAAGTCCTGCCCGAGTTTTCCTATGAAGTTAAACTGAAGTGTCATGTAGATACTGATAGTTCTATATATATTCAGTTTAACAAAAATATATGTTCACTTTAACAAAAATTTTGTGCAAATGTTTTTCGGAACTAAAAGCTGAAAAAAAGTTTTATAAATAAAAAGTTTTAGAAGTAAAACGTAGTAACGGTCCTTCATGAACAAAAAATGAAAAGGAAGTAAAACCCAAGCCTTATAACTTCAGTGAAGGCAAGGGTTCGGTCTGAAACTACGATATCAATCAGATCCATTGTCCTACATAAGGCCCAAGTATCATAAACACAAACGAGAACAGGATTAACATCGAAAAGCTCGCTGTAATAGAGTTTGAGACCTTTTCCGAGATTGAATCATTCCTTGTGAACCGGTATATGAAGGAATAGATAGAATCCTTAAACACATGTCCTCCGTCCAGAGGTACGGCAGGCAAGCAGTTGAACAGTCCGACATAAAAGTTCAACCAACCAACCCAGAGCAGTGTGTTTGCAATCCAGAAAATTCCTATTCCCAGAGGTTCTGCCCAGCCCACAGGATGGTAAAACTGCATGAAGGTACCTGAAAAGCCCCGGAACCCTTCTCCTGCAAATCCATATATGGGAAGTCCAAAGAGAATGAGCCAGCCTGCAGGAATAGTTAGCAAGGACGGGATTTGCTTCAGGGCTTCAAGATACACTTTTGCTTGAGGCGTCAATACGGAGATTCCGAGCATCGGGAATTCCGTAACTGCGTTATTCCCGTAAATGACTCCAAGGAAACCGTAGTTATTTTCCGGATTGGCTGACAACTGCACATCGAAAACAACCGTGCCTTTTTCAGTGAGGTTGCCTGTGTAGTTTTCAGGAGGGAGAAGTTCTACTTCTACGGTCTGGTTTGCCCTGGTAGTTTCCATGAAGTTTACGAAACTTGTAACGTTTTGCATCTTCGTATTGTCGATCCTGATCATTGTCATTCCGGTTTTAATCCCTGCAGCTTCTGCGGGACTTCCTGAGACAATTCCTCCTACGGGCACTCCACCAACATAGTCTTCAGGGACTGATGCGACCTGCAAGTCATGTGTGGAAACCGTATCATTTTTTACCGCACGGATGCGGACCATATCTCCAGGTCGAGTTTTTTCGAGGTATGTTTGCAGATCTTCTGCAGTCGTGATGTTTGTATCGTTAATCTGAGTTATTATCATGCCTTTCTTAAGCCCTGCATGGTCAGCCGGAGAACTTTCATTTACACTTAAGACCAGGGCATCACTTGAGGGAGCAATTGCCCCCAGTACAGGCCCGAAGAAGAGCAGGAGAGCGATAAAAGCCACGCTGAAATTGGCCATAACGCCTGCTGCAAGAATCCGGGATCTCTGAATTCTTGTTGCACCTATTACAGGATCGGATTTCGGTTCATCAGGCGTTGTTTTCTCAGTTTTTTGCCTTATTTCTTCTTCTTTTTCCCATTCCTCAATTTCTTCGATTGTGGCTGTCAGAGGAAGTTCTCTTTCGGTTTTCTCTTTCGTCCCGAAAAGTTGTTCATCGTCAGGCTCTGCAAAACCTCCTATAGGGACCAGAGCATACAGTATACCCATCGATTTGACCCTGATGCCTTCAACTCTGCAAAGAATCGCATGCGAAAACTCGTGCACGACAAGTGTGACTATGAGAGCAATAGCTCCCCAGGTTAGAGGAATAAACTCGTTTAATCCAGGAATGAGAAAGATGTTTCTCGGAGAACTATACTTTCCGGGCTCAGGCACACTTCCGCTAAGGAAAGAAGTATACAGCCCAAGATCCGAGATAACTATGACCAGAAACATCGCAATCATGCCTGCAAACATCAGCAAGATTCCAAGGTTTGCAAAGGTTCTCCAGTAAGACTTCGGACGGGCCAGTACATCCAGCAGTTTGAGGCCCTTAGTCGTCCTGATCATCAGAATGGGAAGCGGCCCGAAGGTACTTATGTTATACTTCTCCAGAATGCCTTTCCTGTCAAGAACGGAAATTGCGAACCAATACAGTAAAAAAATACTTAATGCAATGCTTGTGCCATTCAAGGGAATTCTCCGAGTTATTGAGCTGAACAAGTTATAATTAAGCTTAACTATTCATGAATTAAACGTAAAGTATTGTGAACAAGGCTAATCAGTTTAGTCTGCTAAAGTTGTTATTTAAATTTAGCCTGTTAAAGTTGTTAGTTGAACTTAGCCTGCTAATCATTTATTAGTTGAACTTAGCCTGTTAAAGTTGTTAATTAAATTTAAACGACTATGAATTAAGCTAAATTAGTATAAACTTTATTATAAATTTGGGTATAAATATTAGGTATAAATTTTGAATTAAACAGCAGGTACAAGACTGTTGAGAAAATATGTCTTTAAGTTTTTACTATTGATATTATACATCTATAAACTCTAATATTGTTAATATATGATTGTGCGTCTGAGATTCGGCACCAATTAATCCATCATGTTAAGTTCTAGTGTTACAATATACAGTGTTCTATATGATATGAGAATGTTATAGTGCACCTTACTATTTAAAATCGACATATACTGCCTTTCCTCTTTAAAAAGACTCCTATCTGGAAAAAGGCATGTAATAATACATCATAATTATATAAAAAGGTGTATGGAAGTTTATTGTGTAATATGTAATAGCCAATATCGAAGTCAATGTTGAGAAGTTATAGAGCCAACGTCCAAAGTTATAAGGCCGGGTAATAGATATTGTGACATGGAGAATAATGCGCTTTACATTAACCTTGTAAATTAAAGATTTGTAAATTAAAGATCTTGTAATTGAATCTTGTAAATTAAAGATCTTGTAAATTAAATCCTGTACATTAAAGATCTTGTTCGCGATATCAGATTTCCTTGAGGTGTCTACTCATGCTTGGAATTGTGTATATAACAGCTGAGAACATGGAGAATGCATCACAGATTGCGAGAGAGCTGGTTTCAAAGAGGCTTGCAGCCTGCGTGAATATGTTTCCTGTATCTTCGGTTTACCGATGGAAGGAAGAGATTGAAGAAGATAATGAGATTGCCATGTTTGTAAAAACCGATTCTTCACGTTTTGAAGAAATCATAAGGCTTGTAAAGTCACTACATACATATGAAATGCCTGCAATAGAATTCTGGGGAATTGAAGGGGAAAGGGAGTATCTTGACTGGGTTCACGTTAATAGTTCAGGTGAAGGAGCCTGAAAGTACGGCAAGAACTGAATTTAAAGTAGAAAATCCCGAGATCGAAAACTGAACTAAACACTGTCACTGGTTCACGAATTTGATATTTTCACAAGAATCGTTTACTTACTAAATCATTTTAGTTTCTATATTTACTACGTACGAGATTTTGCAGGGTAATCTGCTTACAGGATTAGCTTTATATGTTAGTTCTATCTTTACCTAATTGGATTCCTTAAAATGCGGGAGTAACCAAGCGGTCAACGGTGGCAGACTCAAGATCTGTTCGTGCAGACGTTCAGGGGTTCGAATCCCTTCTCCCGCACTAAATTTATGAAGATTTTTGTCTCTTTTAGACTCTTGTTTTCGTTCAAATTATCTAATTCTATTACATTTCTTTTAATTCACTGCAAGTAGGTTGGTCAAGGGTCTGTATTCTTACAACAAGTAAAATTATTCAATACTTTACCATTTGATTTTTCACAGCTCTAAAATTAATAGATAAGCGATAGTTGACAGCAAGAAAACTTTTGAGATTTATAGCCTTTGGGCATCGTGTTATATGCTTATATATTGACGTGCTGGGCTATATTGTTATATTTGTTTTATATTCTCTTTGAAAAACCTGTGTTTGTTATTGATGCGCTCTTCAACTACGTGAAACTCGTGACGTTTCAGCTTCACAGGGACAAACTGTTTAGTGTGAGATTTAAAAACCAAAAAGGAAAAGTTAAAACGGTTATTACACATATTTGAATAGAAAATCCTGATAACAGTAGCGTCAAGAGCTAATTTAAATCTTCTTGGAAAACACAGACTGAGCACAACTTCAAGGCTGAAAAAATGATTGAAAACGACTTAAACTGGATCACTAATTTTATCTGGGGAATTGCAGACGATGTTCTGCGAGACCTCTATGTCCGTGGCAAATACCGTGATGTAATCCTGCCTATGACCGTCCTGAGGCAGGATTACATCACGGTATTT
>DUGT01000064.1:31184-36573 GCA_013331275.1 Methanosarcina sp. | reverse complement strand
TGATCACGCCGGATAGGGTTTGGGGATAAGTTCTTCAAACCCAAACACTGCTTGGAGTTTTCGCTCAAGCCTTTTTTGAAAAGGCTTGAAATACAACAGATTACAGGTTGCAAATAAAGTGTAATCGTTATAAACCAGGCATGAGGACTGTTACATATGAATCATGCTTATGAAGAAAAGCTTTCCTGTACAAGGAAAAAAAAGTGTAAGTTAATAGGTCGAATGCTCGTAAATCGAAGGCAGGTAGGTAAAATATCGAAAGATCGGGGATTGGTAGATGAAATGTCAGGAGACCGAAGTTCGGTAGATAAAATCCTGGGAAATCAAAGATCAGTAGATTATATGCCTGGAAATCCAGGGTCCATAATTAGAATACTAGCAAACAAATGCTCCACATTGTCTCTTCATTTTTTAGTTGCCTTATTGATGATAACTATATTTCTGACAGGCCCGGCTTCTGCAGTTGTAGTGTCAGGAAACACCCATCTTGTAGTCGATATCTCGGAAATTAATCCCAATCCTGCCAGGCCTGGGGAGGATCTGCTCATAAAGGTTAATATCCAGAATGCCGGAGATGAGCCTGCAGAGAACGTGATAGTAGGGATTGAGGAAACTCATCCTTTCGTTTTTAAATATAGCACGTCAGAAATTTATGGTTCCGGAACGAACACGGAACGAAATTTTCGGATTGAACAGATAAGGCAGCGTTCCAAGGTAGAACTGAGCTTCTATTTGAGGGTAGACCCTGAGACTGAGTCAGGAGTCTATCAGACTGAGTTTACTATCAAAGACAAAAGCGGAACAAGTTTTTCCAGAAGAATTCCTGTTAGGGTAGAAGGAAACCCGGATCTTGTGCTTGGCGGCAGTGAAATTCTTTCTATAAATGAGGATAATTCCTCTTCAGAAGCCATAGTTCCTGGACAGGAGTTTTACCTGAGGACATCAGTTAAGAATGCAGGAAACGGGAACGCAAAAAATGTAAGGGTAATTCTTAACCTCAACAATTCGTCACCTTTAATTCCGCTAGAGGACAATGTCTGTTTTTTTGAGAATCTGAGTGCAGGCAGTTCTAAAAACCTCTCGTTCAAACTTCTTCTGGGCAGCAATGCCGATGTGAAGCCTTACAGGATTCCATTGCGGATAACAGCTTCGAATAATACTGAGACTTTCCAGATAGACAAGACCCAGGAAATTGGAATTAACGTGCTTAATCGGGCGCAAATTGATATCTCAAGCCTGAAATTTGATCCGGAGATGCCTGTGAAAGGGCAGCAGGTATCCCTGACTTTGAGGCTAGAAAATGTTGGAAAAGGGGAAGCTCGTTCGGTCAAAGCCAGACTTGAGGGACTTAAGGGCAGCGGAAGTACGAGCGCTTTTCTCGGACGTCTGGATAAGGACGATGATGCTCCTGCAGTATTTACATTCACTCCTGGAAAAACAGGTGATCAGAACGTGATCCTGCTGGTAGAGTATGAGGATGATTTTGGTGAGCACCAGGTTAGCGAGAACCTGACTTTTAATGTGAAAAGCCAGGAAGGAAGCATTCCTCCAATTGTGCTAGGAGCAGTTCTGGTCCTTGTAGCTGCGATTCTTTATATGAAAAAGAAAGGTAAGCTCTAAAATTCCGAGAACAAGAATCCTGGTATATCCTGGAACTAATAATTTCGAAAACAAGAATCCTGGAATTAATAATTTCAAAAATAAGCTCGAAAACGAAATTAACCAGAGAGGATGGCCTATTATGCTTGAGAAAGCGAGAGTTTCCTTCTTCCTTGCCAGCCGCTCCATAACCAGGGGCAATAAAGGGATTACAATCTTTACAGTTTTTGTCCTGACCCTGATCTTTATACAGCTTGTGCTTTTCTCAAGCATGCTGGCTGGAGTTACGCTCAAGTTCAATGAACTTATGGTGAACTTTCAGACCGGAAACGTTGTGGTCGAACCGAAGGAAGAAGAACGCTATATAGAGGACGCATCAGCCCTTCAGAAAAAGATAGAAAGTCTTCCGCAGGTTGTAGGGGCTTCAGCTCGTCTAAAAACGACTGGAAATTTCCGTTATAAAGAGAAGGAAATAGGAGCTACGATTTATGGTATAGATTCTGCGGACGAGACCTTCGTAACAGGCCTTGAAGATGCTATAATAAGTGGAGAGTTTCTGAGCAGGCCTGATAAGGGAGAGATAATTCTGGGCAGGGAGGTCTCAGGAGGTTTCGGAGCCCTTATGGAATCAAGGTCTTTAGGCGGTGCTGAAGTAGGAGACACCGTTGAACTCACAATCGGAGGCGTAACCAGGGAATTCAGGGTAAAAGGGATCTACACAACGCGCTACTTCATGGCTGATGCTTCGGCCTATCTTACCAGAGCTGACCTCGAAGAAATGCTTGGTATTGAGGGCAGAGACTTTGCGCAGGAAATAGCCGTTAAAACCGCAGATGGCACGCCTGAGTACGATACCAGGACTGCGCTACTCTCTCTTGGCATTGGTGAGAATATACGTACCTGGAATGAATTTGCAGGTATCCTCCGACTGATCGAAAGCACGCTTGGGATGGTCCGGAATATTATGAATGCAATTGGCCTACTAATTGCTTTTGTGATCATCTTTGTGGTTATTTACGTAAATATCGTGAATAAAAAAAGACAGATCGGGGTTCAGAAAGCAATAGGGATAGAACAAAATGTGATAATTGCATCCTTTGTGCTCCAGGCCATGCTTTACGCAGGTGCGGGTGTTATACTTGGCTACGTGTTTGTGCGCTTCGGACTTGTACCTTATACTGTTTCCCACCCTGTTGAAGTCCCGCTTGGCTCTATGAGCCTCAGGCTGGACAATGCAGAGGCCTTAAATCGGGCAGTCCTCTTGTTCCTTTCTTCTGTAGTAGGCTCGGTAATTCCTGCGTACAAACTGGCTCAGAAAGACCTTCTTGACCTGATCTGGGGTAAATGAATGGGGCAAGTAAAGGGTGAAACTATGGAAAAAATCCGAAAGCATACCAAGGACGCAGTAAAAAGTATGGATGAAATCCGAAAACAGACAGAGAATACAGTAAAAGGTATGGATATAATCCGAAAATCGACAGATGATACTATTACAGACACTATTATAGAGAGTATAGATATCACACGCACTTTCAAGATGGGAGAGGTAGAGGTTAGGGCCCTGCGCAGCGTAAACGTAAAAATCCGACGTGGAGAGTTCATTGCAATCATGGGCCCGAGCGGTTCAGGCAAGACCACACTTTTAAACCAGCTCGGCCTGCTTGATACCCCAAATTCGGGAAAGGTCATTATAGACGGTTCGGATACCTCCAGACTGTCTGACAGCGAAAAAGGAAAATTCAGGCTGCATAACCTGGGCTATGTTTTTCAGGATTATGCTCTTCTTCCAGAGCTCAATGCCATGGAAAACGTCTATATCTCTCTTATGATGCAGGGCAAAAGTAAAACCGAATGCGAATCCGCAGCTGCAGAAATTCTTGCCGCAGTTGGCCTTGGCGATCGCCTTCAGCAGCTTCCCTCCAAAATGAGCGGAGGTCAGCAGCAGAGAGTTTCAATTGCACGGGCTCTTGCCCATTCCCCAGAAGTCCTTTTTGCAGACGAGCCCTGTGCCAACCTTGACTCCGAGACCTCAAAGGAAGTTCTTGACCTTTTCGAGAAATTCAACCAGGAAAAAGGGCAGACGATTGTAATGGTTACACACGAAGAATGGCATGCCGAATACGCGGACAGAGTAATAAGGTTGAAAGATGGAATCGTTCAGGAGTGAACTTTCTGAACAGGCCTAATCAACTTGACCTTTTTATTATATATGCGATGAATATTAATGGATCTATCTCATTAGAATAGTATGATCAACTTCTATTTTCCTTTCTATCACTGTTTCCTCTGAATTTCTATAACTTACAAGATATTTCAGATACGGTCTTACGTTTTGTAGGATAACCTCTCTTTCGTAATTGTTTTCACTTATAGGAATTAAATAGCACATTATCTCTTCTTAATTTTCCTAATTTATTACACGTTTATTATGAATTTTGCAACAGAACTCACTTTTATTTCAGACTTACAACTGCAATGATTGTGAAATTGGCACAAAAAGGTAAAAAGAAAAAGTATATAAAAAATTAAAATAAATTAAAAATGCTGTTTTATTGCAAAAAGTCAAGATATTGTGAAAAATCTTACTTTGTTACCAAATAAGTGGAAACCTTAACATCGGAAAGTTTATTCTCAACATAAAGAAAAAAAGTATACAAAGTCAAGAATTATAGTGTCAAATTTCATGATTAAATTTTTTGCATTACAACCGTAATTATTGCGTTGCCGGCTCAAGACGAAGGAAATAGAATATGAAGAATACACTAAGAAAATTACCTGGAATAGGTTTTAGAATTCTTTCTTTTATACCAGTCTTTAACTGGATCTCGTTGCTATATATTGGCCTGATTAACTCCAGTACTCTAAATGTCATTTGTGCTGTCGCTTATGCAGTAATAACATTTACCGATACTTCCTTATCTCCTCTTATTTGGATATTGGGTATAGTTCATTATGCAGTCGCATATCAAATTGTAAAAAAGCGGATCACCGGCGACACGGGGAATTCCACTGCTCAAACAAGTATAACCACTATTCCTGAAAACACTTCCGTCGCCAATGACTTTTCCGATATTGTTGTCTCTGGAGAACATGAGGAAAAACAATCAATTCCTGCAATGCCTTCAAATGCTTTTGAAGGCGTTAAAGCTTCCGTTCCTGAAAATACTACTGTTGCTAATGGATTTTCCGATATTGTTGTTTCTGGAGAATATGAGGAAAAACAGTCAATTCCTATAAGGCCTTCACATGTTTCGGAGGATGTTAGTGTTCCCGTTTCTCTTGAAAACATTTCCTACACGAAGTTTTTCAGAGATATGGAGAGAAATGCTTCAAGAGAGGGGGAAACTGCAGCTTTTGCCCCCTTTATGTCCTACTGGCCAACTTATGACAGCATGAACAAAGCTCAACAAGAATGGTATTTTTATTGGCGCTCCCAAATTCGTAAAAGAAATTACTTGGATACTGATTTGTCCTACATTTTTGTGTTGATTTATGAACTTCTTAGCGGTATCGGGTGGCAAGATCCACAGGAGGGGTATCAAAAGCTCATGCAATTATGGGCAGTGTATCGAGAAAAATTCCCTTCGTTAGATAGTTATTTAACGAGGTGGACATTTGATTTTACTCAGCTATACAGTTTGGAATATAGGCTTCCCGATGTAGATGAGAATCTTCGATTAGCTCCCTCTGTCATGACAGATATTTTAATAGAACAACACGCGGAAAATGTGCCGCTTAAGCTTCATTTTTCGTTGATTAATGCTATAAGTGATTATTCTCTTGTTAACAG
>DUGT01000064.1:15514-31012 GCA_013331275.1 Methanosarcina sp. | reverse complement strand
GCTTCTTTACGTAAAAATAAACAAAAAGGAATTTTAGATACTTATGGACCATCTAGCGTAGAGGAGCAGGAATATTATGCTTTTACAAACACAGTATGTCCTCAAGCAAACAAAAAAATACACATTACTGTAAAGAATTACTCCACATACCCCAACTTAAGAGCCTATGTCAAAGAGCTTGTCAGGTATGGCGAAAATACTCTGCGTGAATTGCGAGGATACAAGGGGCGATTACGCGGCGTGACTATTGATGAGGAAACTGCAAAACGGATTAAAAATTTCTTGAAAAAGGAATATGGGCAGCAGGCGACACAAGCAAATGGATCTTCAAAAGAGTCAAATGTTATAATAGATCCTGAAAAAGTCAAAATACTCAGAAAAGATTCCGATGATACGAGTGAAGCGCTTAAACCGAAGGAAACGCTCATTCCTGAAAACAAAGAGTTGTATACAGATATTCAAGGAGTCACCGCAATCTATACCACTATTTCGCCCAAAGCACGCAGTCTGTTAGACCGCTTGAATAAATCGACATGGGAGTGCAGTGCAGCGCAAGAAGATGAACCTTTGATAATGGAGATTAACCGTTTAGCTGAGCGCTATCTCGGTCGCGCACTTTTAGTTGTAGAAGGTTCCAAAATAATCGCTGAAGATGATTATCAAGATGAGCTTGAATATATTTATCAGAATCAGCCTGCAACATCATCCGAGGAAGGCGGCTCTAAACTATTTGATTCATCAGAATTAACATCTGAGATAAAAGAGTTTGTTGATGCTCTTTTACCGACACAACAAAAAGCTCTCTATGTGCTGATGACAAATGAGAACCCACAGAGTGATTTAGAAACAATTGCTGAGGAAGCACACACAATGCCGCAGCTCCTCTTAGATGACATTAATGCGCTTGCAATTCAGTTAATGGGAAACATTATTGTTGATGCTGTAGATCAGAAACCTCAAATTTTGGATGAATACATAGATTTACTCAAACAGTCTGTCGTATAGGAGAGAAAATAAAATGCCATCTATAAAGATCAGCCGCCGTGAGTCAGGCGCTCTTATGAATTCATTAACTGCCGGAGTGGTACCCAGAATCGGTCTGCGACACATAGCTGTTGGCAGAAAAAATGAAGTAAATGCCTTTTTACATGATATTGCGACCATTGAAGACGGCGGAGCATCTTTCCGATTGGTTTCTGGACAATATGGAAGCGGAAAAAGCTTTTTGCTGCAAATGATTCGTAACAATGCAATGGAACGGAATTTTGTAGTAGCCGATGCAGATTTGTCCCCCGAGCGCCGTCTTACTGGAACAAAAGGCCAAGGGCTTGCCACCTATCGTGAGCTTATGCAGCATCTCTCAACACTCACAAGGCCAGAAGGCGGCGCGCTTGAATCTATTATGCAAAAGTGGATCAGTTCTTTACAGTCCAGCATAATAAAAGCAAGAGGGCTTAGTCCTAGTAGCCCTGAAATTATTGATGCTGTCAGCGGTGAAATAAGCGAAGTCTTGATTGATCTGTCTGAAATGGCATACGGTTTTGCGTTTTCTTCTGTTATAGAGGCTTACTGGCGAGGAATGAAAACTGGGGATGAAAATTTGAAGCAGGCTTCGTTGCGATGGCTTCGCGGAGAATTTACTACAAAAACCGAGGCTCGTCAGTATCTATCGGTGGATTGCATCATAGACGACCAAAGCTGGTATGAATTTTTAAAGTTATTTGCTGTTTTTGTAGCCAAAACTGGATATAAAGGTTTGTTGTTGTTTTTGGATGAAGGCGTGAATCTTTATAAAATTACACACAAGCAAGCCAGAGATAGTAACTACGAGAAAATATTAACTATTTTTAATGATACCATGCAGGGGAAAGCGCAATATATTGGTGTTTTCCTTAGCGGAACACCTCAGTTTATTTACGATGAACGCAGAGGACTTTTTAACTATGAAGCACTTCGCTCACGCCTCGCTGATAATCGTTTTGGTGTACAGGGTTTTGTAGATTATACGAGTCCTGTCATTAAGCTCAACCAACTATCTGTCGAAGAGATTTACGTATTGTTACAACGGCTTTGTGAGCTTCACGGCGCGCACTACTCTTACTCGTGCCCTTTTGGAGAAAACGAACTCACTGCTTTTATTAGTACTGTAGTTGCACGTTTGGGTGCGGATCAATTATTGACCCCACGTGAGATTACTAGAGATTTTTTAGGCCTTTTGAATATTCTGCATCAAAATCCCGATCTAACTTTTGATATTCTGATAGCGGAAAAAGAATTCTCAGTAAAGAGTGCGGAACGAGACCCTGAAGAGGTATCCGAAAAAGAGGATGACCTCTTCGTCGAGTTTGATATATGAGCCAGACTGCTTTTGAGCGCTACGCGCCATTCATACAGGAATATATTTATCGAAAACAGTGGACAGATTTGCGTGAGGTTCAGGTAGAAGCTTGTGAAGCAATTCTTGACACAGATGATCATGTTATCATCGCTTCGGGAACTGCTTCTGGCAAAACAGAAGCGGCCTTTTTTCCCGTATTGACATCCCTGTATCAAAATCATTCGGATACAATTGGCGTTATGTATATTGGACCGTTAAAAGCGCTGATTAACGACCAATTTGAAAGACTTAGCGGATTGCTTGAGGAAAGCTATATCCCTATCTGGCCTTGGCATGGGGATGTATCACAAGCGGTAAAAAAACGTGCACTAAAAGAGGCACAGGGAATACTCCAAATTACGCCTGAATCACTGGAAGCATTGCTGATGCTCCATCCCGGTGATGCAATGCGTTTGTTCTCTGATTTGCGGTTTATAATCATCGATGAAATTCACGCGCTTATGGGAACAGATCGTGGTCTGCAAGTGCTTTGTCTCTTATCACGGCTAGAAAAAGTTGCAAACTGCAAACCTAGACGTATCGGACTTTCCGCAACCCTGAATGACTATGAACCGGCCATGCAGTTTTTAGCTGCAGGAAGCAACCGAAAAGTACAGGCAGTGGGTATCAGACACCACCAACGGAAGATTTCATTGTGTGCCGAAAGTTTTGTCCTACCCGATGACCCTGAAGAAGCTGAAAAAGTTAAGCAGGAATATAATGATTTTCTCTATGAAAACTGCCATAGTAAGAAATGCCTGATTTTCACTAATAGTAGAGGCGATGCAGAAAAAACTATTGCCGATATGAAAGAAATTGCACTGAAGAAGAATGAGATAGATGTATTTTATGTCCATCACGGCAGTGTTTCAGCCGCACTCCGGCACGAAGCGGAATCTGCTCTGAAGGACGTAAATGGACCTACCGTTGCAGCTGCCACACTGACATTGGAACTGGGTATTGATATTGGCGACCTAGATTCCACTATTCAAATTGGTGCACCCTATTCCTGCGCAAGCTTTGTGCAGCGTCTTGGACGCTCCGGAAGACGTAGTGGAAAATCGCAAATGATGTTTCTTGACGTATATGAACCATCAGACAGAAATCCTCTTGAGCAAATGCCATGGAAATTATTGCGTGCCATTGCAATCATTCAGCTTTATCTTGAGGAGCGCTGGGTAGAACCATTTGAGCTTAAGGCAAAACCATTCAGCCTGTTGGCACACCAAACGCTCAGCATTTTAATGACATTTGGTGAACTTAGTCCCTCTGAACTGGCAAGGAACGTCTTGATGCTTCCCGCATTCTATAGTACAGTCAGTCAAGAGGAATATAAAGAACTACTAAGGCACATGCTAGCAAATGACTATTTGCAGCGTCTTGAGGGCGGAAATATTATCGTTGGTTTAGAAGGCGAAAAGATTGCAAATCACTATTCTTTCTATGCAGTATTTCGAGATGAGAAGGCCTATCATGTTCACAGTCAAGATGGTGAAATCGGTACATTGGACAGATTTCCAATTGTAGGTGAATTCTTCATTTTAGCTGGTCGAACATGGAAGGTACACGATGTTGATGAGAAACGTAAAATCGTATGTGTTAATTCTGCAAAAAACAACCGCATACCAAGTTGGAAAGGTTCTGGGGGACATATCCATACGAAAATTGTCTGGAGAATTAGGCAAATTTTGAGGGAAGATATTCAATATAGTTATTTGCAACCAAAAGCATCGCAAGTCGTTAATAATGCACGTTCCATTGCCAGAGAAACAGGGATACTACAAAAAAATATTATTCCCTATGCTGAGCGATCATTTTACTTGTGTCCATGGGTAGGAAGTAAAACGTTACAGACAATTAAGAATCTGCTGGCGTGCGGTCTAAAAGATTCACTTCGAATTTATTCTGTTTTTGAAGGAGATCATTATTTGCAGATCACGAGTGACTTATCTGTTGCTGAGTTTACCGATAAGTTGTCAAAATTTCAAATAAACATCCATGACCCCGATATGGTACTACCCAAAAATCAAGTACCAAAGCTTGATAAATATGATCAGATGGTTCCTGATGAATTATTGCAAAAGGCGTTTCTTTATAACGAGTTGGACGTGAAAACGGCTGTTGAGGTAATAAAAGGACTATAATTAGATTTGTGCAAATCGAATCTCGCTTTGTTTCTCCCGTTCACTTGGCGTAAGGTTGATTGTTTCTATCTTTCCTTATGTCTTTTCTCCTTCTAACCTACCTTTTATGCCAAACTCCTTTAAGTTCGTAAAGTAGCCACTAACAAATAAAAACGGACTTCTAGTCAGATAGCCTTTTTTGTAAAAACCCAGTCCATCTGTAAAGAAAATTATTTTAGAAAGACAGTCCTCAATAACTTCACTAATTCGTACACAACATACTGTCTTCTTGAACCAATTGTAAAAGCAACTATTAATCTACTCAGATGCTTTTTGAAAGATTCCCAGAAGCCCAGGTTGTAAACTTGATGCTTTCATAGGTCAATTCCCTGGCAGTACAGCCTGAACCCACATTCTTTGCAATTTTCTGGATCTTCCGTCTTCTCAAATCCGTGCTCGTAATCATGGGCAATATTTCGTGCAGTCTCCACCATAGAGTCAATTGCCCCTCTGTCAAGGGGGCTTACTCTGCCTTCATTACTCCTGTATTCTCCATCCTCCTGCAGTTCAAAACTCCGAGGTTTTTCCATGGCCAGCATGTCAAGTGTCAGTCGCTTCGCCCTGTATCCGTGGTACATGTGTTCAAAGCCTTGTGCGTAGAGCAGGAGCTGCCTTGAACGGTCTTCGGGACTCACATCATACTTTCCGGTCTTGTAATCGATGATTTCGACCTCTTTTGTGGAGGGGGTAAGTAAATCAACTCTGTCTATTATACCCTTGAAGATGAAGCCTTCTATAGGGACTGAAAACCACTTTTCAACCATAATGTTATTTGAGATCCGGTCTTTGTTTCTGAGCCAGAATACTTCAAAAAGAGGAAGGGTGGATTCCAGATCTACATCCATCCATTCGGGATCTTTATGAAGAGTTTCAGCTATCTCATATAGTTTCTTCTTTTCCGAAACTTTTTCTTTAACTGCTATTTCAAGCACTTCATGCACGAAACTTCCCCTTGTCATAACTCCTGTGGAATCTTCATTTTTCCGGCTAGGCATGCACAGGATTTCCTGCAATTCATACCTTTTTGGACAATTTTCGTATGTTTTTAAGGCAGAAAAGCTAAAACTGAAAGCTTCTGGATTAAATCTTAATCCATTGGTTCTGGTTTTCAAATTTTCAAGAATTTTCTCTGCCTTTTCAGCCGGATCTATTCGACTCCATTTTTGCTGCATTTCTTCAAGATAGTTCTTACATTTCCCATCTCTTAAGGCTCTATGTACCATAAGATAGTGTACAGCTTCCTCAAGATCCTTATCAAGAGCATTAATAAGAAGTTGAATACACCTGTTTTTCTCTCTTTCAAGTTCATTGTCCGTTGTAAGGTCTGCGACTTTGGTTTCAAGGTCTCTTCGATAAGACAGGTTAAGAGCATCAAAAGAGGTTTCTATTTGCATACTACTGCTTTTGTTTTCTTTTCCACAAATCTCCAAATTTCTCCAGTTTTCATACCCTATTTCTGTAAGAAACTCGGAAGGTTCTCTCTCTTTGCCTCCATATTCTAAAGAAAGTGTAAGGATTAGATCTTCTTTTGCTCTTGTGAAAGCCACATAGCAAAGTCTGCGCTCTTCTTCCAGCTTTATCTCTTTTTTGCGCTCTTTAATTGCCTTTTCAAGATCTTTCTCACTAAAGCCTGCTGAAAAGAGATCTTTGTATCGATCCATAATTTCAAGAGGAATAAGAGGTTCCTGCCCTCCTCTTAGTAGAGGGAACTTATCCTTTGCCATACAGGTTACAAAAACGACACTGAATTCAAGCCCTTTTGCTGCGTGAACGCTCATAAGGCTTACTGCATCCTCCTCCCTAATCTTTGCAGATGCAGGGTTTCCTCCCATTTCATCCAAGATCTCAAGATACTCTATGAAGCCAAAAAGCTCTCTATTATGGAATTGCTCAAAATTCTTTGCCATTTCATGCAGGTTTCTCAGGTTCAGGAATGCTTCTCTCGCTTTCAGCGTGTCCAGCGTGTTAAGGTACCTCACAAATCCACTATAGTCATAAATTTCAAGCAAAAGATCGGAAATGTCCATCAGTTTTTTCTCATTGAGAGTCCTGACTGTTTCTTTTACCTTTTCAATAGTAATGCGTCCATTTTCACTTAATTCCATTTCATCAAGACGATCATAGATGGCTTCCTGAAACGAAATCTTGTTTTTCTTTATATATTCCCCTATTCTGATGGAGTCTCTATTATCGAGGCTGTTGTTATAGTGAAAGAGTCTCCACCATGCTTCAGTTCCTCTTGGAGTGGGATTTGTGAGGTTGTTTAATATGTAAAGATAAGAGAGGACAGTCTTGATTTCGGGTTGTTTTAAATAATCAGAATCATCTTTCACAACTATAGGGATTCCACGTTTCTTGAGAGCCTGTCTGATCTGTCTCCCCTGAGCGTGGGTTCTGTAAAGCACTGCAATTTCTTTTAGAGGAACGCCCTTTTCAGTGTAAGCCTCGATCTGCTCAACAATTTTCCTGGCTTCCTCACCATCGTCTCTTGTTTCTTGGATGACAACATTTTTCCCATTATCACCATTGCAATTTTTGAGAAGAATACACTCACTTTTTCTGTCTTCGGGATAATTCTGTGAAATCAGCCTGTGAGCTATATTAAGAATTTTATTTGTTGACCTAAAACTTACATCTAGATTAATAACATCATTTTCTGAAATTCCAAACTGCTTTTTGAACTCCTCAATGTTATCTGAAAACGCACCTCTAAAAGCATAAATACTCTGATTCACGTCTCCAACAACTGTAATATTTGTTTCCTTTTCAGTAAGGCGCTTAATAAGCTCGAACTGGACGTGGTTCGTATCTTGGAATTCATCAACAATAACGTAAGAATATGTATCACTTAGTTCGGTTGTGCCATATTTATTAAGGAAATTAAGGGCAATCAAGTTTAGATCCCCATAGTCAAGGCAATTCGAGGCTTTTTTTCTTTCCTCATACATCTCCCAGGCATTTATGAAATCTTCATATTGGCGATATTCTTCATAGAGTTCAATAAAGTCCTGCCAGCTTTTCTTTTCGCTTTTTAAATCTTTCTGCTGGTTTTTCTCTTTCAAATGAAATGTATTCAAATTAATTTTGCAGTCTGTATAAAACTGTTCCAGCTTGCTTTCTTCAACTAATTCAAGCAAAGATCTTTTCTTCTTTTGGAGATAATTTCTGAAATTATCTATTGGAATATTGAGGTCTTTTGCCATTGAAATAGTCTTAGAATATAGGGCTGCATTTCTTGAAGTGGTATCTAGTTCTTTGTAAATCACGATGGCTGTGTCAATATCCTCAAAAATAGTGAATTGTTCAGAAACTCCGCATTTTTCCGCCTTGTTTTTGATCAGCTCGTCACAGAAGGCATGAAAAGTGCTAACCTTTACATCAGCTCCTTGATCAAGAAGTTCACTAATTTTCTGTTTCATATTTCTGGCAGCTTCTCTTGAAAAGGTTAGAGCGAGTATTTTTCCCGGTTCAATTCCCTGTTTCTTTATCATAAAGGCAATTTTTTCAGTTATTGTTTTAGTTTTGCCTGTACCTGCACCTGCAAGAATCAGTAAAGGACCTGAAGTGTGTTCAATTGCTTCTTTTTGTTTAGAAGTGAGGGTTGAAAAGGAATCTTCTGACATATGATTACCTGAGAAATTTATATTATTTAGATATCAATTATTTTAATTTTTATAAAAATTTGAATATTTATTAAAATAATAATTAATAATTTTGTAAACTTTAGTATAAAATATAATATATTTGTATATTTAATCAGCATTTCACATACTATTTAACTTTAACTAATATTTAATATAAATACCAAAAAATATTGGAGTTTTTGATGAGTTTTACACTTAGGAATGAAATTCTCCCCACATCCAAAAGTCCAAGGAGAACTTGCAGAGACTTGCTTTTTAGTTCTCTCAAATCTTGCGCAAAAGGCTAATGGAAAGTATTGTGATCTTTTTGTAGTGACTGGGAACCTTTTTGAAAGGATAATTGTGGCTACAAAAGACATTTTACGTGTTGTCCAGACATTAAGATAATTTTATGATTCTGTTACAGTGTTTCCGAGAAATCATGATTTTATGTCATATGGACAGAATGATTTGTGGACTATTTTTTAAGAAATGGTGAAAATAATATCTTCGTTCTAAGGAATAAAGAGGTAGAATCACTTCAGCATATTATCTTAAGAGAAGCTATAGTTCGAAAAAGCCTATGAAAATAGCACATATTAGAAACAACATTTACAAATTGCATAGCAATTAAATCAATAAGATAAACATTATATCAATAAACTAAAATTAGATCGATACACAAAAAAAAGAAACTAAAATAAGATTAACTGTTAAAAATATTATATATAATGACTACGTATTATAAATTGCGTTCTCATCCCTTTAACACCCCACTAGCAAAAAGCACCTACTCCAGAACATTACTCCACTAAAAGGGATAAAAAGAGAAACTCGCAACGCATGAGTCAAGTACCTCAATACCTCTTCCCCAACTACAACAAAGTGAGTCTCTTGAATACCATTCGGAACTCCCAGGTTTTTTCGGATGAGAACGCCACCTCATTTTTAAAAAAGTTATGACTATCCAGGTACTATAAACCGATATTAAAACCTTAATTAATCGATATTAAGAGCTTTAATTGATAGATCTCTATGCCCAAAGTCGGTATTAGTTGCCCATTTTAGGTTATCTCACTAGTTCCAAAGAATTTTCAGGACCCGAATCTATTTACCTGAGTTCCGTTTAGAGATGACAGAGCCCTTTTTCGGATAAATCAGCCTTTTATAATGCCTTTTAGAAAGAGTTGACATTTTTCTTTGCTTACCGTACGGTAATCAGATGTAACATTTACATCCAGTTACATAGGGTACCGTAGCTTAATGCTATAATGTTAAACCAGTAAAGAAATATTAGATCTCTATATCAACAAAATAGAGTTAGAATAATATTACTTGTTAAAAATATTATATAGGGTGAGAGCATAGTATAATTTGCGTTCTCATCTACAAGACCACATAGCAAGACCTATTCCACAAGAAATACTTCAACGCCTACTCCGAAAAATCTACTCTAAAAGTGAAGAGATAAGAAACTCGCAACACGTGAGTCTAACACCAAACCTCTTCCTGAACAAGACCTAATAAGTGCCGTTCGGAACTTCCAGAAATACTCAGATGAGAACGCATATCTTTTTTATAAACTGTTAAAAGATTTCCAGCCTGGAAGAAAATCCATGCTGAAGTTAACGCATTCACTGTGTTTCTTTTTCCAAATATGCGGCAAAAGAATAAACAATAGATTTTACAGAACTGATGGACTGAAAAAAAAATTTAAAAAACACGATAAGACAATTGCTTTAATCTACTCAAAATTGCTTTAATCTACTCAAAATTGCTTTAATCTTATCAATAAACAAGTAAAAGATAGAAAAAGTTAAAATAGAGTTATAAAGCTATAGTCTCGTTCTCTTTTTTTCGCTTGAAAATGGCAGTCACTTTGCCTTCTTCATTGATATCGTTCCTGATTAAAACCAGTTCCCAGCCTTCATTCCCTATTCTTTCAAGTTCTACCATCATCTCTGGCATTACTACGTCAAGTTTGCGAGTATCATACTCCCATAGATGTATCATTTAATAACCCTCCAGTTAACGATAAAGATAAATTTTTTAATGTTTATATTGGAATAAAACTATAAATAACCTGAACAAAAGAAAAAAAGAAATCAGGTATTTGCCTCAAGCGAAGCTATCTTTCCTTCCTCAGCCTTATTTACCGGAATTCTAATTTTTTAATCTTACTTAAGTGAGCTTACTTCATTTTAGAGTCCGATAACCCTGAAACTACGGACCTAAAAAGTATCTTTAACTTTTTGAAAAAGTTTTTTTAAAAAAGCTTGAAATATGTTCTTCCTTCCTTTAACTAACCGTAACGTATTTGAGGGCCTTCATCCTTTTCGACCATAACCGCCATGCTGTATGAAACTAGCTCGGTCACTATCTGGCCAATCTATGAAGACTCGAACCTAACACTCACTATTGCGTTAGCTCCAAGAGCCCTGCATGCTTTTTTTATCGGTTAAGTGCTTTCGCAGGATTGATTGGGTCAGGAGTTCAATGTACTTGTGAATCTCCCCATCGACAATTGACCTGAGGCGGGCAGTTATATTTCGTCCTGCTCCAGACTCCTCACAATCAGTCTTCACATAAATCTTTACGACCTTTCGCTATTTACAGTGGGTAACTTACATTTATCTCCTAAATGTCAGAGTATCATATCTAAAATTTGGACATTTATGGTTAAAAATCATATTCAAGCTTGATATTTCTCTTTTTGAACTACTTTCTAACTGAGCAATTATTTCGGCCCATACAAAACAGTGAAAACAGCGAAAAGTCAAAAAGAATAATTGCGTGAACGTTAGACGAATAATTGTCGAATTCATAAAATTTGATTAGTATATAAAAACCTTAAATATGTTTAATAACTGATAACTTGTTAAAAAAACTCTCAATTCGGTTAATGAGGTAAGAAAGTTACAAGTATTAATCAAGAACAGTTATAAAATTACCAAAAAAGGGGAAAATATTATGAGCAGTCAACATAATGCTGTTTTGTATGAGTATGGTCTATTTGACGATGAAGATAAGTATTGTAAGAATCAACAACAGTTTAAGGCAATTTTAAACTCAGGTTTTACTACCGTAATTTTATGGACAATCCATGTCAATGAAAAAGGTGATTTATACTATAACGATAACCTTATAGTGCAAAATGGAATGTTTGAAAAACAGTATTATTACTTACCAAAACTTATCAATAATTTAAAGTCCGGCAACTTAGTAAAAACAGTGGTTTTAGGTCTCAGTAGTGGTGGCACGTCAGATTTTAAACACATTAAAGATATGTTCGCTTCAAGTACAGGCAAAGAAACCCTTTTAACTAATTTTAAAGTGTTGATTGACGAGTTGCCTATTGATGGTTTTGATTTTGATTTGGAAGAGTTTCCACTTGAAAATTACACGGATACAATTGTCCAACTTACATTAGAATTAGACAAATATGTAAAGATCATTACATATTGTCCCTATTGTGATGAAGACTTTTGGCTCGATTGTCTGGTGCAGGTCTATGCCAAAAATGACTCTAAACAAATTGTTAGTTGGTTTAATTTACAGTGCTATGATGGAGGTAGTGGTAATAATCCCGAGGTTTGGGCTAAAAAAATAATAAGCTATCCTTCACCACTTGGAATTTTAGACTCGGAAGCTTTTATCGTTCCAGGCTACTGGTGCTTATATCAATCTCCTGAAGAAGTTCAAGATATTTTCAGAGAACTTAAGCAAACCGATAAAGGCATTAATGGGGGTTTTATATGGAATTCCAGCGATATATTTAAAGTAAAGCATGATCCCAAAGACTATGCTCAGGCGATTCTTCAAGGTCTAGATCCAACTATCAGAGCACATTGTTAATTAAGTTCAGGCTTCGTAGAACGTATTCAAAAGACGGCAACAAGGTGAATTTTACGTTCATGTTCAATAAAGACAAGTTTGGCAGTTTGCCTTAACAACTATTTATATACATTAATTTATTATTATAAAATGCACATATTTCTCTAGTGGTAAATATTCAGAGAATAGTCACTATATCACATTAGACTAGAAAATTTGTCTAATTTCGCACAGCACGTAAGTTTTTAAACACTTCTGATTGTGTTAGGACTTTAACCTTAAAACTTAGTTAATCTTAGTCATCCAATTTTCAATCGTTTCTCTTTCTTCCATTCAAGCAACAAATCAAAAAACTAAATGCCATCCTGCCATTAGAAAATGTACAGATTCCCGTGGATTATATATAATGTCCAGACTTTTAATAAACAATGATCAAAATCAGTTTCAAGCAGGGGACACTTCTTATAGAAGGTAATGTGAGAGTTCCCAATGCAGTCTGGGATGAAAGAAGCGGAAGTTTCAGGGCTCTTGCTCTTTATTACAGAGATATAATAAATTATCTGAAAAATTCTAAGGTCCAATTTAAAGACGAAGTGCTTGATCTTCTTCCATGTCCGGATTTAGCAGCAGCTTATGAAGCTTCCGGAAAGAAACTTAAGTTAAGGGATTACCAGGCCGAGGCTCTTGTGACCTGGGGAGAAAACAATAGGTGGGGAGTGCTTGTCCTGCCAACAGGAAGCGGAAAAACTCTTGTTGGAATAAGAGCAATTGCAGGCTGCAATACTTCTACCCTTGTGGTTGTCCCGACGCTTGACCTGCTTGAACAATGGAAAAAACAGCTTGAAGAAGCTTTTTTAATGAAAATAGGAAAGCTTGGGGGTGGGGAAAAGGAAATTCTTCCGATAACCGTTTCCACATATGACTCTGCTTATATTCATGCCGAAACTCTTGGGAACAGATTCGGTCTCCTTGTTTTTGACGAAGTGCATCATCTGCCTGCAGCCGGATACAGGAGCATTGCCGAGTTTTCCGCAGCGCCTTACAGGCTTGGGCTAACAGCCACTTACGAACGGGAAGATGAGTTACACTCGGAGCTTAGCAGGCTTGTAGGGGGAAAAGTATACGAAAAACACGTATCGGAACTTGCAGGCAGACACCTTGCCCCTTACAGGATCAAACGGATAGCTGTTGCACTTACGGATGAGGAGAGGAAAGAATACGACAAATTTTATTCGGTTTATACAGATTATCTCCGGAAAACCGGAATAGTTCTTCAGGGGCCAGGGGATTTTCAGAAACTGGTCATGAGAAGTGGAAGAGATCCTGAAGCCAGAAAAGCCCTTCTTGCAAGAAACACAGCCAGAGAACTTGCTTTCAATACCGACTCAAAACTTGAAAAACTTAACGAGGTCCTTAAAGCACATCGGGAAGACAGGATCTTTATTTTTACAGAACATAATCGGCTTGTCCACCGGATTTCCAGGGAATTTCTCATTCCTGCAATTACCTACAGGACGCCTGCAAAAGAAAGGAGTTCCATCCTTGAGAAGTTCAGGGAAGGAAAATACAGAGCTGTGGTCACTTCAAAGGTGCTTGACGAGGGAATTGACGTTCCTGAGGCAAATGTAGGGATTATAGCAAGCGGCACAGGGAGCAAATTAGCATATATCCAGCGCCTTGGAAGGATTCTCAGAAAGAAAGAAGGAAAAGAAGCTATTCTCTATGAAATTATAACCGAAGAAACGACAGAAGCCGGAACTGCCAGAAGAAGAAAAGAAGCTGTTTCAAACCGCAAAGGCTCTGGAAGACCAGTGAAGGAAAAATAAATAAAGATAGAATCAGAAAAAGAAAAAAAGATCAAGAGAGAATCAGAAAAGGAAAAAAAGATGAAGAAAGAAAAAAGCTCAGGGGGCGGCTCACCTGCTCACTTCTGACCTTCTTGTAACCCGCATTTCCGGAGGGAAAATAAAGCCTGTATACGCAGCGTTTGATTCCGAAAACCTGGAACTTTCAAGGCTTTTGATAGAAACTTTCGAGCAGCATATCGGAAAAACCTATGGGGATCTTCTGGCTGAACTTGATGGTTACGAGGAAATGAATTACCGCTTTATCAGGGGACTTTCCCAGCTGCTTGGAAGGCGCACTGTTATAGAAACGGATGCAGCCGTTGACCCTTCTCTGGCGAGGGAAACGGTTTTTGAAGCCTGCGGTGGCATGGCCCTTTCTCCTGCCGAGAAAAAAGAAGCTCTGCAAAAAGCTGCAAAAAAGCTTTCAATTTCGGTAAAGGAACTTGAAAAGGCACTCTGGGCGGACCTTGAGGAAAACCAGATCGTCAAAAGTTTCGTACCCCTTTCTCCGGCAGAACTCCTGAAACAGTATAATATTTCCCTAACTCAGACTCTGCTCTTTAAAGCAGTTGACCTTGACATCTGGATAAAGGGCGATTTTCAGAAAATTCTCTGGAAAATTCTTCGTTCCGGGCTTATGTACTCCCTGGAAGATACTGAAGAGGGAAGAGACAAAATCGATAGAGAAAGCCATAGGGATACAGAAAGAAATGAAGAAAGTAAAGGGAAAACCAAAGAAGGAAAAACCAAAGAAAAATTTGACGAACTAAAAGCCGTCCACCTGCATCTTGACGGGCCTGCATCTCTTTTTCGGATCTCGGAACGTTATGGAAACTCCTTTGCAAAAATCTTTCCTGCCCTGTTAAGATCAAAAGGCTGGAGGCTCAAATCAGGTATTCTCTATAAAGGCTACCAGGGGAAGCGCGTCCTGGATTTTACCCTTGACGACTCGGAAAAGCTTTTCAAAATTACTCCTGAAGCAGCCATGTACCCTGAGACTACTTCTACGGGGATTCAAATTAAAGAAGAAAAGGGAATATATGAAGCCGAAAAAGAAACCAGGAAAGAAGCCGTAAAAGACATCGGAATTGAGGAAATCGACGCCGAAGAAGAGGCCTATGACAGCACGCTTGAACAGATATTTGGCAGCCTCAGTTTGGGAAGCTGGAAGATTAAAAGGGAGCCAACGATTCTTAAAGCCGGTAAATACGCTTTTGTTCCGGATTTCTCCCTCCAAAGGGACGGAATGAGGGTATATCTGGAAATAGTGGGATTCTGGACCCCCGAATATCTTGAAAATAAGATTGAGAAACTCAAGCAGGTAAAGGAACCTGTGATTCTCCTGATTGACAGGAAACTCAAGTGTTCTGAAAAGGATTTCCCTTCGCAGGAAGTTATCTTCTTTGACAAGAAAATCCCGGCAAATGAGGTCATGCAGATACTCAGGAAGTACGAGGAAAAAAAGTTTTCAGAAGACAGGACAAGGTTGGAAGATATGGAATTCTCTATTTCGGGAGAACTGATAAACCTTGAGGAAATCGCATCTGAAAAAGGAGTTATGCCGGATGCCTTAAAGGAAGTGGTTGCAGACAGACTTGCAAAGGCTGAAGAACTGGAAAAAGCCGGAAGACTGG
>DUGT01000064.1:8452-15399 GCA_013331275.1 Methanosarcina sp. | reverse complement strand
CCGGAAGACTGGAAAAAGCCGGAGAACCAGGAAAATCCGGAGAGTCAGAAAGAACTGGAGAGTTCGGAAAAGCAAGAGAGTTAGAAGAACTCAGAGAATCAGGAAAAGCCAAAGAATTCGGAAAAATTAAAGAATTCGGAAAATTCGAAGATCTGGAGAAATATCGAGGTTACGCTCTCCTTGAAAACTACTTAATTCACAGGAAGCTGCTTGAGAAAATTGACATGGGACTTGAAAAACCAGGGTTAGTAGAAACTTACGCCGATGTGGTAAAGGTCTTTGAGAGTTTCGGGCTTGACCGTAGCCTCTATTATCCTGTGCTTGATTATCTGAAGTATAAGGTTATCTGGGCAGGGCTGAGTGAAGAGAGTGCAAGGGTGAGGAAAGCAGGAGTTTGAATAAAACTTACAGGAGCCTGAACAAAAGTTTTAGAGAAATATAGGTTAAATAGATATTATATATTAATTTATAAATTTAACAGGTTATAAGCTTCTTTCCAAGTCCTAAACTTTTTAACTTCACTTCTGCAAGCTAATACTCCTTCAATCTAACTTTCATTTCAGTTTTTATTCTGGGTATTCCACACTCTTTTTTACAGGCTTGAAAAGCTTCATAAACTCGTGCACGTCCTCAGGAAAGTCCGTACTGACGGCAAGCCCGATTTCTTTTGCCTCGCCGGCCGAGAGAGGAGCACTGTGGATCATTTCTCCACTGACCAGTTTTTCAACTACTTCATCGAGCCTGCTTTCTCCGGTGGGACCTGGCTGGATTTTGCCTTCAAGAAGTTCTTTTGCAACATTTCTAGTAAGTTTGAGGGCTTTTCTTGAGATATCGCTAATAACAAGGGTCGTATCGTCGGCTTTTTCTTTTTTTGTTTCTGCGGCATAAATCCAGGAAGGGGCTGGATAAGTTCCGTGCAGGAGATCTCCTACCTGGGGATCGATTGGTCCGATAACCGCATCTTTGTCCATCACAATTTCATTTGCTGCAAGGGCTATGATTGTGCCTCCTGACATTGAATAGTGCGGAATAATAACTTTCGTATTTTTCGGGTGCCGCTTCAGGGCACGTGCAATCTGGATACTGGAATGGAGCTGCCCGCCAGGAGTATGCAGGATCAGTTCAAGTGGATAATCTTTGTATTTTCTTATCCAGCGCAGGATCTGCTCGGCATCTTCTTCATCTATGTACTGGTAGGCAGGCAGTCCGAAAAGAGAGATTGCCTCTCGCCTGTGAATCATAGTAAGCACTTTGCAGCCGTGGCTTTTTTCCAGAGCTTTCAATTTTGTCATGCGTCGCAATCGGATTTGTTTTATCTGAGATTGCGGGTAAATTATTGCATAGAGAAACAGGAGTACAAACAAAAGGGACATCAAGTCCCAGAGACTAATTGTCGTGCTGTCAAGCGTAACCAGAATATTCCCCCAAAAACCTCCTGAGGTCACCTTCAAAGCTAACTTTTGACTACCTGATCAAAAGGTAAAATAAAATCTAAAATGAAGCAACTCTCAGGTTTAATCCCATAATAAATTGTCTTGCAGGTTTTTAATTTTTGGCTCTCCACTGCAGAAAAGGGCTGCCTTCAAGGAGTATAGGAAAGATCCTGAAAAAGAACAGGACCTCTGTAATGTATTATGCAGACTGCAACGTATTATGGAGAAATTATTTTGAGCCCGATTATCCCTGAAAAAATCAGAATAATACAGAAAGCTCTGGCAAAGTCCATTGGCTCATTAAAGAGCAGGACGCCGAGAATCGTAGTACCGATAATACCTATTCCGGTCCAGACTGCATAACTGGTCCCTATTGGCAGAGTCTTCAGGGCCTGGGAAAGGAAATAGAAGCTAAGAAACATGCATACGATAGTAAAGATGCTTGGATAAAGCTTTGTAAAACCTTCAGTATACTTCAGCCCGATTGCCCAGGCTGCCTCAAAAAGACCTGCGATAAAAAGGAAGATCCATTCCATTTTTGTTCTCAACCTGCTCATGTAAATTTTAAGGGTTGCTTGAAGATAGCAGCTAAAATGTGTTAAAAACCTTTTTCTTCTTATAACCTTGCCTGCGAAAAGCCTGAAAAACTCGCATAGTTTCTAAAATATATATAATACCTATTAATTCGAAGCTGAGAAACCAGAAAAACTTGAAATTAGGAATCAAGGATCATAAATCTTAACTGAGAATCAGAACTGAGAATCAGAACTGAAAATCAAAATTAGGGATCAGAACTGAGAATCAGAACAGGAAATCAGAACTAAGTATTAAATCAGAACTAAGTATTAGAACTATATATTAGAGTAAGACTCGGAAGAAATAGACAATAAGCCTTTAACCCATGTGGAATAATATTCCAGTATGGCAGCCCCGAAGTATCTGAAACGTTACTTTAAGGTGCACAGAGATGAAATGCCTGCCCTTTTTAAAATATCCGAAAGGATTCCGGTCCAGTTTGATCCGGGCATGCCGCTTGAAGAACTCAGGAAAATTCATCGCAATGAGATCGTAGAGTATCGAAAACTTAAAGAACACCTTGAACTAGAAGCCGCAAAAGCCCTCACTTATAAAGATGCGAATGACAGGCTGACACTTTTTACAAGAAGCTTCCTGGCACTTCCGAAAGCCAGTACCTCTCTTCTTGATATTAAAGTTGAGATTGCAGACAGAATGCTGTCTAATTGCCAGTGCTGTGGGTGGTGCTGTGAGGTTGACCGGAAAGCCGGCGAAAAAGGCTTCTGCAGGCTAGCTGATACTTCCAATTACGCTTCTGAGTTTCTGCAC
The DNA here is from genome assembly GCA_013331275.1 of Methanosarcina sp. Lineage (GTDB taxonomy): Archaea > Halobacteriota > Methanosarcinia > Methanosarcinales > Methanosarcinaceae > Methanosarcina > Methanosarcina sp11020u. The sequence continues at coordinate 12,622 of DUGT01000064.1, read as the reverse complement.
ATGGGAGAGGAACCTGAGCTTGTACCCTCTCATACGATTTTTCTTACAGGTTGTGCTTTTGCCTGCGTTTACTGCCAGAACTGGGATATCTCAACTAATCCTGAAGCCGGGACCCGAACTGAGCCCAGGAAGCTTGCAAAACTGATTGACCTTCGGAGAGTGCATGGGGCCAGAAACGTGAATTTCGTTACCCCTACTCCACATACGCATAATGTGCTAAAGATAGTGCGGGAAATCTCTGTAAATACGCCTGTGATCTGGAACTCAAATATGTATCATTCCCCTGAAGTTGCAGAGCTCCTCGAAGGAGTTGTGGATGTTTACCTGGGAGATTTTAAGTACGGAAATAATGCATGCGCCCGGAAATATTCAAAAATAAAAAATTACCTGGAAATCGTGCAGCCAAATTTTGAATTTGCCTACGAAACCGCAGAAATTCTCCTTCGTCACCTTGTCCTTCCAGGCCACCTGGAATGCTGTACAAAGCCTATTGCCGAATGGGTTGCAAAACATATCCCGCAGATCAGGTTCAACTTGATGTTTCAGTACAGGCCATGTTACCGAGCTATGGAATATCCGGAAATTGGACGCCTCTTGACTCCGGAAGAAGAGGCTAAGGCGATAAAGATTGTAAGAGAGGCAGGGATTGAGGACTTACTGGTTTGATAGTAGATAATACTGGTCTGATCACAACATAGTATTGGGTATGATAGTTAAGTATTATTAGATGATCTGATCACAATATAGTGATGGTTAGATGCTATTTATATGATTTGATCATAATATAGTTAGATATGATAGTTAGATACTATTAGATGATCTGATCACAGCCATACTGTTAGATATAGTTAGAAAATATTAGATGGGATTAGCCTGCTATTGAGTAAGATTTAGTTTCCAATGAATTCCCGCTTAAGTTCGAAACATTATTGCATGATATTTATACTCGTAGTACATTGATTGTACATAGCACATCTCAAAACCATTTTTGTTTGCAATTTTCTGAATTTTATAAGGGTTGTGGGTAAAACCGGAAATATCTCTCGGACGATTTTTTAAGGTTGCTGTGACTGAAGTCTGAAAATCGCAACCTATCCTGTATAAGGCTTTTAAAAGTCCAGCGTTCGGTGTAAACACTCCTAGTTTCCACAATGGGTATAATCGTGGGTCCAGTATGTCAAAAAATACTATTTTACCGTCCGTACTGAGATACTCTGATGCCTTAGCAAGAAAGTCATCAATTTCTTCAAAGGTTAAATACTGGACTACGCCAGCTGCAGTTATTCGATCAAAGTCTGAGTCCAGGTTCTCCCAGAGAGTCTCATGGTCAGCAAGTATAAGATCGATATTATTACAATTTTTTTCACTGATTCTTTTACTTGCTTCTCCAAGCATGGATGGAGAAAAGTCTACTCCTAAAAGCTGTTCATATTCAGGAGCATAGTAAGTCAGGAGTTCTGCAGAGCCACACCCGAAATCAAGCAGTGATTTGCCTCCATCGAGGTGGAATAATTTTTCTCTGGCTTCCATAGCAAGAAACTCTTCAGATGAATATCTATGTCCTCCGTGTGTCTTATCCTTAAAAAAGCTTTTCCAGATGCTTTTTGGATTTGTATGTATTTTTTCCGTATGTTTTCTACTTTTTACTTCCATACTCCCTTCCCCCAAATATAACTCTTTAGATGATTAATTCTTTAATTTACTATTTGACAAATTTATTTGACAAATATATTTGTCAAATATGTTATTCCTTAAACTCGTTAATTTGTAGTGAAGTAACCAGGGCTTTCAATTAACTTATTAGATAGAAAAATAGCGTATTCTATTTTCTTTAAGAAAGAATTTTCAGGTCCTTTTATCTTGAGGATAGTACACTATTTTCTTCATTTTCCTATTAATACTCTTATTTGATAATTAAATATATACTTGATCTCTTAAAAGATACTCTTAATGAAGAATAATAATTCGTGTCTACAAACAATACAGTCTACGGAATGTTTTACTATCAAAGCTATTTCCAATCTTAGTATTTTTTTAGTTTAAAAAATATTCTTAACAAGCTTTATTATTCATTTTTCTTTCCCTTTTATTCTTTTCTTTATATTTTTTAGGCATTAGTATATACTTTTAGAAACTTATATATAACTTATAGGAAATAACTTACTGCCTTCCTAATAAAATATGAAGACAATCGTCAGTTATTCTTTGAGAAATAAGGGCCAGAATACAGGAACCCCAATACTGATACTCCAAAAGCACTGCTAGTCTGCGGAGGAATCGGTCTCGTGCTTTATGTATTGGTCCAGACATCTGTAATAGGCACTCTTGGAGTTGATGAAGTACTTGCCCAGCCTGTGTCTCCTATGCTTCCTCTTGCAAATCTTTCTCTGGGCTCTATTGGGGCTTCCATCTCGATAATAATGCTTATTGGAGCCACGCTACTGATTATCCAGACTGCATTTCTCTCCTCTGCAAGGTCAATTAATTCGATGTCAGTTCAAGGCAACCTTCCTGCATTTTTAAGCAAACTTAACTCTCATGGGCACCCGATGAACGCGATGGCTGCCGATGCCATGTTCAATATGTGTTTAATCCTTTTGGGAAATCCTACTGCAATTCTTGCAGCTTCTGCAATCGGATATATGTGTGCTAACGGGGTCAGTCTCTATACGTATTTCAAGGTAAGGAATGACCCTGAGCTTTCAACATTAGAAAGACCCTTTAAAGCCCTACTCGGCTGGAAAAACGTAGCACTGATCACGGTAATTTTGAATGTCCCCTTCTTTCTGGTAGGGATAATTTACCTCAACAGCCTTGAACTAGGCTGGGCTACTACAGAGATAGGCTTTTTCGTGCTTTGTCTCTATATTCCGCTATGGTTTTATTCCCAGAAAGAAGCAAAAGAGGAAACAGCTGTGGAAAAAGATGCCATTTTTGGTGAAATTTCAGTGTAAGAAGTTTCAGTATCAAATGAGAATAGAAACATCAAAAATACAAACAGAGATTTGAGAATAAAAGAAGCCTGAACTATCCCCTTAAGATTTTATGATTTCGAGAAAAATCCCGAATAAAAAATTAAGTATGGGAAGTTAACTTTCCGGCTTCTTTTTATTTTTCCTTTTGTTGTATGTTTCCGCAAGGTTCTGAAGTTATTACAGAGAGCTTCGATAAATCTCTAACGTCAAGAAGTTACTCATATACCAGTTATAAGCAACCAGCCATAAATTGAGGTTTATCGAAATTATCTATAACATTTTACATGAATGTTCTCTTTTTACTCGGTTCTTTCTTTATATTACGAATCGTAAAACCTTCGATTTTTTAGATCAGGGGATATAGGTATCAACTTCAACCCTTATTCCGTATTTAATATTCGGCAGCTTCTTTACTCACCTTTCTGATTGTAAATGCAAAATATCCCTCACTCGATAGCATCTTTTCACCCCATAATACTTTTCCGATATTCCTTTTGTGTTTTTCATATTCTAAAAGAGTATCAGAAAACAGAAAGGCTCTAATAACAGAGTAAAAACTAAACAAAGGCTTGCTGTGCTCCACGATAAAATAACAAATCAGATAAATGATTTCCAGAACAAACTCTCTTTTAGATTCGTTAGCGAAAACCAGGCAATAGCCATGGAAACTCTGAATGTGAAAGATATGGTTAAAGACTATCACTTGGCACAGGCTATAAGTGGTTTAGCACGGAGCAGTTTTGTGATAAAATTAGAATCAACCAAGAAGCCACTCAGTCTTTGGATGAGTGATAGTTCACTCTAGCATCCATTTCCATACCGGTTTAACCATGATTATTTTCTTTCCGTTTTTGACGTTAACTTGGATGGTCTCTTCATCGTCCATAGTCAGAACAAGCCCCTGTTCCAGGTCGTACTCATCCAGGGCTTCCATGAGTCCCAGAATTTCTCTTTCCCTCACTACAGGGTTTCCGAAGCAAACCGAGATCTGAATTGCAGCTGAAACTTTCTGACTGTCTTTTTCCTTAATAACAAAATCACATCCTCTTTTGTTCTGGAAGTAGAATACCTGTTTTTCCCTTCTCAGCAGTTCAAGGAATACAAGGTTCTCAAATCTCAGCCCAAGACTGTCAGGGTAGCCTGGATATACTGCCTTGAAAAAGCCGGTATCGCCTGCATAAACCTTGCAAGGAAT
>DUGT01000064.1:5046-8214 GCA_013331275.1 Methanosarcina sp. | reverse complement strand
TCTCAAGAGAGTACTCCGAAGCCATATTCGAGATCAGGAATATGGTAAGCTTTTTTAACTTCTGGATATCATACCCGTCTGCATCTCCTTTTTCTAACTCTTCTTCAAAATATTTACGGGAAAGACTGATGTCATTGTTTTTGATCACATCCGGAAAACCACCATTTTCGAAATACTGCAAAAACATACATAACAGTTCATCGCTGGAAGTGGTTAGAAAATTAGGCCCTTGAATTTCGTTACCTTTAATCAGCAAGTATTCCTTAAAAGATAACGGGAAAAGCTTTAAATGTCTACATCTACCTGGAAACCTGGAAGAAAACTCATTTATTAATTTTGATCTCGATGAAGTTAGATAAATTTCTGCCCCTTGCCTGTGAAGCCTGTCAACCCAGCTCTCCCACCCCTGAAGATTTTGAATTTCATCAAAAAAATAGAAAATTTGCCCCTCTTCGCCTTCATTTTCTTTTTTGCGAATTTCGGCTGCAGTCTCCTCAATTGCCTGTAAATATCCAGATCCCAGCTCCTGCATCCGATTGTCTTCAAAATCAATATAAATTTTTACTCCAACCAGGTTACTGGCAACCTGCCTCATGAAAGTGGTTTTACCTGCATGAGCGGGTCCAGAGATGAGTTTAATTTCACTGCCTTCCAGGGAAAAGCAGGGGTAAATCTCTCTGGGGATTAAATCTGGAGTATTTTGAAAGAAATTCTGATGGCTGAAGATCAGGGTAAGAGGCTCTAATTTTTGCTTGTTATCAAAATTTTGCATATTATCAAAATAATTTATGAGGCGGAATTATATAGTTTTTCTGGCGTTAACACATTTCTCATCCGGTAATAACTTGAGAACATAAAACTGGAAAATTTACAAAATAGAAGAGATATTTGCAGGCTATTGAGCTTAAAATTTTCGTTGTCGGATAACGCTTTCTATAAGCACCTGTATAGGTAAGGTGTTAATTTAACGGGATTAAAAAAAATTCATGGAAACATATAAATAATTGAGCCAGTATGGCCCACTTATAAACAAGGATGAGATCAGCAGCTGAATATGAGATCAGCAGCTAAATATGAAATTTCCTTTAACAGGGCTTTTTAGATTTCATTTGGTTTTTGGTTCATAAACTGTTTTTGTCTTCCCGCAACGTGTACACACGAAATACTTTTCTCTCACATTTGAAGAATAAATATTCAAACCACCGCTTCTTTTCCATTTATGCAGGCCTATAAAACATAAAATGCTTTTTCTTTTGGATCTCCCGGAAATCTGATATGGAGCTCTTGAGCTCAACAATTTCACTCCTGACTGACCTTCTGGAATTCAAGAAATTATTTCTATAAATAATATAAAACTATGTTTTAGTTTTTTATTAATATATTGTGCGCAAGTGGCCAAATATTTTAATTTAACTTTGAGTTTGTTTCTTTTACATAGTCACTTCAAACATCAAAACAGAATTGGAATTTATTCAGCGTTTAACTCTTTGTGTGCCTGTTGTTACCTCGTGTCTTAAACTTTAAAATAGTTTTGAATTTGCGGAGTTATTTCAGGATACAGCACTTTTACATAATTAGTTAACAAACAGACAATAAGCTTTAAAACACTTATAAAGCTTTGTACGTATATCTATATTCTTCCTTAATGTTTAAAAAATTCTAGTGCTCCAAGTAAATCTAATATATATGCATACACATATATATACATCCCAACGTGGGAATACTTATAAAAAAAGTAAAGTAGTCGTCGATTCGGAGTTACGGATTGCCCATCCTCTCTTAACGATGACTATTTTTTTCAGGTAATTTAAAGTAATTTTTTGTTTCAATATCAGGACTTACGCAATTGAACTAAAAAACCAACGACATAAAACCGTCAACTGTCCAAAATTTGGCTTTAAGCCACAGTCTTTGTCGTAATTGATTTTGTTCTTCAATTGCGTAATTTCTAAATAGGGTATTCCTAATCGGGTGCGGAGAAAAGCAGTTGTCTAGTTCTCAGTAGATGATCTGAGCGAACATTGACAACAGCTCATGAAATTTTCAAACAATAGTAATTTCAGTTTTGTATTTTGTAATATGTAATATGTAATTTTTTTAATTCTTTTAACATGTGATTTTAACATGTGATATTTTTAATACATCAATATTCTGTCAAAGCCTATCTCAAAACCTTGAACTTGGAATCACTCTAATTTCTAACATGAAAATAGTATAAATTTGGGAATGGAATTGGTTTTGGGATAAACTCTCTCGTTGGCCGAAAACTGCAAGTGTAGTCATCAGATATTAGCCGAGGACTACAAGAGAAAATCGTTTACACTTTCGTGTCTCGGTACAGGATTACTAATTGTCTATTCTCTCTAGGAGAGTTTAGGAAATGCATTCATTAAGAGAAAATGCATTCATTAAAATAGCCAATGAATACGCTGAATTGTGTACAATCAATGAAGTTAATACTTCCAATAGTCATTCTTGCTCTCCCTCCGGTTTAACTTCTAGATTCTAAATTAAGAATTGCCCATCCTCTCTTAATAATGACTACTTATTTCATTCTTTTTTATGCATTTGTGGACTTTTGGGGCCTATTTTTGGAGTAAATATTATGAGATAAATTTCTAGGAGCAGATAAAAACTTTATCAAAAAATGTTTTTGAGTTTTCTTATCCTTATTAGCAGGATAAGAAAATGTTTACACTTTCGTGTCTCGATACAGGATTACTAATTGCCCATCCTCTCTTTAGGAGATTAGAAATTGAAAAGACATTGATTAAAGTCTCCGATGAAAGCTGCAATAGGTCCAACGCTTGCTATAGGTCCAATTGTAAGAGTAAAGTTCATTGTAGTTTTCCCCCCTGTAGATTTTATTCTCAAAGACGACTATATATTAGAAGTTTATCTTAATATCAGAATTAACTCTTAATATCTATTCGCCTATGAGATATTACCATATATGAGCTTAATTTATATAAAGTAGAACGAATATATTCTACTAATTATTAAACCGTAATATAAAATCAGAGCCATTTTAACCGGGAAACTTAAAAACACGTCTATATTAAATTTATATTAAAAAAGCACTTAAAATGCTTAAATTTCCAAACTAGAATATAAATACCAGAATATATTTATTGATATATTCTATTAATTTTTATAATTATATCACTT
>DUGT01000064.1:2250-4863 GCA_013331275.1 Methanosarcina sp. | reverse complement strand
TATGGAGTGAGCTAAGATAAATTTTCATTATGATTCAAAGCCTGTTAGAAGGCCAAATCCCATAGACTACACAATAGCAGTTTTAGAACTCTGTCAAGTCTATGAGAGCTGGACAGATAATGCTTATTTGGAAGGCAACTAATACTACATATTCGTCTCTTTGTTGTTTTTATAAGTTGAAAATAATTGTTCAGTTATGAAGTAGCTAGATCTAAAAGAGAAACATTAAGCTTGTGTTTGATTATCAATAACAAACGTTTCTAGATTGATATATTACTTTAACATTTGGGTGATGAATACGAGTTATCCACTCAAAATAATGAAACAAGCTTGATGTTTCTCTTTTTGATCGGGCCACTTTAGTTTTATTCAGAAAAAGACAAGCCTATTAAGACAGACCTGTTATATAGTCCGTTCTGTTAAAACAGGCATCATTTAAGACATATGTTAAAGTGTCCTCTAAGCATGTGATTAATGGAATATATTTACTGGAAACGTTATTGTTATATTTTAATCAGCTCTATTATATGTGTACGCTTTCCTCTGCGTATTCGTTATGTAGCTGCGTATTCGTTATGTAGCCACCAGTTCAAGACAAAGTGAATTCATGGGATTTGTCAGTATTATCTTGAACTGGTGGCTATTATGATCATTTTTCAATCTCTTACAGTAGCAGGTGTTGCAAATATTTTTTGAATTTTTCAAATTAGAAGGGCAATAAACTCTCTAAGACATGAGTTTACCTCTTTATGACTCAACTTTCCAGACATTTTTTTGACTCTTTGAACATCTGTAAAACTCAGTTGAAAATTATGTTGAATCTCTCTGAAAGTGCTATGAGCACTAATGTAATGTTTATGTTAAAATCTTGCCATTGAATTATTGGGATCATTGTATTTCCTCCGTTCGTATTCTTTGTATGCTTTTTATATTTTTTCATATTTGCTATTTTATAGCCAAAAATTTCACGTATATATGGTTTAAATATATATAGTGAAATTTTCCTTTAATATGGCGATAATTAAATTAAAATTTACATGAAAACGCGGTAATACCAATATATTTCCCTCCACTTTTAACGCTGTACTCTTCCTAAGGGATTTTTACATAGACACCAATTTAAGATAAAGTAACCCTAGAGAATTATTATTTTAAACTAGTGCCTATGAGATTTTTACCCATCAATCTACTCAACAAGTCTGCTTAGAACCAGTCGTTGAAAATGACTTTGAACTTCTGGCACAGAATAATCACAAAGTTCTGGATATACATCAATTTCCTCCCGATCTTCAATTGATATTCATTATTCTCTTTGGGCACTTTTTGAATAGGAAACAGTTCAAGATAAAGTGAATTCATAGGATTTGTCTACTTAATCTTGAAATGTGGCTATTATAACCATTTTTTTCCCAAATATTAACACTATATGCTACTTTTAGCAATTAACTTATTACAATGTTTTTTGAAAGCCTATCTTAATTTTAAGGCTGATATATCTAAGTTTTAATTGCTAGTAGGCATATTAAACATATAGTTTTAGTTTATATAAAGCATATGGAATAAATTTTACTTACAATTAAATAGTCCTGGAAAATCTGGGCGAATTTGACGGGGAAATATGGAATTACTTTTTTATTTGATCACTATTGTGGGTATATCTAAAAATGCTGATAAAAAAACTTTTAAATATTTACTTTTCTATTTTTACTAGGAAATATAGATTATTTTTAAAAAATAAGTTGAATTTAGCTATTTAATGTAGTTATAATCTATATAAAAGGATAATTTACTGAAATGAGTGAAAATATTATTTTGAATCCAAACCATAATACCTCATATTTTTAATTAAAATGAGTATTTTTTTTCTAGAAGTATAAAAGCTAGATTTATTCAAAGAATGCATATTTGGGAATTTCTTGACTTCCTGCACCTTAACCATTCTAAAGAAGATAAATTTTCCATTGAACCTTGACATTTCAATTAATTATCTCGATCACTTCAACTTCTTTTTCTTAACCAGGTTCGCTCTTGAGTCTTCAAAATCAAATTCGACAAGTTTAATCTTTTTTGTCATGAACTCCTTTACAATAAAAACTAATCGGTCTCCCTGAATAAATCCTACAAAATTGTAGACTTTATCAGAACGCTTTATCCAGGCAGCCATTAAAGTGCTTGAGAAGGGGCACATATTCTTCCAATTTATAAACATTATCTCCCTGGATGTGGGTAAGGATTACTGAACCCTATTTGCAAAAAGATTCTATTTTTCAATATCCGCTTCGGAATTGCCGTCAAGGTCGGTACAGATGACCTCAGGCACAATGTCCATGTCCATTAGTACAGCAGCAGCCCCATCGGCCGCAATTACCGTAAAATCAGAAAGATTAATTTCCGAAAGGTCGCTTCTGAGCCCTGGAGCATTTCTACAGGCCAGGCCAGTCCTTTCGAAAAGATAGACCTTTTGGAAAGAGACAGTCCTTTCGAAAAGATAGACCTTTTGGAAAGAGACAGTCCTTTCGGAACGATAGACCTTTTGGAAAGATAGACCTTTCGAAATTATAGCTTTAAGTTCAGACAGACTGACAGTGTTTTCTTGGGTCAGCATGCCGGAAA
>DUGT01000064.1:0-2099 GCA_013331275.1 Methanosarcina sp. | reverse complement strand
TTCGTAAATTGATTTCCTGATAGTAGATTTCCTGGTGGTAAAGTCTACACGGATCAGTTACCTGTTAAGGTTGTATTCCCTAATCTTAGAGTTGAGTTTTGACAAGCATAAAAATATGTTTACAGATAGAACATTAGAATTATTATAATAGAGATGACAGGAGGCCAGTAAATAACACTTAATTAGCGTGATATTGAGAACACAGAAGGATAGAAGTGAACTACCGCTAAAGTAAAGACTTAGAATCTTCCTGAATCATTCTTCCGCCTAATGGCTACAGGTCATAAGCTACTCCGCGTACCACAGGTGAAAAAGTAAGAATATGATATCTCAGCGTTTAAGGAATTCTATAAGGGACTTAAAATTGGATTAAAGATCAGTAAACAACGCTTTCAGTCCAGAGTCAACAACAGAGAAATCCATCTCATATTAACACATAGTCTCTCAAAAACAAACAATAAGTCAAGTAAGTCCTTAAAAATGACAGTGAAATATATTCCAGCCTCACCGAAACGAGGAACAAACAGTTAAACAATATTAGGTGTACTCTAAAAGAACGAATCTGCGGTTCAGTCAACTCAGTACCAGTTTAAACTGAACTATTAAGTGTACTCTAAAAGCAACATCAACCAAGTACAGGTAAATTTCTATTTTTTCAAATTTTTTATAATAAGGATAAATTGTTCGGCTGTTTTTATTTATTTTCTAGTTATATACATTTATACTCCTAAGTAGAGTAAATTTTGGCTTATTGTTTTAACAATATGGACGTGCAGTCTGGATCACTTTACTAATTAATCATTGTATTTGTTACAAGGTGTTTACACTTACAGATTTTAAAAAATTAACTTTGCAATATTGATAATAATGGAAGACCAAACATGAAGAAATCAGTTATATTACTGATCTTGCTTGTATTAATACTCCTTACAGCTGGATGCGATGAAAAAACTCCACAAAATTCAATAAATTCTGAAGTAAATATGGAGAAAAGTGTTATTGCTATAACTCAACTGGAGCAGTTAAACACATCTCTACAGAAAACTCCTGTCTTTGTGAAGATAGGATCTAGATGGTGTCCAGAGTGCCGGTCTTTGAAGCCTGTTCTTGATGAATTAGCAGTAGAATATCAGGGAAAAGCAACTATTGCTGCCATAGATGCAGACAAGAACCCGGAACTGGCACAATATTTTAATACGATGTATATTCCGGACTCATTTGTGATTGTGGGCATTGAAAATGGAACATATGTCTATATGCAGGAGAATGGAAATGTCAGCACAGACAGATCTAAGGCCAGGTTTGTTGGACGAAACAATACTGATGAAGAAATGTTTAAAAAAGTTCTGAATCTCTCCCTTATTCAACAGAAAAAAGCAGATGTAAATGACACGAAATGTTGACTAATAGATTTAATCTCAAAATCTGGGCATAAATAGAAAACTAAAGCTTAAAGTAAAATCCAATATTTCGAATAAAATTTAAAGTATAGGAGGACAATTATGGTTTGTCCAGTGTGTGTAGTTGGAGGACTTGGATTTATTCTCAGTCGAATTTTTGGGTTCCCTGATGTTTTCGTTGCTTTTGTAGTCGGGATGCTGTCGACTTCGATGGCTTACTGGGTAAATCATATCATGGGAAAAAGGTGGGGAAAAAAGAAAGGTCAACTTGTAGCGCTCAATATCTTGTTAGGGATTACGTTCTTGTATTCTCTAAAATTGATAGGATTGTGGTGAGGTAGAAAAAAGACATACTTCAAAATTTCGTGCAACTATTTAGTCCTAAACCAGCTTTCTACAGTAAAATTTTGTTCTTTCATATTTTTTGCATAATCCATTTTCGTTTGTTCTGCAACCGTTGACCCGCAACCGTTGACCCGAAACCGTTGCGCCGGTTTATCACGCCGATAGGGTTAGGGGATAAGATTTCCAAATCCAAACGCAACCGCTGAGTCGAAACCGTTGCGCCGGTTTATCACGCCGGATAGGGTTTGGGGATAAGATTTTAAACTTAAATATTGACTTGTAGTTTTCGATAAAACCTTTTCTCAAAAGGTTTTCGCTCAAGCCTTTTTTGAAAAGGCTTGCGGGCAAGCAGTT
>DUGT01000151.1:11628-11850 GCA_013331275.1 Methanosarcina sp. | reverse complement strand
TAGAATACAAAGCCTTTTGCATCAGTTAATTGTCCAAAAAGTAAAGAATTAAGAAGTCCTTTGAGAAAAAATGAGTTAAACTTTTCTATTCTTTTATGTGTTTGGCTGTCAACTGCTACTATTCCCTACTGGCAGACCTCTATTATTCCTTACTGGCACACTTCTATTATTAAAGCTATTCGAGGGAGAAAACTGAAGGAGTTCATCTAGCTCTCTTACGGT
>DUGT01000151.1:11090-11425 GCA_013331275.1 Methanosarcina sp. | reverse complement strand
CAGGATAAGTAACCCATGTTTTCCCATGTGAGACAGCACCCCGCTTGGGACTACAACCCTCCAGTCCTCAGAACTTGCAAGAAGAAGGTTGCGACCTGGTTCTGCATACCCTCATCCAACGCTACAAGGTATGTAGCCGATAAGCCATGAGAACATATGTCCGCTGTCCTTGTCTACGAGCCCGAAAATAAACCCTCCAAGAAAGGCTCCTGTAAGAGTAATAAAAAGAGATTTTAAAGTAAAAATCCTGCTTTTTCCAAGATATTTTGAGCTTTTGTTCTCACTATGGTTATCTCCTTCAGCCATAGTACTCCCCTAGAGTATCAGCTCTTATA
>DUGT01000151.1:9523-10831 GCA_013331275.1 Methanosarcina sp. | reverse complement strand
TTATTTATTTATTTAGTTATTTATTTAGTTATTTATTTATAATCATATTTAAGCCTTATAAATACTCTGACGTCTTAAAAAGAACGTGCTGACTAAGTGTTGGAGCAGGAAAAAATATGTGAATTGACTTAATGAAACGTTTATTAGATAAATAAAAAGGTTATTATAATAAATGAAAAGCCTTATCGCAATAATGAAAGGTTTATCACAATTATAGGACGAACCTAGCCTTGACACAGTTTGTTGAGACCCTTTAACCCTTAGAGGAACCGGACGCATAGTTTTTCAGAGCCGTGATTCCCGGTAAGGGCTCGCCAGAGAGATAAGTTATACTTGCACCTCCACCCATGCTTATATGGGAAAATTTTGATTCTAAGCCAAGTTGATCAATGGCATCCAAAGTATGTCCTCCTCCTGCAACAGAGTAGCTTGCTTGAGTTGCAGCCTTAAGAAGTTCATCCGTACCAAGCCTGAATTTATCTAACTCGAAAATACCAGTTGGACCGTGAAAGACACATAACTTTGCTTCCTTAAGATACCTGGAATAGTTTTCGATGGTCTTCCGGCCAATATCAGCTATTGGAAGGTCCCCTTTTATCTTGTCCAGTTTAACTTCCTGACGTTCTCCACCATTGTTTAACGCTACGTCCTCAGGTACGACAATCTTGTCTGAATATTCTTTGAGTAGCCTGGAAGCAATAGGAACCTGGTTCATATATTTCTCATCTTCAATGAATTTCCTGTTGATCTCGCCTACATCGATACCCATTGCCATCATAAATACCGTAGCTACTACTCCGGTAGTAAGGATCTTATCAGCTCCATCCCGCTTGAGAATATTAGAAATGGCCTTTATAGAGTCGTTAGCTTTTGCTCCTCCCAATACGAAGATTGCTGGATGCTCATGGCATTTTACGGCTTTATTTAAGCCTGTAATTTCCTTGTCCATAAGGCTGCCGGCAACACTAGGCAAAACCGATGTAAACCCTACTACGGAACACTGAGATCTGTGAGAAACCGAAAAGGCATCATTTATAAAGAGATCGAATAGTGGATGCAACTTCTTGACCATCTGGCTTTTAGCCTGTTCCTCAGGAGTGAGTTTTGTGATCTCTTCGGCATTAAAACGTGTGTTCTCAAGGAGGAGTATTTCTCCTTTGGCAAGGGATTTTATAGCGTTCCTTGCACAGGAGCTGAATATATCATCCTCGTAGATCACTTCTCGACCTAAAAGCTTTGTTGCCAGCTTTGCATGAGCTTCCAGGGTGGTATAGTCCTCATCTCCGGGTCGACCCTGATGAGACATCA
>DUGT01000151.1:0-9432 GCA_013331275.1 Methanosarcina sp. | reverse complement strand
GACATCAGAACTACTTTTGAGTGTTCCAGGGACTGCAAAGTAGGCAAATGGCTCTTAATTTTTCTATCGTCCAAGATATTTCCGTTATCGTCCATAGGTGAATTAAAATCCACCCTTACAAGTACTGTTTTATCGTCAAGTACAACATCACCCATCGTCAGATAATCCTTTCCAGTTGTTTCCTGAGACACTATAGTACCCCCTTTCACATAGTGGTATAGATCTGTTTAGTATGAAACTGACTGTAATTTAAGGTGACAGAATTGGTAGGAGGAGTTATCCCTGAAACTTCAAGATTTTTGATGTTTTTGACTTGAAATCGTAAAAGTACCTCTGTAACTAAGTTATACCAGATTGAAAAAACAGGGACAGCAATGACAGAGTATAAGGAACTTCAGCATTTCTCTCCCTTATTCATTTTCTCCCCAAAAATAATATTCATTTTAATTTTGGGTTTAGATAATAAAAGGCTTTTCAGTTTTCGAAAAAGCTATAACTTATACTATTGGGCTGAAAAATCAGTAACAAAGCTTACTTGGAGCCATAAGAGAATTACATAAATAGGAGAATTACACTGTATAAGAGCGCTGGTACAAACTTATTATTACTTGAGTAATGTGCATCAACATAAACTCGATTTTTTGCTCTCTGTCGACAACATCTTTTTCTGTAATCGGATTTTTGCCTCCTTGCTTTTCAGACAACCTTTTAGGGAGTCTATACAAAATCTCAGTTTTCCAGTATCAGTAAAGAAAATAGAACCTCAAAAGTTGATAAATATCCTCTAACAAATTTTTGTTTTGAATTGTTTTTATATAATTATAAATATAATGTTTGATGGAGGTGGACAACACAACAAAGGGGAAAAACTATAGCTACCTGAGTCTGTCAAGGCTAACGTGTAAGTCCACCTGAAGTTAAATATTGTATCCAGCACTGACCACTGGTCATCTGGAAAACAAGAACGACCTTTTGTACCTAATGAAGAAAACAAGCAAGATATGGGGGAAAATTATGAGAACAAGTATGGCTGATGTTCAACATTCACTGGGAGGTATTGATTTTCCTAAAAACAAGAACGAAATTGTAAAGTATGCTCAGGAACATGGAGCAAGTAGCGAAATAATTTCGGACTTGCAGCAGCTTCCAGACAGGACATATAATAACGCTGCCGATGTCGCTCAGGAATTCAGCGGAAAACGTTTTGAGAAATAAGAAGAGACGACGATATTGTAATAAATGTAGATAAAAATAAATTTCGTTGTTTAAAATAAATCCAGTACCGGACGGGAGAGTAATCTTAAGGTAGATGCAGCTGAAGCTCAAAATCTTGAATACTTGCATTTTCTGTTAAGATTTTAGAATACTTGCATTCTCCTTTAAGATTGCTATCTCCCATTAAATTAGGAAATTGCCTATGAAATTATGTTTATTTATTAGATTGATCCGGCATTTTTTCTAATGTATTTCATTTCTAATGTATTTATAACATCCTAACAAGTACCTTATTTTCTCGCATCTTCAAGAAATATCTTTTAGTCATTTCTCAGTGTAATTCTGTTCCTGGTTTCACAAGTGGTTCATCTTATTGATTTTGTCCTTGTTTTCCTGGATGTGTTGTATGATTCTGGTATCTCCGTTCCTCCTCAGCTTCATGGTTCGTTCTGTCGCCGTGAAATTCTTTACTCACATCTGCAGCATTGGCTTTTTTATCAGGTAAATCATTTAAGTCGTCCATGACATCCTGAGTAGCACCTTGATTGTTTGAGTACTTGCTTTTGGGTTCTGCCGGAACAGTCATAGCATATAAGGAATATCCGAACATGTAGTAGGATAGGTAAAAACCAGTTTTTTTACTTCCGACGCCTTGAGTCCAAGCCTCATTACTGCAGCGAAAATATTGATAGCTTCTCCAGCATTCGGACCCAGAATATAAGCTCCAACTATACGGTCATTTGCTTCATCAATAATTACCTTTGAAGCTGCAAACTCCATTCCTTCTTTTCGGGTTGTGTACCAGTTGCTTCTGTCCCGAAACGTTACCTTATATTTATCGCTATCTTTAGCAGCACTGGTTCCTACTGAAGCCAGGACAGGGATTGTATGAACTGCACTCGGAATACCTGTATAATCTATCTCAACACTATTCTCGTTAAGGATGTTAGCTGCTGCAACTTCTCCTTGAAGAGCTGCTACAGAATTAAGTTTCATACCCTCTGATACACAGTCTCCACCTGCATAGACTTGAGGGTTTGAGGTTCTCATGTAATTATCGACTGCAATAGCTCCCTTTTCAATCTTAATCCCGGCTTTTTCGAGATGTAAACCCTCTATATTCGGAACACGCCCTGCCCCATGAATTATCATATCTGCAAGGAAGCTCTGAGTTTCGGACTCGGTTGAGGATCTAGATCCAGTCCTGACCAGGAAACCATTATCGTCTCTTTCTATAGAAGCCACTGGTTTATTCATAAGAATCTTAATTCCTGCAGCTTCGGTCGCTTTTACAAGTAAACTCACCATGTCAGCATCAGAATGTCTCAGGAGTCTTTCGCTTCTGTGAAGAATTATGACCTCTGCCCCAGTCCTTCGCGCAACATGAGCAAACTCCAGGGAGATATGACCGCCTCCGACGAAAATAATTTTCTCAGGAAGCTTTTCGGTGTTCATAAACTCTTCACTTGTGGTAACATATTCTTCTCCGGGAACGTTGAGTTTTCTGGGCTTTGAACCCGTAGCAAGAAAAATGTGTTTTCCTTTAAGCTTGCTTTCTCCAACAACTACTGTGCTTTGATTTTCAAAATAAGCTTTTCCATGGTATGCATCGATTCCCATCTCAATAAAATGATTCTCAATTCTTTCAGGACATTCTTCCGTAGCTGTTCTCTTGAACTCGATAAGTGAAGGCCAGTCAATTTTTAAAGGATTTTGTATCCCCATACCTTTCCCTATTAACCGATTACTTCGATCCGTAACCTCGGCGAGAGCTGTAAACACCTTTTTAGTATCACAGCCTCCGGGAGGAGAGATTCCCCCATACTCTCCAGAGTCAATAATAGCTATTTTTAATCCTGAGTTTGCAACTTTGTCCGCAAAGGTTCTGCCCGCAGTCCCAGTCCCGAGAATTATAATATCGTAGTCTTTTTCCATGATGCTCTCCCTTCTTCTATGCCCTCTCCTATATCCTCCCTTTTTTATGTTTTCTCTTCTTCTAATTCACACTCTTTCAGAAAAAAAGATCGTAAAAAAACATGCCCCAATATAATTTTATATTGGATTTATTATATTAAGAGATGATTAAATTAACGAGTCTATACTAAAACTCAAAACTTGATATATGAATTTCATACCAGGAACAGTAAACTGAGTATCTGATCATAAACAGTGATCCTGAAAATTCTATGATTCAGAGGAAAGCAGGTTTTGAATAAATTCATGATTTAAGCTGGAGCAGGGAATGAAAAACTAAAACCCTGTGCTTTCTTGGATTTTCCCGGAAGGAAATAAATATACCTTCTACCACCTTAACGCGAAAGTTTCCAAGGGAAAGTAAGATTGTTTATCTAATTTCAGGACAGTTACTGGCTTGATCAAAATGCCAGTAGGTATCTAGTGTTGAGTTAATCATTAATAAGTCAATGATTGCAAAGACTGCACTCAATTTTATACGACATTTTAATGTTGACTAGACACTAAAGCTTTGGAGCAATATATCGCATTATGAGGAATAAACTTTTTGGCAACTAAAATAAGCCTTATTATTCCTTCTTTTATTTCACTCTCTAATAGTAAGTGCCTAAAATGAAAGTTATCCTAAGTTCTTTATAGCCGTTTTCTCAACTACCATAACGAAAATAACGAAATACCGAGCGTATCTGAAAACTCAATGGTTGGCTTGAGAGTACTCCATCTCAATCTTCATGTAAATAATGAAGACAGAGTTCTATGAGTCTATGGATGAGGTAATTTATCTGAGTGTTTACGAATCAAATCTCAAGAAGTTTCAAGGTAACTGCAAGATTCATCCTTAAAATATCCAGTGCCAGTTCATAATTGATATGATCAAGCGTATCATTAGCAGTATGGATATTGGTGTTTGAGCTGTCGGTTCCTTCAATCGTAAGAACTGCGGGAATAAGTTCATCGATAAACGGTACGTGATCACTATTGAACGGCGTTTCCGATGTCTGGATCGTCAGCGACGTATATGTTGCAGCTGCTTCCGCTAGTTCTTTGATCAGGCTTCGGGAAACTGGAGCTCCTTCTAGCAAGACAGACGGCGATGCGGTGTTCAAAGTTGCAACCATATCCATATTGATCACTGCACTAATACGAGTGCGTTCCTCTTTTGGCAATCTGCTGACATATTGTCTGCTTCCGTAAAGTCCTTCCTCTTCCCCACCAAAAAGGATGAGACGAAGGTCATGTTTTGGAGAATATTCGGCAAGCACACGTGCGATTTCCAGAACTCCTGCAGCACCACTTGCATTATCATCTGCACCTGGAGCAGGTGCATTCACTCCATCTCTTATGTTAATCGAGTCCAGATGGGCAGTAACAAGTACAAGTTTACGGATTCCATCCCCATTTCCCGGACGATCTGCTACGAGGTTATAGCTGTTGCCATCTCCAACGTCAATTGGGCATAATTCCGTCTGGTAACCAAAGCTTTGTAACTCATCTTCCGCCCAATCCATTGCACTGATAAACTGAAAACTTAAGGAATAACGTGTCAAGAAATTCACAAGTGACATCAAGTAAGAACTGTATGTGGACTGTGATACAGCCTCAATATTTGCATTTATAGAAGGAACGCCTGCCCGAGCCATAGGTTTAATTATATCCATGATCACACCGTCCATTGGCAACGGGCGCATAGTCCACCAGTTATCCTTGTTTTCAGAAAAACGGCATACCTCTTCAGGGGGCAAGGCGACCACTAAATAACGGCCTTTATCTATGACTATCCTGACGTCTGGATATGTATCAAGAAATGACCTTCCGGTCTGGATGACAAGATAAAGCTGGCCTTCCAGTTCGGCGCCTTCCTGTTGATCGAGATTTATGCCTGCTTCTCTGGCTTTATTGTTGAAAACATTCCATTCAGCCGTCCATACTACAGTCTGGTTTCCCAGACGAGCCCAGTGAGCTCCAAAACTCCTTGCCAATTTCTCAGAACTGCGTTTTTTGATGGAATCCGAGAGCACTACATACTTTCCCATTACCTTACCCCATGTACAGTTAGGAAGATGTTTAGAGATACCGCACTTTTAATATTCCCTCGTCAATTTGAAGGATTTCCAGGGTTCGAGATGGCTGAACATTGCCTTCAAAAGAGACAAGTACACGTCCAGGACCCTCCGTCTTCCAATGTCCATTAATTCTACGAGAAGCATCAGTAGGACCAATCCCCCAATAAATAAATACCCCATCTGGCCTGAACTCGATACCATCTCGACCGCGAGCTCGTGGGAAATCATATTCAGCTGGTCTATATACAGTTATTCCTTCTTTATCTTCCTCAAAGGAATGCATCCATTTCCGAAATATTTCACTGGGTAATTCGTTCATATTTTGTCCTTTATATTAAAACAGAATTCATAATTACCAATTAACCGTCCAGATGCTCTTAGTAGATACTGACCGGCTCTGTTTGAACCATCTCTTTATTTACGTACAGTGCAGAGCCGGTACAGATAACAAAACGTCAATACATTTCACATGCCTTCCTTCTATCTTCCTCAAGGCTTTACCTTAGCATAGGTGTTCTACGTTTAGCTTCTGCTTCTTCCATTTCTCTAATGGCCATTGCACTAAGGAACGATGACCTTGGTCCTTCAAGGCATGCATTTACTCGAGTTGCTTGACCTTCCGTAAACATAAACATACATTTGTCATAAACGTAGTCCATGTAATTTATAAACATGTCACCATTTGGCCCGTTGTTACAAGTAATATGCGGAAATTTCGGGCATTTATGGTCAGGAGTAGGCTCTCCAAAATTAGGCCCCGCCTGATTTGGAGTGTCATCAACTTCATCCGAACCCGAGCAATGATCCATAAATGGACTGTCATCATCACCCCATATATGTTTAAGGTTCAACCAGTGACCAATTTCATGGGTTGCTGTTCGTCCCTTATCAAACGGCACTGCAGCAGTTCCAGTAGTGCCAAATCCTGTATTAAGAATAACGACTCCATCTGTTTCAGCAGGACCTCCTGGAAACTGAGCGTACCCCAGTAGCCCGTCACCAAGCTGACAGACCCAAAGGTTAAGATAACGGTCTGATGGCCATGCATCTTCACCACCTCTGGACTTGAACTTCACTCTGTCATCGGTACCAAAAGAGGTTTCTGAAGTCCGAGTGCGAGTTATTCCTGAAGTAGGATTTCCATCAGGATCTTTTGTTGCAAGGAAAAACTCAATCTGCAGGTCTGCTGTAAGATCTGTCCAAGGAGAAGGCACCTGTGATATGTCGGAATTTAACTTCCTGAAATCTTTATTGAGGACATCTATCTGGCTATGAATCTGGGCATCAGAGATATTCTGGGCATCAGTATTCCATACAACATGAACCACCACAGGAATCTGAACAACTCCGGTCCGAGTAACTGCTCGAAGCCCTCGTTTATATGCGAGAGCCAGATTTTCAATTTGCTCACGATTTCTCGCGTATGATGCAGACTCCGCCAGTAACCTGCGATTTACTTCATCTACTCCGCATTTACGCTGGGTTGGTAACTCGGATGAAGTTTTCTCTGTTTCTTTACTTTCAAATTTTTCCACCATATGTATATTCCCCACTCAGTTTTCGAACTCCGCATATTGACAGCCAGTACTTTTCCGAGTCACTTATTGTGGATTAGTTACTGACCCCAAGCCCATAAGCGATAACTCAACTGACAGTTAAGACTAAATTGAGCTTATAGGATTTTATTAAAAGATTATTATAAAAATTGTATATATATTAATTGGAATTTATGATCCTCAACAAAGATCAGAATTGGTCGATTAAAACAATTTTTCTATCCCAAATGGTTACGGATCAATTAAAAAACGGACTATGATTCAGTCAGACAGAGGATGAATATTTGAATGACTGAAGTCGAAAAATGAATGAGCTGCATCCATATTCTTGATAAAAAAGGATTGTTCCGGTTAAGCTCTTCATGAACTTAAGAGAGAAATAACAGTTTAAAAGGATATTCAGGCAGTTTGGAATTACTCAACTTGACAGAACTCTAAAGTCACATTAGGAAACTTAAGCAACTTATTCTTTTTTTCTAAGCTGCTCCCATGCAAGCTCCTGCAAAAGCTCTAACAATGGTTTTAATTGATCTGGCACCGTAGCATCATTAAAAGATAACGATTTTTTCTTTCCGCCTTCGTAAAGTGAAAGTTTATAGAAAAACACATCCGGAGGTCCGGTGCGATTGCTAGTAATTTCACTTTGTTGAATATCAAGTACTCCGGAGCTTTCTATTAGCCTCAGGAGTTTACTTGCAATTTCAGGAGGAAGTTTCTCGGTATCTCCACGATATATTAAATTGATATTAGCATATCCGCCCGAAAATTCGAAATCGACATGCATTACAACCAACAATTCCTATTTATTTATAAGCAGCTCTCTGTACTCTTAAAGTACAGGGAGCATAAAAGTTATGTCTCAAAATTGGCTTGGTTGGGTGGTAAGTTGAGCGGTAGGAGCAGTTTGAATACTGTTTATATCGATTGCTGGTAGTCCTACCTCCTTGAATGCTGCTCTCACCTTTTGTGTGGATCCGCTTTTTATTTTCCCACTTTTTATAAGTAGCTGCGTAGCCCTGACAATCTGTGCGACAGCATCATTGAAACTTGCTGTAGGCCAGAGATTCTGCAATGCAGTGTACCAGATTAGTGCTGCTTTCTCGGTTTCGAGTTCCCTTGCTGCAAGGTAAAAAGCTCTGTTCATGATCCCACTGTTGATATGCACACCGCCGTTATCGTTAGGACCTTTGTAAATGTCTTTCATATGATCAGGCTGCGGATCCTTGCCCATAAGATCATTATCAAACGCAGTTCCCGGAGAAGACATACAACGAAGGGCCTCTCCAAATAACTTAGATCCCATAATTTCGTCACCGATTAGCCAATCAGCATCATCTGCAGTTGATTTTTCAAGATGTTGTGTAATGACCGTCCCGAACACATCAGCGAAATGCTCATTCAATGCACCAGACTGATTACGGTATTCAAGATTAGCCGTCCACTGCACAATGCCATGCCCCAGTTCGTGAGCTATCACGTCAAGAGACTTGGCAAAACTGGAGAATATTATATCATCTCCATCTCCAATACTGATTTCCTTGCCGTCAAAAAAAGCATTGTTGTATTTTGTGCCAAAGTGAACATTACATATTATGTCCATGCCATTATTATCGATTGAATCACGGCCTAACTTCTCCCTAACGTAGTCACGGAAACTGCCGATGTGGTCGTAGGCATTATTGACAGCATCGTCTATTGAAACCGGACCTCCTTCACTTAGAACTAACTTTATCTGATATCCCATCTGATTCTGCGAATCAAATACTTGCCTGGCCGCCTTTCCTGCAGCTGGAGCTACGCCCATAAGCGTTTTTATGTCTGGAACTTCAGAAGCTCTGTCTTTGCGACTAGATGTGTCCTGATGAATGGTCAGAGTTGCATTCTCAACCCCGGCTTTTGCCAGGTTTTCGAGAATAAAAGGCGGAATAAACGTGCAGAAATATTTGTTATTTACCCCTGAATTAAAATAACTCAAATTCTTGCCCCCTAAATTAGTAAATATTCATATTTGAACATAATTTTTCATTTAAACTAATTAAAAAATAAATTATTTATACAAAACACAAGCCAACTACTATTTAAAAATATTAGCGATTGAGTATAATTAGTGATAATTATTATGACAAAAAATAAATAATTAACGTAACTATAATAAGGATAATTTATAACAAATTTAAATAATACAAGTCTATTAATTAAAAATTGACAAATTGAATACCGTAAAGAAAGATTATTGGTAATTATTCAGTTAGTTTTATTCATAATTTATTTTTCTGCAATATTGAACATAGTTATTTTATATCCAGTTTTTATAAAGATGTTTTATTATAAAATTGCCGTATTTTTAGGCTTGAACCTATTTTGAAACTAAACTTGACCGTACAAATGGTCTATTTCATGCATTAAAACCTAAAACGGTAGCATTTTATCGTTATTGTACTTGATTATATATCTTGAATGCGTAAATCCAACGGGATAAACGATATCTTAAGATCAATGAGTATCTGTAGATCAGGAGATTTATGATTCAGGCTTAACTTAACATTCCCATTATCTCAATTAAGATAATGGGAATGTTAAGTTAAGCCTGAATCATAAATCTCCTGATCTACAGATACTCATTG
>DUGT01000108.1:3145-3641 GCA_013331275.1 Methanosarcina sp. | reverse complement strand
CCATGTCGCCAGAGCATACAATTCCAATCACCAGATCCTTCTTGTCGAATCTGCAACAGATCTTGCAAACGAGCTTCGGGATATGGGAAAGCCCGTTCGTCTGTTGATTGTTGACTCGCTTATGGCTCACTTCAGGGCTGAATATGTGGGAAGGGGAACCCTTGCCGACCGGCAGCAAAAACTCAACAAGCACATGCACGGCCTGCTCCGCTTCGGGGACTTATTCAATGCCTGCGTGGTTGTAACAAATCAGGTAATGGCAAAACCCGATGCTTTCTTCGGTGATCCCACAAGACCTGTCGGAGGCCACGTAGTCGGACACACAGCAACTTTCAGGCTATACCTGCGGAAATCCAAAGGAGACAAAAGGATTATACGTCTGGTTGACTCTCCCAACCTGCCCGAGGGAGAAGCTGTTATCGCAGTCACTACAGCCGGACTCACAGACCAGTGAAATAAAGCTGTAAAATGTAGTATAAGTAAGAAGCAAGCGTAT
>DUGT01000108.1:0-3019 GCA_013331275.1 Methanosarcina sp. | reverse complement strand
AAGCGTATTAAGAAGCAAGTGTCATTGAAGTATACAATACGTAAATGGTAGGCATATTCAAAGCGGGTAGGGAAACATTTTATCTATCCTTACCCAATCTTTTTTATGAAATTCAAAGCTATTGTTGCCGACATTGACGGTACAATCACCTGCGAGAAAAGGGAACTTCATCTGGGGGCCATGAAAAAGATTCGTTCTCTTAAAATTCCTGTTGTGCTTGCTACAGGAAATACTCTGTGTTATGCAAGGACAGCTTCAAGGCTTATCGGCCTGGAAGGAGCTGTAATCGCAGAAAACGGAGGGGCTGTTACTGTTCGCTTCGATTTGCAGGGCACTTTTGAAGAAAGCCTTGAGGAATGTGAGAAAGCCTATTCTTTTCTTTCCGAATATTTCAAGCTCACCAAACTTGACCCTTTATACCGAAAAACCGAGATTGCCCTCAGGAGAGACTTTGATCTCGAAAAAGCCAGAGCTCTTCTCAAAACTCAGAACCTGGGCATCGAAATGGTTGATACGAAATATGCCATCCATCTCAAGAGCACGAAAATCAATAAAGGGGTAGGCCTTCAGAAACTCGCAAGCATGATGGGCCTAAAATCCGAAGATTTCGTAGCCTTAGGAGATTCCGAAAACGACGTTGAGATGTTTGAAGTCTCAGGTTTCGGGATTGCTGTCGGAAATGGGGATAAAACGATAAAGAAAGCTGCTAATTACGTGACTGAGTCGTCATTTGGGGATGGAGCTGTAGAAGCCATTGAGTATCTTGAGTCAAAAGGCTGGATTTGAAAAGTTTCGAAAAAATTAATTTCAGTTCAATCCTTCTGTTCTTATATTCCGACTCCACTGCTATTGGTGTAAACACGTTAAAACAGGATGATTTTATTTCCATCTTTATTTTGGAATTAACTTATTGAAATTCTCTCCTCAATCCGTCTAACCATGCTATATGCATAAGGAATGAAATGCTTATTCCAAAACCTGCTTCCCGTAATATTTATGGATTCGAAATTTACTCCGCAAAGAGTATACCCGTTTTTTAAAAGCTACTCCTGTACTGCTCCTAATAACATAGTTCCCATACCTGCTTTTCTTTCACTCTCCAGAACGTATGCACCGGTTATGTTCATAATGTCTTTGTGTTCCGAAACAAAAGTTTCAGCATCTGGGTGAATTCTCATATAACCCAAAGTTTTTTCATCTTGATAAGCTGCCCATAAATGATGGTTAGCTTTTTTAAGTCAATCAGTTAAATCTTGAACCGAGTCTTCACTTATTCTGGGCATGAAAATAGGTGAGGTTCTGTAATACATGTTATGCTGTCTATGGATATTTGCTAAAGCTGGTATATCAAGCTCATTAGCTTTTTTAATTACAATTTTAGAGGGGTTATTTTCAGGGAAGGGATCATTTTCAGGGGAAGGATTATTTTCAGGGAAGAGATTACTTTCAGGAGAAGTATTGTTTGCAGAAATCTTTTTTGATTCACAAATAGAGTCTACACAGCGCAGGCCAAATCCCTGCCAAAACCATAGATCAATAGTTTCTGTGTCATGTGCGAAAAATGTTAATGCGTGTAAAACAAGCACTTCTTACCTATTTTTCAGCTACACGCGTATATAACTCCTGATACAATATGCTTCTATATTCTTTTTTCCCTCCGTATCCATATAGAGGACTATAAACTCCTTTACATTTCCCGAATAGTTCTTCAACTTCAAATCCGGCTATAAACCCGATTAATCCTCACTTCTAACAGCAACAATGCCTGTTCCGTTGTCAAATAAGTTCTTAATCAACTTTCTGAAAAAATATAATTGCTCCTCTTCATAAGGCAAAAAAGGAATAGCTGTTTTTTCTTCGATGTATGCAGATATAATTAAATCTGCTGCTGCATTCACGTATTTTTCATTTAGCTGATCTAATTGAATTTCAAGTTTCACGCTTCACCTTTATCATTTCTACTAAGAGTTGAAGTCAAAAGCTATTTTCCAACGGGTGAATAGAAAGTGATTTTCCACCTTTAAATTAGTCCACCTTTGAATTAATCCAACTTTGAGTTAACTCTTAAGTGCGAAATAAATCCCTCAGCCCAAGATCCCATTGGTCCCATAATTCTTTCATATCTTTACTTGTCTTTAATATTTCAATAACAGTCGGATTAGGCTCTGTGAAGATTACAGGATTATCTTCTTCCCCAAGCTCCTTATTTACTTTCTTTGAAATCTTTTCTTCGTATATGGAAAACTGAGCATCACGGCCTGGCTTGTTGCCTCTTGCATCCAATCTTATCCATTTATCCAAATCTTTTAAATATACAGCATTTAAGCCGTGCAAGAATTTTACGCTAACATCACGACTTGAAGAAAGTTTCTGGTAACAGAACCCAGCAGGCACCCCGAAATATCTTAGCATGGCTGCAAACAGATGGGCTTTGGCACAACATATCCCGTGGCCAGCTTTCAGAACCTCTGATGCCTTACAGGTAACGCTCATTTCTCCAATATCACCTGAATGATGAATCTCATCCCGGACAAATTCATAAATTTTTTTAATTAAGGTGATTTCATCATCTGTGCCTTTCTGCAACTCAAGGCACTTATCAACGATCAGCTTGTTATCAAAGTCTATGACTTCACTCTTTTTGAGGTAATTCTGAAGATTATCGCTTTCGGTGTACATTTTTACTCGCCTATCAATAAGTACTAAAAGGCCTTTCTATATGAAATTTAAGTATGATAAGGAAAACTACTTTTCTAAAATTGCCTGTGAATTGATTCCGAAACTCAGACTGTTCTTCTGGATTTTGTATTTCGAATAGTCAATCGAGTTTCTGAACATAAGAACAGTTCTGAAACTTTATGAATTCAGGAACAGAATTGATTTAGAATAAGTTCTTTTTTAAAATATGCAGCTTTAAAAGAGTAATATGGGAATTTAATATCTTACTCAGAGACATAAATAAAATAAAATAAAATAAAATAAAATAAAATAAAATAAAATAAAATAAAATAAAACAAAA
>DUGT01000013.1:430-3163 GCA_013331275.1 Methanosarcina sp. | reverse complement strand
ATTCCTGAATTGTTATCAGAAGAAAATTTGAAGGTTTGTCCTTTTAATCCTTTCCCTGATAAAGAAGTGAGTACTGAAAATGAGATAGCCGATATATTTCTGAAGGATGCGCCGAACCGTGATCAAAAAGTCGGCCATTATTATAATACTTATGTAGGTTATTCCAACAAATACAGATTGACATCTTCTTCCGGGGGTATTGCCACCTATTTGATTGATGAATTGTTGAATAAAAAGATTGTTGATGCTGTCATTACCGTTAAAGAAGGAGAAAACAGTTTCTATGAATATTCAATCATCAGATCAACAGATGAAATAATTTCCACATCAAAAACCAGATATTTTCCGGTAACACTTGCAACAGTGCTTGAACAGTTGAAGAATTCAAATGAACGATTTGCTGTAGTTGGTATTGCTTGTTTTATCAAGTCCGTAAGATTGTTGCAGATCTATCATCCGGAACTTAAAGAAAGAATTAAATTCACTATAGGCATTATTTGTGGTGGAATTAAAAGTAGATTCTTTGCTGAATATTTGGCAGGAAAAGCTGGAGTTGCAAATAATCACTTCACTCAACCACAGTTCAGAATTAAAGATCATCAAAGCAGAGCATCAGATTATTCATTCGGATGCAAAGATGAAGAGGGAGCTCTACACACCATTAAGATGAGAAAAGTGGGAGATATGTGGGGCTCTGGAATGTTTAAAAATAATGCCTGTGATTATTGTGATGACGTAACCACTGAATTGGCTGATATATCTTTGGGTGATGCCTGGTTGAATCCATACAATCAAGATGGGAAAGGGACAAATGTCATGGTAACCCGATCTAAGCTTGCCGAAGATTTGATAAATGAGGGGATAAAAAAGAAAGAGTTATCTGTTGAACATCTTGACTTTAATCAATTTTTATCTTCACAACAAGGTAGCTTCAATCATCGTCAGAAAGCTTTAGGATATAGAATCAGTTTAGCGAAGAAAAAAGGATTTACAATTCCTCCGAAGCGCCACGATCAAGAGAAAATATCTCTGGATTTTAAACTGGTTCAGAAACAAAGAATGGTTGTTAGGAAGCTAAGTTTACTTCAATGGCCTATTGCTACTGATAGTTTAGTATTTGATCATGTTTTGCTCAAATCTAAAGAAAAGTTGAAGCATAGGACTATGATCAATCATTATATAAGGGCCATTAAAAGAAAAATGGGAATATGAGTTCTGACAGAATTGAGTATTTTGGCACTATCCACTAAATTGTGTAAACGATAATGCATGCACTAGCCCCAAGTTTGTAAAAAAAGGAGTAGAGGACAAAGCCTTTTTATTTAACTATTTCGCAGATGGACGTTTTGAGTTGGAAGATTTCCAGAACTCTTTTATGCTAAATGCTGCTGGGGCAAGGAAGTTTACAGAAATTGTTCTCAAAGATATTGAAGTCATTAGATGAAGATTGGGATCGTAACTATGCCACTGTGCGCCAATTATGGAGGTACACTTCAGAACTGGGCATTACAGCAAGTGTTGATTAAGATGGGACATGAACCGATTACGTTGAGGTTCCCTGTCATGTATCAGGGAATGTCATCTGTTCATTACTGGTTGAAGGTTTTCCCCATCCAACTTGCCCGGTTTATTGCACATAAATTCATCGGGGGCAAATATGAAATGCCTATGACCATTGGTCCGTGGAAGAAGAGTGTGATGGGGATGGAACGGTTCGTGGATGAGCATATTAACGTGACAGAGTACCTGCCCAATCTTTCTATGGATGATGTACGAAGATATGGGGTTGAAGCATTGATAGTAGGCAGTGATCAGATCTGGCGTCCTGTGATGTATGACGCCGTGAAGTATTATTTCCTTGGCTTTGCTAAGGATAGTGATATCCTGCGAATTGCGTACGCTCCTTCGGTGGCTTTGGATAGATGGCCATATAAAGAAGAAACCACAGTTCAATTACGAGAACTAATAAAGCAGTTTACAGCGGTGTCTGTTCGTGAAGAATCTTCCGTGAAGCTTGTGAAAGACAATCTGGGAATTGATGCTCAGTGGGCACTTGATCCAACGATGTTGTTGAAGAAAGAGGATTATTTAGATGTGTGCAAGAATGTGCAGATGAGCGAAACACCTTTTGTCTTCGCATACATCTTGGATATGACGGAAGAGAAACGAGAAATGGCAGAGCGAACAGCAAAAGCAGTGGGATGTAGTGTAAGGTATCTTACGGCAGATAAGGTGAAGTCCGATGATACTATTGAAAAATGGCTTGCTAATTTTCGTGATGCGACTTATGTCATTACGGACAGCTATCATGGAACCGTGTTCTCTTTAATCTTCCAGAAGCAGTTTTTTTGTTTTTACAATACTTTTCGCGGCAATGCCCGTATGGATAGTTTGAAGAAGATATCAGGACTGGATGATAGATTTGTGACAGATTGCCAAGAAATCCAAAATGACAATATCAATTACACTGAAGTTGAACAACGTTTTAGGATAATGAACCATAAAAGTATCAGCTTTCTCGAGAAGACGCTTTTGGGGTAACATTTCATATATAGTAGATTTTTGTGTTACGTCGAACTTCTTTAATTAATTTTTCGCTTTTTGTTACTCGTTTTTGCATAAAGTTTTCTTTGTTGTAAAATTAGTTGTTTATGTGAAATGACTAACCTAAATTTGCACTTAAACGGTAAACTTTATGCTGAAGATTTACAACCATTGATGAATTCTGGAATC
>DUGT01000013.1:0-270 GCA_013331275.1 Methanosarcina sp. | reverse complement strand
AAAAATGTCGCTTAACTTTTTGTCTCAATTAAGTTTGCAAGTCCAATGTGTATTACCACATTCACTATTTAAGTATTAATTATAATGGAAATCAAATTTTGCAAATTTTGAGATCTCGATATGTAAATCTTCAGGCACAAGTTGAACGCTTCAGGAAGCTGACCGGGAAGTACCCGGAGCTGGTTCAGGTGGATAAGATATATCTTACCCGGGAGAACAGGTGGTTTTTGAAAGAGAAAGGAATCCGCTTCACCGGGGAGCCACTGGGAC
>DUGT01000196.1:22881-27527 GCA_013331275.1 Methanosarcina sp. | reverse complement strand
GATATTAAGATTTTTATTAAGATATTAAGATTTTTGAGTGCATTTTTCTTTGAAGTTTCAAAAAGTTTACAGTCAATTATCAGAGTCGAGTTCTGCTCTGCTATCTCCAAAGCTCAGATAGCTCCTTGATTCCCTATGAATGTTACTGATCTTTCTTAAAAAAGAAATCTTTTCTTCAATTCTTTCTCTATGAAGCATTAGTTAACTTATGGATAAGGCTTGCTATATCCGGGACTAAAATTCAGAGTAGGTCTGGCAGACTCTGGGTTTTTATGGGTGTCAAAGGCATGCAAAGGGACTCAAGCCGGAGTAATTACTCTCAAATTACTCTCCGGACTTCTGTTCTTTTCTGTAAGTCCTGGCTCCTGTGAAGCGTATGGTTCTTTCTAAGGCCCGTGTTCTGGCAGTTCTTCTTTTTCTACCAGGCACAAAAATATTCCTGGCTTTGGCATTCAGGTCGAGAGGTAAACCAATTTCCATCATATTCAAAGGTTTTACGGTTTCATCCTGGGGCTTATTCAGAGGTTTTACGGTTTCACCCTGTGGCCAATTGTTAGTTTCATCCTTAGGTTCGTTTTCGGGCAACTCATGAGTTTCGCTCATAATTAATTTCCCTAAAGCATTGACTTCTGCAAGAACAGGCATTTCTGCAGCGTCTCTTAAGAAAGAGACTCCGGAAGGGGCTTTTATTGTACCATCTACTCTCGCGTTTTCAAGCAATAAGACCGAATTGGATTTTATTCCTCCGAAAACTCGACTGTTTCTGCCAATCTGTACATCTCCTTTTGAATAGAGATTGCCATAGACAGTGTTATTTTCTCCAATGAAGATTTTGCCTTCTGAGTAAATGCTTCCCTTTAGAGTCATTTTTTCCCCTGTAGTGACAGCCTGCGCCCGAATATTTCCTGTTAACAGGCAGTTGTTTCCTATAACGGTTTCACCATCAACCTCAATAGTATCGTGGGAAAGCTTTGAGCCGGCTGGTATTATCAGCACTTTTTCAGCGGGTTCTTTTCCTTCAAAGCTCTGTATGTCCTCAGAATCATCAAAAAGTTCTTCTACGGCTTTTTCAATTTCCTCGCCTTTCCCGAGGCGCATCATTTCCTTTATGTAAAGTAATAAAAAAATTATTACAGGGATCGGATTCCTTACTACTATCCATCCCTTGGCTTCGAATCCTCCCCTGATTTTAACTTCTTTTCCTACGTCCAGGTCTCCCTGTACAAGCAGTTTTCCGTCAATGGTTACAAATTCTCCCAGGTAGGCGTTTCCTCCGACCTCTACTCTGTTCCCCAGTTTTGACCACATGTCAATCCTGATATCGTTACTTGCTGCAATATCCCCTGAGACGGCCACCCCTTCTCCCATTATAACAGTATCGCCTATCAGACTGTATTCAATACTAGAGTGATTGCCGATAATAACGTCTCCCTCAACTGTAATTATGTTTGCTTCAATTCTGGTGTTATCTGGAACCAGGAAGTATTTTAGAATCTCTTCTGACTCTGAAATATTGCTCACTCTCCGGGAAACTGCTATTTTTGGCTCTATTTCTTAAAACTTTATTTTTTGATCTTTCATTTTTGATCTTTTATTTTTGATCTTTCGTTCAAAAATTACTATCTATAATATATTCTTATTCATTTTATCTTTCACTATAAGAATATTTGAGCAATATAAGTAGCGTTTTATACCATATTTAACTATATGTTAATTTGTGTAAAATTTTAAAAGTTGGGGTATCTATCATTAAAATTTAACATGCTTTCTCTCTTTCGATGTCTCTTTTTATCTCCATAAGTTTTAAGAGTTTCTAAGTTCACTTTTCTTTTTCTAAGTTCATTTTTCTTTTTTTGAAGCTACTCCTACTCTTATATCCACGGCTGCTCCACTGTTAAAAGCCAGGATCTCTGCAGGAGATAGAAGCAGTTGTCCTGTTGCGAGCAGTCTGTCAGTTTCATCCGTCACCAGTACTTCTTCTCCGGCCCTCAGTTCTGGATCAATTTCAACTACATGTTTTATAAAAGCAGTTTTACCTTTCTCTACAAAAGGAGCAGCTTCTTCTGAGACAATGACCCTGAGTTTCTTTTCTGGTAAAAGCTTGTGAACGATGGAAGCTCCTTCAATACTGAGGGTAAAAAAACCATCCTTTGCTCTTGCTGTAGCTATACGCTTTCCAGAGTTTAAGACTTGGCGTACTCTTTTTGTTCTGGATAACTGGAATGTTGAGCCTTCAGGAAAAAGCTCTTTTCCAATGCCTTTCCCAAACTGGTAGTCTGCTATCATGCGGACTCTGGCAAGTCTTTCGGTGTCATAATTCATAGAAGTACGTAATATATGCAGACCTTAAAGCCGTTCCGGTTATCTGGATTTTTCGGGAATGTACTTCTACATCTTTTAATTTATTACATATTATATATTTTTAGTTAATTATCCTAATATCTCAATTTTAACTTTTTTCTCTTTATTTTGACTTTTCCTTCGAATGAAATTGTTTTTTTCAACAAACTATTAAATTTTATTTGTTTTCATATTGATTTTTTCACTTTTCATTCTAGCAAAAATATTAAGAAGTAGAAGCGACAATCTATTATTGGGTTTACGAAAATGGAAATATGCATATATCAAGAACTTTGAGCTGCTTACAGTCTCAAAAAGGCAGGAGAGGGAATCCGCTTGATAGTCCGAAAAAATATCTCTATTGATCAATGTTACGTGGATAAATTAAAACCCTTTCTGGAAAAAAACAATGGAAACTTAAGTGCGGCAATAAGGAATGCTATCGAAACTGCCTCTCTCGCTCTAGCTGGAAGAACTGATGAAAATGGAGAAAAAGCTTCAAGTAATGTCTCACAAAATGCAGAGTTTCGTAACGGGTTGATTGAAAACGAGGAATTCCTTCTTGTTCATCATACTCTACTTGAATGGCTTATTAATAACACTTCCGGGTTACTGATTGACGAATCAACTATATATGAGATAATTAACCCTTATAAAATTAAGGAAATCCCTGAGCTTGTCAATTATATAAATTCGCTCAATGAAAAAATGGGCTGGAAAATTAAGGTTGATGCGGAGTGCAGTCAGGGTCCAGAGCCGGAAACTGCAAGTCTTACCCTCTTAAATGGAAATTCCTGCTTCAGGGAAGTTATGGCTCACAGCCTGGCTCTTTATCTGGCAAAACAGATGAAGCTGGATGTTCAGGGTTTATTCTGCAAATCAAACGTAACAAAAATCTACTTCAAAAGGTTTGAATTTCTTGAGTTTCAAAAAGTTCCTAAAGGGTTTGAGGAACATTTTGGTTGTATGGAAAGTACTTTCCAGGAAATTCAAAAAAAGCCGGAATTCTGGAAGAATCTTATCAAGACCCACAGGCAGCAGAATTATCAGCGGCTTAGCATGCAAAGAAAGACTTTCGAAGCTTTTGTTTCAGGAGATCTTCCGTCCATAGCTGAATTGAGAAGAAATTTTGAGTTGATTACAGGCAAGCCCCCTGCGGCTTTTACCCTTGCCGAGCATATAATTATTTTTAAAGAAATTTATCTCACGGACAGAATAGGAAGTGATATAGAAATCTGCACGGAAAAAAACAGGGAATATGTGAAACTGATTCACGATTACTCTGACAGAAAAGTATGTGAGTCTATTACAAAATATTATTCTAATGTTTTCAAGTCAATTAACCACTCTTTTAAAGTCACCACTAGCCCTCATATGATTCTGTTTGAGTTTGGAAAAAACCTTGTTTCATCCAATAATTGTTCAGAATAATGAATCTCGAACACTTACATTGACCCCTACTTTCTTTATTCTCTAACATTCAGTAAGATAGATAAATTCATATGTGGGATTCTCCTATCCTTTTTTATGAGTGACGTAATTTTGCTCTGGGACTACCCTCTTCTCTTTGAAAAACTGTTTGTGGAATATGGGCTTGAATGTACTCGTGCTCTCTCAACGTCCCTTGGTACTCCTTATCTTCCTGCCTGCAAGGTTCTGATTTTGCCGACAGGTTTTGCAAATAAACAGTATACAAAAACAGGTGTAGGACTTAAACACGGTCAACGCTCCCTTGAAAAATTTGTGACAAAAGGTGGGACTCTTCTTGTTTTCAGTCCTCTTGTCCCGCAATACGAATATGAGTGGCTTCCTTTTTCTCTGAAATATGTAATGGAAGAAAACTCATGCACACCTCAGCCTGTAGGTAAGCACGAAGCTCAGAAACTTGTAGAAAATATTTATCCTCCTGTCGGATGTGACGGTTACTTCGCGGAAACCGACGCTGATGTGGTATTAACTGATGACAGGGGCAGACCTATAATGGTCGTAAAAGAAATTGGAGAAGGTATGGTCGTTGCAACCACAATACATGAGCTCCCTTCAGTCGGATTCTTTGAGTGCAGGGTCGCATGTACAAAAAAGGTAAAAGCCTGAAAAAAGAAGAATTAAAGCAAAAAATCAGAAATAATCGCAAAGAAAATTTTTAGGGAAAAGTAAACAATCACAGGCGTGATTGCTTATATTATCTCTCATTTAATCTTTTTTACATTTTTATCCTTTTTGTACTGGTTCCTGAGCCTCTTGATCTCTTCGGTTTCATTTTTCAGTTTGATTACAAATAAGCCGAAGCAGGGCTTTGTGAACTG
>DUGT01000196.1:22623-22777 GCA_013331275.1 Methanosarcina sp. | reverse complement strand
CCGAAGCAGGGCTTTGTGAACTGGAATATAATATCGCTCCCTGAAAAGCCAACAGGGGAAGCTGTACCCATGAGCATGAGCTCTCTTACTTTGTACCCACCAGGTGCGAGGTATACATCCTCTGATTTCTCCATAATGAGTTTTTCACACTCTT
>DUGT01000196.1:22109-22505 GCA_013331275.1 Methanosarcina sp. | reverse complement strand
CATAATGAGTTTTTCACACTCTTTGAGGGTTGTATTTTTCAGAAGAACTTCATAGTTATATCCACTTAAACATACCATTTTTGTACCTTTTATTTCTTTCTTTAGATATATGCGAAATATTCTGATATTCAAAATAATTTTATATTCTAACTATTTTTATTTTCAAAATCTTCTGATAGCTGCCCCTGCTTCAAATGGCCACTAGTTTAACTCACAAGTTAAAATTATGAGTGGATAGTATAAGAGACAATTCATAAAGATAATTCATTTTGAAAAATGAGTATTAAATTCTCCGAATTAACAGGCACAAATAAACGAAAGTACTTAAAGGACTTCCATGCAGAGCCTGATGAGTCTAAGAAAGGAATGGACCAAGAAGAGAAGAGAAGAGAAGAG
>DUGT01000196.1:17840-21816 GCA_013331275.1 Methanosarcina sp. | reverse complement strand
AAGAGAAGAGAAGAGAAGAGAAAGAAACTAAAAGCTAAAATCATAAATATAGGCTGAGTTAAACAGGCTAACAGAAGAACTTAAGGCTCTAGCAGAAGGCCAAATATCTTGAGCCCGTCACCTTAGTACCTTGCTACGACTCAAGTGAAATATAAAAATTAAATCACAAGAAAAATGAGAGCTAATAAAAAAATTTGATGCAAGAGGTATCATTCGAACGCACAAACTCCTGTGAGACCAGGCTCTGAACCTGAAGTCTTTGACCTGGCTGGGAAACTCTTGCATATTGGCTTCTGAACCTAGCACCTTTAATCTGTTGGATAAACCTCGAATACTTAAAGACAAATCTAATGAATTTTCGAAAAGTCAACCCGTAACACAAAAGCAGGCTTTAAGAAAAGATCAAAATTCAATTTATTTTTTCAGTATAGGTTTTTTATACAACAGCAACTGAAAAAATATCTAATGGGCTTAGAATCGGCCATTAGGAAACAAGCTTTTAAAGTATATTTTCTTCTCTTGTTCACGTATTTTTACCATTTTTATAGAACAAGACTGTTTTGAGCTGAGAAGTTTAGGAGCTTAATTTTGAGACCAGCTTCAAGTAAGAAGATCTTTTAAATTTTGAATCTGAAAATCATTTTAAAATATAATATATAATTTTAAATTAATATTAATTATCAGTCGCTTGAGGCAGTAATAGCTAATAGAATTTTTCTGTGAACTGATCTAAAGGAAAAGATCATAAAAGGTGCAGGGATGGCATGCTTGAGAGAATATGACTTCGAAATCCTCTTGAAAAACACGACTCTCCAGGAATGTGAAAGTTTTATAAAGAATCATACAGAGGACACATACCTTGTACCCGGTGGGTACAAAGTAAAAGGTATCATTCTTATGGGTGCAACTTCCCCTGTTGGTTTTTCAGAGAATGATATCATATTTCGACATACGAAGTCCTGCTTCGGTTTTTTTGTACTCCTATTAAAAAATGAAGCCGAAGAAATCAAGAGACTCCGAGAGCAGTATAATAAGGACAAAAGTGTAAAGAAAATTAAATAATAGTTAATAGAATGAGCTGATCACAAAAATTAAAAATGATTTTCTGAGTTCTCAAACTCCAATAGATCAATCTAGTGCGGCGATTCCGAAGTAGGCTCATAAAACTTGAATCTTGAATAGATCCGAAGATCATGGATTTTTCAAGAAAATAAGGAATTGATTTTGGAATCGAAGCACTAGTTTATTGATTCCAAAGTATGTCAAAAACGAATTTTGTGAGAAAGTGTGAAATATTGTTGAAGCTGATCCAAAAACTTAAAACCATTTCTCTGAGTCCCATATCTGAGTAGTTAATTGAGTCTCAGATTATGGAGAATAGTTCTGAAACTTTACTGATTTTTGAGTACAAAATTGGTTTTGGAAAGAAATCTTGAACTGTTCTTGAACTATAAATACTGTCCCAATTTCAAGAATTTCTCTCCAAATATTAATAGCAAAGATTAAAATTCAGGATAAACCCTACATCTTACAGATAAAATACCTAAGAGATGAAATGTTATGACCAGCGCAAAAGTGCTCCTTCTGCTAGGATGTCCAGAGGTCCCAATCCAAACCAGCATTGCCCTATATCTTTCCCATAAGCTGAATAAATCAGGATTTGATGTAACTGTTGCTGGGAATGATGCCGTAATCAAACTTTTAAAAGTTTCCGATTTCGACGGTTATTATGTAAAAAAGATGGTTAATCTCGATAAAACTCTGGAGGATATTATTGAGAAAAGATTAGATTTTGATATATGCTTTGCCTTTATGCATAACGACTCCGGAATGACTTTTGCAGCAACAATGAGCGCCATTTCTCAGGCTAAAATGTACTCTGTAATTTTTGGCAGGAACGCTGAGGCTCTAGAAGAAGCCATCGAGTTCGACTGTGTGAAAATAGTTGCAAAAGATGTTCACAATCCCACTCGGCTTAAGAACAAGCTGGATAAAGTGATGGAGGAGATCGTCAAATGAGCTGTATTGAGCAAATGAAGTACACGATCCTTCTGCAAAGGATAAGCTTCAAAGAGGCTAGAGAGTATATTGAGAAAAATTCGGATGAAGTTTACTACGTATCTCCCGGTTACAAAATCTTCAAAGACTATTATATAATAGGAATACCACCTATTGCCGTAGGAACAAAGGGCAATGCTCTGGTCTTCCCATATACAAAGCCCTGTCATGGAAGCTTTGTCCTGAGCATAGACGATGAGGATAGCATAAAAGAGATTAACCGGCTCAGGGAGACGGGAAAAGAAAAGGCAACGACTTCAGCGAAGAAAAGTAAACCTGCTGAAAGTTCCAGGGCACATTTGACCAGCTATGGGGATATGTGGAAGAATGAAAGCTGAAAAGTTGATATGATAATATTTCGGAAACGATTTCAACATTGAATAAGAGACGAGTTCAAAAATGGCTCTTCGCTGTTTCGAGCGGGTAATTTCCATTTGTCCCTTAAGTATTAATGTAAGATATCTAAAATATAGGAATATTTGTTGTTGAAAATCAAACTCAAACTTGATGTTTCTCTTTTTGATTTGGTTATTTTTGAACTTATCAATTTATTTTAATCTGTACAAAAATAGCCAAGAGCTATTAATTTTTCCTTAATAATGTTTTCATTTAAAGGAATTTAATGGCATAACATATGCTCCTAAATTTTTACTTATTTCAGTGAATTCCTCTTATCTCTTTTTGCAACGGGGCCCAAAAACTTTAATAATATTAAAGCAACATTAAATAATGTTAAAATTAATGTGAAAAGGTGATTGAAGTAAATATAGATAAAATACCGAGATGGATTCTTGATTTGGAGTTGGAGGATATCTCGTTCATTAAAAATTTCATTTTGAGTTCCGGATCTCTGAAAGAAGTAGCAAAAATATACGACGTTTCCTATCCTACCGTTCGCCTTCGGTTAGATAAACTAATACAAAAAATCGAACTAAGTAGCAATAAGCAAGATGAACCTTTTATAACTTTTGTTAAAGGTTTAGCCGTCGATTCCAAAATTGAACTGGAAACTGCAAAATTGATCATTGAAAAATATAATTCTGAGAAGAGGGATAAATAAAATGAGTATCTTTTTAGGCTTCTTAATTTCAGTAGTAATTATCATATTTCAGCATATTCTGAGTGAATCAAAAAATTGGCTGCTTGGTGGAATTATTCCGTTGCTCGTAGTTCTTTTTGCTTTATGGTGTTTTTTCATCCGCACTCCACGATTAGGCGTTGAAGCTATAATGCCTTTCAGTATATTGTTTGTCTTGCTTTCCTGTTATTGGGTAGACGGGAGGGAACGCTTTAAGAAAAAGAAAAAAGAATATCTAGAAAACGAACTTAAAAAGATACAGGTCCATGATCTTGATGATTATACGCAATAAGCACAATAGCGAGCCGATTATCGGCTCACTATTACTGTATACCATATTTTTCTACTTCTATTTTGGTGTTTTCATATGTGATATGAATACTTTCTAACTAAACAATTATTTTCAACCTATACAAAGCAGCAGAGAGCCAAGAAAATTTTGGTCTTCCTCTAAATTGATTACTAAATCGGACCTTGTACAGATCTTGTGCCGAATCTTGTACATTTTTACTCTATTACCAGGTCTTTTACCCTGATACCACTTTCTACAATTTTTCCTACAATTTTTCCACCGGTAATTTCTACAGCTTTTGCAGCATCTTTTTCCGGCAAGATAATAAGAAAACCCATACCCATATTGAAGGTTCTGTACATTTCAAGATCCTCGACTCCCCCTTCTTTCTGCAAGAATTTGAAAATTTCCTGAGGCTCAAGAGGATCGTAAAAGTCAAAACCGAGTTTTGTCACTCTTCTAAGTTTCAAAAGTCCGCTACCTGTTATATGGGCAAATCCGTGGACTTCACATGCCTTCAGCACATCAAGAATCTCAATATAAATTCT
>DUGT01000196.1:6926-17735 GCA_013331275.1 Methanosarcina sp. | reverse complement strand
TCAAGAATCTCAATATAAATTCTTGTTGGAGCTAGGAGCTCGTCTCCGATCGTTTTTGAGTTGTCATAGGGACATGGATCGTGATAAGAGTATGTGGACTCCTCAATGATTTTCCTTACAAGGGTATAGCCGTTGCTGTGAACGCCTGTGCTTGGGACACCTACAATCACGTCACCTACCCTTACTTTCTCTCCCTCGACAATCTGATCTTTTCTGACAATTCCAAGGCAAGTGCCTGCAAGGTCAAAACCCTTAATTATCTCGGGCAGGGTTGCGGTTTCTCCACCGACAATTGACATTCTGGATATTTCCGCGCCCTTTACCAGCCCTTCTCCGATCTGAGCGGCAAAGCCCTCTTCGTGCTTTTCCAGGGCAAGGTAGTCTACAAAGGCTACAGGTTCGGCTCCTATGGCCAGAAGGTCATTTACATTCATTGCGATACAGTCTATGCCTACGGTGTTCCACCGCTGCATTTCGTTTGCAATAAGAACTTTTGAGCCTACCCCGTCCGTTGTCAGGGCAAGGGCATATTCTCCAAAGTCCAGAAGCCCTGCATAATGTCCTATTCCTGTAAGGGGAGCTCCTATTCCTTTTCGAACGTAGCTGAGTTTCTCTATAAGGGTTTTGACGGTTTTTTCTTCTTTTTTGATATCTACGCCTGAATCTGCGTATGTTAAGTGCTTTTCGCTCATCTTTTGCCCCTCCCTGCTTGTTTTATAGCTGTTTTTTAATTCCGTTTCCGTTATATAGTTCGAATTCGTCATGCAAAGTTTTGACTGCGGAAAATGCGTCAGCTTCCCGCACTACGAAAGAGATATTGTACTGGGATGAGCCCTGGCTGATCATGATAATATTAATCATCGAGTTTCCGAGCGCTCCAAAGACTCTCTTTGCCACGCCTGGAGTTCCTGCCATACCTGCACCTACTACTGCAACTACGCAGACGTTTTTGTCTGAAGTTATCTCTTTTACGATTTCGAGGTCGAACTCTTCATGCAGGGCTTTTAATGCAGTTTCTACATGTGACTCACTGATCACGAATGAAATATTGGATTCGGAAGAGCCCTGGCTGATCATAATAACATTAACTCCTGCTTTTGCAAGCGCTGTGAAGAGCCTTGCTACAGTCCCAACAGCTCCTACCATCTCAGCACCTGAAATATTGATGAGAGCTACATTTTTAATCAGGCTTACCGCTTTTACAACATTCTTGCACTGGAACTTTTCCGCAACTACAAGTGTACCAGGCAACTCAGGCTCAAAAGTATTCTTGACACGCACAGGAATGTGTTCGCGCATAGCAGGCTCAATTGTGCGTGGATGAAGCACGTTTGCCCCGAAGTACGAGAGCTCCATGGCTTCGGCATAAGAGATCTGCGGGATAGTTTTTGCCTCAGGCACTATTCTCGGGTCGGTAGTCATGATACCGTTTACTTCTTTCCAGAGCCATATCTCATCGGCTTTCAAAGCTGCACCCAGGATAGAAGCTGAGAAGTCAGACCCACTCCTTCCAAGAGTGGTAATAATTCCCTCCTCATTTTCTCCGATAAATCCCGTAACTACAAGAACCTGTGACTCAAGCCTGCATTCAAGTCTCTTTTTCACAAGGTCGTAAGTTTTCTCTAGAGGCCTGGCATTTCCGTAATCTGATGATGTTATAATCCCTGCTTCTCCACCTGTGAACTCAGTTGATTCGATTCCAAGTGAACGGATAGCTCCTGACACAATAGGAGCAGCCAAGCGCTCTCCGTAAGAGCAAATGTAGTCAATTGACCTTGGAGTAAGCTCACCAAGATAACAAATTCCGATCAGGGCTTTTTCGAGCTCGTCAATGCGGAGGTCAAGAGTCTGGATAACTTCTTTTGCGACTGTTGGATCATCAATGGCTTCCTTTACGGCCTCGTGATGCTTGTTTGTAATTTCTGTTTTAAACTCTTTCACAAGGGCAACTTTGCCTTTTGTCGAGGCAAGGAGTGCATTTTCCAGAAGCTCATCGGTTACTCCACCGAGCGCTGAGGTTACTACCACGATCTGGTTGCCTTCTTCACGGTACCCCTTTAGAAGCTGGGCAACATGACGGATTTTTTTTCCGTCACCTACGGAAGTTCCTCCAAATTTCATTACAATTTTCATGATCGGATCACGTTTTGTTATTAACTTGTTGTTCTCACACCGTTTATTTAAACTGTTTATTATGATTTTAGTTATCCTCACTAATTATTCGAGTTATAGAGTGAATAATTCTCCAGGGTTTCTCGAGTTAGAGTGAATAATTCTCCAGAATTTCTGCAGATTTGTAGATTGAATAATATTTTTTTGTAGAGAAAGCTATATATCGGCTCTTTGTCACTTTATATGTTTTATGCTGAGAGCCTGTTCTGTATAGGATATTGGTACTATATTATAACGTTTGTGTAAAATGGATCAGAAATTAATCTTCGCATCAGCAGAAAAACCTGCTGGCAAATGCCCGATAAATCTAAGTAATTGGTATCTGGTAGAAAATATTATATTTAATTTCCGAGATGAAAGACTAAGATAGTTGGAAAGAGATGAAGTAATGAAATACGCTGTACTTATAGGAGACGGAATGGCTGATTACCCAATAGAAAAACTGGGTGGAAAAACCATTCTTCAGGCAGCTCGAACCCCTGCTATGGATTATATCGCAGCCCATGGAAATACAGGACTTGCAAAAACCATACCTGATGGACTTCCCGCTGGAAGTGATGTCGCAAATATGTCTATTCTCGGGTACGATCCTGCAGTATATTACTCTGGTAGGGCTCCTCTGGAGGCTGCCAGTATGGGTGTCGCTCTTGCATCCGATGAGGTAGCTTTCAGATGTAATCTTGTGACTATTGAACAAGGGAGAATAAAAGATTACAGCGCAGGGCATATCAGTAGTGAAGAAGCTGAGATTCTCATCGAAACTCTTGACACGGAACTCGGTAATGAAGAACTGAGGTTTTATCCGGGAATCAGCTATAGGCACCTTCTCGTCGCCAGAAATAACCTGGGAGTTGAAACACAGTGTACTCCCCCGCATGATATTACTGGAAAGAAAATTGAGGAATATCTGCCCGAAGGAAAGGACGGAGATTTCTTTTCCGACATGATCAAAAAATCTATGATCATTCTTGAACTACATCCAGTTAATCTGAAAAGAATTGAAGAGGGTAAGAATCCCGCAAATTCAATCTGGGTCTGGGGCCAGGGATATGCTCCGAAATTTACATCATTTCAAGAACTCTACGGGAAAGCCGGATCAGTTATTTCGGCAGTCGACCTTCTGAAAGGCATTGGAATTTATGCAGGACTGGATGTAATTGAAGTTCCTGGAGCAACCGGCTATCTCGATACCAATTATGAAGGCAAAGCGAATGCTGCAATTGAAGCCCTGAAAACCAAGGATCTTGTTTTTGTCCATGTAGAAGCTCCGGATGAAGCCGGACATGAAGGAAGTATTGATAAAAAGTTAAGAGCTGTCGAAGATTTCGATAGTCTAATTGTAGCACCTATTCTTAAGCATGCCAAGGCTTCAGACGAGCCTTTCACAATTCTTGTACTTCCTGATCATCCAACCCCGATTTCCTTAAAAACTCATGTTCCGGATCCTATTCCTTTTGCAGTCTACAGGACTGACAAAAAGGATTCTGATGGTGCAGAGACCTTTGATGAGGAATCGGTTAAAAAAGGTTCTTTTGGACTTGTAAAAGCTTCGGATCTTGTAGGAATACTTGTAAAGGCTAAATAACTGCTTTTTCTCTTTCCTTTTGATGCTTCTATTTATTCAGCATCCGAATTTCCAGAAAATCCTCTGCTCTCGATTTTCGGAAATTTTTCTTTTATCATTCTAACTCTTTTTTTGTACTAAGTTTTTGTGAAATTGCTCAGGAAAACATATATATCCTTTCTCAATATATTCAGAATAGCACATAAATCTGTGTTATCTTTTAACTTAAGGGGGGTATTTTTGTATGAGATGGCCTATGAGAAGATCATTTTCAGGACCTGCACGCTGGGATCCTTTTGAGGAAATAAGAAGGACACAAGAGCGCCTTAATCAGTTGTTTGAAGACTTTATGCCGATGGAAGAATGGGGGGGCGGAAAGGTATACACTCCTGCTATCGATATTAAGGACGAAGACGACAAGCTTGTAGTCACTACCGACCTGCCTGGTATTAATAAAGAGGATGTTCAGATTAACCTTAAAGAAGACATGCTTGAGATCAGTGCAAAGACCAGGAAGGAAAAAGAGACTGAGGAAGAAGAAGGATACCTGCGCCGGGAGAGAGCATATACTCAATTTTACAGGGCGGTCCGTTTGCCTGCGAGCGTTAAGGAAGAAGGAAGCACTGCAAAAATAGAAAATGGTGTTCTGACAATAACGCTTCCGAAAATGCAAATAGAAGAGTCGACAAAGAAAATAGCTATCGAATAAGCTTTACGGGGCGGAAAGGTAACCCTGAATGCAGGGTGAGGCTGCGGAAAAAATCGCAGTCTTTTCTTTTTTAGCCCCCAACTCCGACTTTTTGTAGGGGGGCATCAAAACCGATATTTTTTATAAGTTGTTTAAGTCCTTTAGATTACGATTTTGATGAGAATGTAAGTAGAAATATATTCTCTTTTAATAGGGAATATATGATTCTGTTCCAAAATCTAGTGATTTTTTCATTTCTTGATTGAAAATCGGAATTAGCAAGAAAAATTCGGTTTTCATCAAAATCAATATTCGACATCTAAAGACTTCAATTCTTAAGTTGTGTCACAAGGATTTTGATCAATTACAAAATCTAGTGATTTTGCTTTTTACATTCATCACTGGATTTTGGAACAAAGGCGCATCTGGTGTCATTTTTATCCATACAATTCAATATTAAAAGTAAGGAAAAACAAACGTTTAATTTACCAATTGAAGTACTTAAGTCCTTTAAACAGTAAATAGATCCTTTAATGAATGTACCTTAATTGAGCAAATAAGGTTTAATCTCACTTAAAACTAATCATTTTCCAATTGGCATATTTAACTTAAAACTTTACTATTTTAATGCATATCAAGGAACGGTTTAACACATAATTTTTATTTAATCCATGTAAGCCCTTTTATAGATGTTTCATAGTTATTTATGATCATATTTTATGTTATTAGATCAAAAATTGTCATTTATTATAAAAAAAGTTTCTTTATAAGTAAGAGGTGATATATGTTGAAATCTAAAACAAAGAATGAGATAGTTATACTAATGATGCTATTTATGGCATTTTTTATAGTAATTATGCCAGTTCAAGCTGCTACTCAAGAATTAGCAGCAACTTCTGAGAATTTAAACTTTTTAGGTAGTCAAGGACAATGGGCTCAGTATAGAGCATCACCGTTACAGGAATTGCTGTTGTATTCCAGTACCTCTAACTTTAACGTAGTTAGTAAGAAACTAGTTAATGTTAAAAGTAAAGTCAAAGGTGTAGGAGCTATTGGAGCAGTAAAGATAAATGAGATAAGTAAACCTAAATCACAGTACGATGGCCAATGTGTTGCTTTTGTAAAAGCTGTCAGTAAAACCCCCAATATAGGAACCAGTAGTTGGACTAAAGGAAGACCAGTAGTTACTAAGAAGAACGGAAAACCAGTTTTTAATAATATTCCAGCAGGAACAATAATAGCTACTTTCAATTCCAAAGGTAAGTACTACGGTCATACAGCAATATTTGGGGATTGTACCTCCACTGGAATTAACGTGTGGGATCAAAATTATATTTACTCTAAGGTAGTGGGTAGACAC
Source organism: Methanosarcina sp. (assembly GCA_013331275.1). GTDB lineage: Archaea > Halobacteriota > Methanosarcinia > Methanosarcinales > Methanosarcinaceae > Methanosarcina > Methanosarcina sp11020u. The sequence goes on along the minus strand of DUGT01000196.1, from coordinate 11,951 downwards.
AGTATACCATTTACCGGATCAGGAGTGAATAATGCATATAACTATTATGTTGTTAATGTCCCAGCTTAATCAATAAATATTAAACGAATTACATCAGATCGGTCACTCGCCGATAGTGACATAATTACATGGAAAAATGCTGAACTGCGGTGGTGCCGTTGGATGTTGTCTGAGAACCGTATGTTCAACCTCGCAATGGCAACCCACAGTCAAGTGTTATTAGCTGCTAATGCAGCTACTCTTCTTTTTTGATGTAATTTTCATGGTAATGCATTTCCACCTTGCGCCACAAGCCAGCTGCATGGCTGTATGTATCCGTACACGAAGGCTTAACAAGGCTTCCACAATATATCCCAAGGATAGTGTCATACACTTCCGTTTTAGACAATATGTTTATTACTATGGGAGCGCAGAGGGTTACAAATACCCTAACCTTTACAGGCTGTCTGGCAATTACTGATAGTAATAAAAAGTTTCCAATTTGATTTTTGAGTCTTGTATTTGAAGTTATATCGTTATGTTATTTGTCCCGGTTGTCTTTATTATACTCAAAATCGGGACACGGCTCCACATGAATCGAAAAGTGGCCATTACTGCCGCATATCTCCTTTAACCTGCTTTCTATTTGCGTTGAGATATCATGTGCGTCCACAATGTTCAAATCCCGGTCAACCTCAATATGGACGTCTGCGGCCATGGCATTTCCTATTTTTCTGGTTTTTAGTTCATGAAAGCCTAGGACACCTTCAGTAGTATTTAGAATGTCCTCAATGCTTCCGTAAATCTCCGAATCAAGCGAAGCCTCCAGCAGTTCATTGAGGTTTTTGTAAGAAATATCGAACGCCACTTTAAAGATAAGGAAACTTATTACAATTGCAGTTAGCGGGTCGAGTACTACCCAATGGCCTCCAAGAAAGATCGCGCCTCCTACTCCTATCATCGTTCCTAGAGAGGAGAGGGCATCCGAACGGTGATCCCAGGCGTTAGCAATTACGGCATCACTCTTAATTTCTCGGCCACACACTATAGTGTAACGATACAGCCATTCTTTTGACACAATTGAAATAATCGCTACAATAAGAGTAATTTTACTTGGTACTGGAAGCCCTTCTCCATTATAATAAGTAATAATTTTCTGAAGGCCGCCCCAGAAAATCCCAATAGCAGCCGTAACAAGTACAAGCCCTGTAAACGCTGCAGCTAAGGTTTCAATTTTTCCGTGTCCGTAATTATGTGTACTGTCTCCCGGTTTTTTTGCAACTCTTAAGCCCACAATCACTGCGATATCGGTTATTAAATCGGATAGTGAATGAGCAGCATCAGCAACCATTGCCGTACTAGTTCCCAGAATCCCGGCTGTAAACTTAAAAATTGTCAATACAAAGTTTAAAATCATCGAGACTTTTGTTACATGAGCCGCTCGGGAGTACCGTGTATCTTCGTTTTCCTCATAACTGAAGAGAGTCTCTTTATTTGTATCTCCAGTACTTTCCATAATTTCTCATATCGTTTTGAGTATTTGAGTTGATTTGATTTAGTATATTTTGATATTTATTATGTCCTTAAACGTGAGCATAAAAATTAGCGACCAATAGATATAAGGTTATCTTTAATTGAAAAGTTTAATAGCTCTTAATGCTTTTTGAGGGCTAACTCTGTTTTGATATTCATCAGTAACTCTAAAGATATCCTTTTACTGCTGATAAACTGAAAATCTTTACAGTAAATATTCAACCATAACGAGGAAGGTTATATTTTGTTTCTTTTATTTTTTCTTCTCCTTCTTCAGGAAATTCCTTACTTTTCAGGGCTTCAGCCTGTGCAATTTCAGGGTGCTCTTTCAGAAATTCTATTGAATAATCTGTAGTTTCACTTTCTGATGCTTTAAAGGTCTTATCGATTTCTTCTTTGCTAAACTGTCCATGATAAAAAAGAAGCTGAGTTACTTTTTGACGGGTGGCTTGAGGTTCGTTTTCATAGTCCAGGGAATAGTACAGTTTACTTACTATGACTCTTAAACTCCAGATTCTGCTTCGTTTTTTATCTTTTAACTCAAAAGGGATTTTATTCTTTATCTTCTCTATAATTTCATTCAGTTCATACTGGCTCGTGTTTAACACCCCTATGGAATTTAGTTTGCAATCATATAAATGATCTTAATAGTTTTTAATTCTGCCCGGGAGAAAAACGCTACAGTAAATAAAATGGACTGAAAATTAAGTAAATTTAAATATAAAATTTTGGAAGATAGCTAATTTAGATATATTGAGAAAACAGGTAAATCTAAAAAATAATGAGTAAAGAGATAATATAATGTGAAAATAATAAGTAAAGAGATAATGTAATGTGAAAATAATAAGTAAAGAAATAATGTGAAAATAATGAGTTAGAAAATAGCGTAAATCGAATATAATGTAAACAAAAAACGCATTTCGAAAAATGGTAAGAATGAAAAATAATTAACTGGAGAAATAAATCCTATCGAAAAAGTAAGTGAAAGCGCGGCATCAGGAAATTGTTCTCATCATCTTTTGCTCAGTTGGGGTAACTCTCATCATCGCCGCAAGATGAAGTATGTCGGTGGTCTTATTTATGGTTACTGCCTTTACTGCTGCAAATTATTTATCTAATAGATTATTCCCTTTATTCCTGTATCTAGCTGAACAAATTCAGTTGCTCTTATTGATTTAAAGCCTTTTGAGGAAAACATTTGAAATTCGAAGCCATAGCCGTTGAGAATATTCCCCTTATACATACAGGGGACGACCTGCCCTCGATCATCTGTAAGAATCTGGAACTTCAGGACAGGGACATTGTTATCATTGCCTCGACCATCGTTGCTAAAGCTGAAGGGGAGATCTTCAGGCTAGAGGATATTACACCAGGGAAAACAGCACTTGAGATGGCAGCTCGAAACGGAAAAGATGCGAGGTTTATCCAGGCTGTACTTTCCCGGAGCAGGGAGGTACTTGTAGAAAAACCGTTTATGCTTGTGACAACTCTAGCAGGGCATACCTGCGTAAACGCAGGGGTTGATGAATCAAATATTGAAGACGGATTTTTACTCTATCCTCCGGAAAATCCGGATGCTAGTGCTTCAAGACTCGGGCAGAATCTCGAAAAACTTTGCAAGAAAAAGTTAAGTGTTATTGTCACGGATACAAATGGGAGAGCTTTTAAAATAGGACAAACCGGTGCTGCCATAGGAATTTATAAGATAAAGCCTGTAAAGCGCTGGATTGGGGAAAAAGATCTCTTCGGAAAGGTCCTTGAGGTTACGGAGGAAGCAGTTGCCGATGAACTTGCAGGTGCCGCAAATCTTCTGATGGGTGAAGGAGCAGGAGGAACTCCCGTAGTTGTAATTCGTGGTTTTGATTATTATTGTGAAGAGGAGACCTATATAAAGGAAATGTACCGTCCTGAAGAACTGGACATTATTAAAAAAGGACTTCTCTGCCTTCAAAACAGAGTTGAATAAAACAAAGTTGACTAATAAAGAGTCGAGTTGAAAAAAGTAACTTTAGAGCTTAGGTTTTGATTTGAGAAATTGTCAGAACTTTGATTTTATAGAATGCGAGAGTCTTGGGTTTTGACTCCATTTCTCGACTTACCTGGCTGAAAAACAACTCGCTACAATGTGAAATAGAATCAGTAGTATTAAGAACGTATCATAGTTAGAACCATTTTGAACTTTTCCAGAGCATGGAGTGAATGGGGTTCATTGGCAGGCATTATTATCATATCCCCTTTTTCCAGAATATTTTTATTTCCGGAAATTGTGATTTCTGCCTTTCCATCCATTACCTGGACCATGGCATCAAAAGGAGCAGTATGCTCGCTCAGCCCTTCACCTTTATCGAAGGCAAATATAGTTACGGTTCCGGTATCCTTGCGGATAATTTCTCTGCTTACAACAGCTCCTTCCTGGTACTCAATCAAAGTTTCTATCCTTAATATTCTGGCTTTTAATTCTTCAGACATTGTTCCACCTCTTACTCTTTTCCATAAGTCCATACAATCTATCAGCTATGTGACAAGTTTTTGAGCGGATAAATCTAGTCACGCCAGATTTTCGACCTTTTCCGATTTCTATATAAAATGCCCTTAGAACATGTTTTCCCTCAGGATTCCCTCAGAACATGTTTTCCCTCAGGACATACTTTTACATTCTTTTGTATCGAAACCTTAAATAAGTAAACCATGAACAATTAAATTATTTTTCAATTATCTGTATACAATTACCTTTATAAGTACTCTCTAACAAGAGTGAGTGCAGGAAATTTTTAAATTATGTATGTTTAGTTCCCACTTGAAGTCTCGCTTTTTAGCTCAAGAGGTAAAGTCTCGCTTTTTAGCTTAAAAGGTATATACTCAACTTTCACATCAGCATCCCTGAAAAACTCAAGTGAATCGGTGTCTGGATAGAGATTTGCGTATACTACTCTTTTGATGTTCGAGTTGATAATCATTTTCGCGCAAAGAATACAGGGCTGGTGTGTACAGTAGATGGTTGCTCCTGCTATGCTTACTCCATGGATTGCAGCCTGGATAATCGCATTCTGCTCAGCATGCACTGCTCTGCACTTTTCCTGTCTTGTGCCTGAAGGAATCTTCTCCAGATCCCTTATACACCCGATTTCAAGACAGTGGTTCATGCCGCTGGGTGCCCCATTATATCCGGTTGCAAGGATGCGTTTATCACGGACGATGACAGCCCCCACGTTCTTTCGGAGGCAGGTAGCGCGCTTGCCTACTACAAAGGCGATTTCAAGAAAGTATTCATCAAGTGAAGGTCTTTGGGTCATTATTTCTAATGAACAGTAAGTGGTATATTAGAGTTGTGACATTAAGATTCTACCGTTTTTAAGAGTTAATTTTAAGTGGAATGAATTAACGGTGTATAGAGAAGAGTTTCTAGAGGAAGAATTAATATAATCTGTGAGAATACAGAGTTAAAACAAATTAACTTATTTATAACACTAATTTATTTCCAATGTACTTGTTATAGAGAATTTCGATAAACCT
>DUGT01000196.1:6284-6774 GCA_013331275.1 Methanosarcina sp. | reverse complement strand
TATAATATATACTTATTTATAATATTAGAACCTCCAGAACGTTATTCCCCGTTACTTGAACCCGAGTATTTAGAGTAAGTTCAAGATTTTAAATAAATCTGATTATAAACCTCGTGTTCTGAATTATACATCAGGATTATATATCTGGATGTAATGAGCTGTTCGGATAGGTTCAGTAAAATAATATAGATACACTCATCCGGAGTATTAAATTATGGCAACAGGTTTGGCCGAAATTTTAGATAATTTCGTGAAAAGTCACAGTGACCGCCAGTTGCTGGCCCTTCCCCTCGCGATACTTGCAGTTTCTTTAGCAATACTGCTAGTTTCCTTTGTGAGTAGTGGATCGCCGGTAAAACTGGGAATGGATTTCCAGGGCGGTACTCAGATTTCGTTAGAAACGACTGATTCTCCTGCTGTACTTGAAAAAATGTATTCTTCTTACCCCCTCACCGATGTCCGACAGACCGGAAGCAGGGTTATCATGCAG
>DUGT01000196.1:0-6184 GCA_013331275.1 Methanosarcina sp. | reverse complement strand
AAGCAGGGTTATCATGCAGTTTGGGATCATGGATGATGAGCAGCAGCATCAGCTTGAAAAGGATGTTGCGAGTCATAACTATTCCAATCTGCAGATTCAGCAGGTTGGGCCTATTTACGGCAAGACTCTGCAGTTACAGGCTCTGCAGGCCCTTTGTATTTCCTTTATTGGGATGTCAATTGTGGTATTTCTGCTCTTCAGGACCTTTATTCCTTCTTTTGCAGTGATACTTTCTGCATTTTCAGATATCATGATTGCAGCCGCTTTCATGAGGGTTGCAGGGATTGAACTTTCCCTTGGAACACTTGCGGCTTTGCTTATGCTTATCGGTTATTCTGTAGACAGTGATATCCTGCTCACAAACAGAGTAATTAAACGCCGGGGCACTGTAGACGAGAAAGTCTCCAAGGCTATGCATACAGGTATAACCATGACTACTACAACCCTTGCAGCGCTCGCATCTATGTATATAGTCTCAACTTTCTCTTATCTGGTCATTCCCTCATTCACACAGATTACTCTGCTTTCTCAGATATCAATCGTGTTGATTGCGGGACTTTTTGCAGACATGATGAACACCTGGCTCCTGAACACGGGGATTTTACGATGGTATGCGATGAAACCCGAGTTCAGAGGGAGGTATAACAGATGAGCGACAAAAAAAGCCTTCTTAAAAATCCAAGAGTCATTATTTTCATTGTACTGCTTCTTGGTTCTATAGTGGCTATTCACCCAGGATATACTCCTGGAAGCGGGACAACTTCTCATCTGAATTTTGGACTTGACCTGGAAGGTGGATCCTGGCTCCAGATAAAATTGGAAGGAGCACTTGCCCAGATAGATGTAGATTCTGGAAAATTAGTTAGCGGAATTGTAGAACCTATAATTGGAGCTCCTGTTGAGATTACGAAAAATAACCTTGACGTTGGAGGTTCTGCCGAGAAATCTGTCACCTTTACAACATCTGCAGCTGTTAGCGCATCCCAGCTTGAGTATCTGGGCACAGTCAGTGTAGACAAATTGAGTGGAAGCATAACTCAAGTAACTATTTCTGACACCAGTAAGGAGAGCCTTGTCCAGGCTTACCTCTCAAAAGCCCTTGATGCAGAAGTAGTTCCCATGAGTACTCAGGACGGCACAGTCTACGAAATCAGGACTGCAGTCACTGAACAACAGCTTGAGACTCTACTGGAAAAGGTTGGAGGTTCGATCCATAAGAACGAAGATGGGACCTCAACTTATAAAGAAGGAGTAAGCACCGATACCAGAGACTTGACAAAGAATATCCTCAGTGACAAACTAAACTCTCTGGGTATCAAAGATATTCCTGTCAGAACCGTAGGCGATGAATACATCCTAATTGATTTTGCAGGCATCGACCTTGCAACTGCTAAGGAAATTGCTGAAAAACCAGGAAAGTTTGAGATCAGAATTCAGACAACTGGAAATGAAACCGAACATGTCCTCTACGGCGATTCCATTGTGAGTGTGGGAGTCCCAAGCTACCATGATGAACAGTGGCATACTCCTTTTACTCTGAATGATGACGGAGCTCGGACACTTCAGAAAATTGCTCTCGACACCGGAGCAATTGACAACCCGGACGCCCATTACTTGAAGATGTATCTTGACGGAGTTGAAATCTATGGAGCTCCTTTGAGTTCGTCTGCAGCTGAAAAACTACGAGAGGGCCCTATATATTCCTGGGAAGCTTCTACGGGTACGGATGAGGCTGCCAAAACCGAAGCTACAGCACTTCAGGTTCACCTCCGAGCAGGGGCTCTTCCTGTCAATGTAAAGCTTGTAGGCTCAGGACATGTGGATGCAGGTCTCGGAGGGCAGTTCAAAAATGCAGCTATGATTATAGGTTTGATTTCTCTACTTGGGGTGGCAGCCGTGGTTTACTTCAAGTACAAGAGGCCTGAAATCCTGATACCCATGGTCGGAACTTCTACCAGTGAAGTTATCATGATCCTCGGAGTCGCAGCACTGATTGGATGGCAGCTTGACCTGGCGTCAATTGCAGGTGTTATCGCTTCCATAGGTACTGGAATTGACCACCTTGTGATCATCACAGATGAGGTGCTTGCCGAAGGCAAACTCCCGCCAACAAGGGTCTTCAAGTCCAGGATAACAAAGGCTTTTACAATCATTTTAGGGGCAGCTTCCACAAATATAATTGCTCTGTCCCCTCTGGTTGTAATGGGCTTTGGTACTTTGAAAGGCTTTGCAATTACTACTATCATTGGTGTCCTTATAGGTGTGATTTTTGCAAGACCCGTTTATGCTGTAGTAATCAAAGAACTTCTGCACGTAGATGAAAATGGAACCGCAAGTGTAACTGAGTAAACATTAAGCGAAAAGTAAAAAGTTCTTTGAGGTTAGTTGGTACCCGGGAATCAAAAATTAAGGTGGAATGTATGCAGGATCTCTGGACTTTGAAATACAGGGCAGGTACCCTGAAGGAAATGCTTGGAAATGAGCATGCTGTAGCCACGCTTTCTGAACTTACCCAGTCCGGGACTCTTCCTCACCTTATTTTTTACGGGCCTGAAAATTCCGGAAAAACGACAGCAGCTCTTGCTCTTGCCAGGCAGCTCTATGGGCATACCTGGAAAAACAATTTTACATACTTCAATGCTTCGGATTTTTTTGACCAGGGAAAACGCTATCTCGTCCGAGACAAACGTTTCGTGCGTTTCCTGGGCACCGATGACCCAAAGAAAATCTATAAAAGTGTAATCGATATTTTCAAGGAAATTATCAATGAGTATGCTGGAATGGCTTCACTTGATTCTGATTACAAGTTAATCTACATCGACAATGCCGAGTCCCTGAATTCTGACGCACAGCATGCTCTAAGGCGAATAATGGAAAAGTACAGTGCAACATGCAGGTTTATTCTTTCCACTACCAAACCTTCCAAACTTATTGCTCCGCTTCGCTCAAGAGGCCTTCAAATTTTTTTCACATATGTTCCGAACTCGGTTCTGAGAACTTATCTTGAGAAAATTGGCCGTGCCGAGGATTTACAGCTTTCGGAAGGCGCATTTGATGCAATCCTTTATTCTGCGAAGGGAAATGTTGCAAAAGCGGTGCAAACTCTACAGCTTGTTTCCTTGATTGCACACGGTTCCGCTATTACTGAAGAAATGGTGTATGAGGCTACTCTGGGCAGGGATCAAAGTATCGACAATTTGCTTTCTGTGTCTCTTGCTGGAGATTTTTCCAGAGGAAGGCAGCTTCTAGATGAGATGATAGTTGAGAAAGGGCTTTTAGGTGTCGAGATTCTTGAAGGGCTTTCCGAAGCTCTTGCAGAGTCAGGAGAAACAGACACAGACATTGCTCGGATTGTTGTAAAAATTTCCGAAGCCGATGCTCGTCTTAAGGATGCTGCAAATGAGAGAATTCAACTTGAGAAATTGATCTCTTCCCTTTCCTAATTTTTAGAGTCATTTTCCTTCTGTCTTCTTTTACTGCCTTTTTATTTCTTATGTATCCGTAGGAGCTCGATTCTCTATTAATTATCTGGGCGTTGAATATAATTTCCCCTCTTTACTTCTCGCCACTTTTTGTATTACTATATATATGCTTTCCTTTAGAGGTCTTGATAAATAAAAAACTACTTATATTTTAACCATTTAATTGAAATTAACATAGTAAATTATATATACAATTAGCTTTTATTTTTTATTGTAGATAGGCCAGAATCTCAGGCTTCTCAGGAGTTAGGGGCTCCATTACACTTTTAAACAAAAGGTACGAATCTGGGGTTCAGGACATCCTTAGCGGTGTACTGTACTTCCGGCTGGTTCAGAGCCTTGACTTCCTTGAGTAAGGTCAGATCAGGCCTGTTCGAAAAATCCACAAATAAATCCCTCCATTACTCCCTGAAGAACTCCCTCTTTTCAGGGAGACCATGCTCATACGACAGAATAGAATCCTGAATGCGCTTGTAAAAGATACTATTTTGCCTGAACTTTAAAAAAATTGTCTGCCTGAACTTTTCCTTCAGGCAGGCATTTTATTAAGTGTTCTTTCTTCTTCAGTATTCTTTCTTTTTTCAATATTTATAGTTCTTTACCGAGTGATATAGAATCACAACAAAGAAAGCAACTATCACCAGCAAGAAGCTGAAGAAACCAACAGGGTCCCAAACAAAGCCTATTCCCGCTCCTCCTTCTTCCCAGGAAACGAGTACTGCTCCCTGGAGCACTGTAGGAATTACCACACAGGCAAAGGCAAGCACAAAGATAAACAAGATGTCAAAGACTTCTAAAATAATGTTCTTTTCTGCCATGACTCCTGTCTCCTCAATCATAATACTTGAACTCGAACATATGGGTCTTGATTGATTCTCTTACCTTCAGGCATCCTATAGTTTCTATTAAAATTATCAGTCCTACGAAGATTACGTAGAGGTAGAAGAAACCGGAAGCAATCTCCCATGTCTCGGAGAGAATTCTATATATTATAAATCCTTCTGCACATATAAGCAAAGTAAGCATGCCTACAACGAGAGCCGTATCTCCGGTAAGTTTGCTATGATATTTGCTTTCCAGTGCCTGGTTATTCGTCTGCAATGTTCTTCACTTCCTTTTTGATCCTTCCGTTTTCCGAACCTTTGGGTAAGGGCCATCCCATTTCAGCCCAGTTATTTTCAATGTTTGAGTTTTTGTGCCTGTGGCTGAAATAGAAGTACGCAATTCCGTAGAACACAAAAGCGAAGATCAGGTTATACTTATAGCCCCAGAACAGCGTTGAAAGAATAGTAATTGCGATTGCAATTGCAAAGTAAGAAATATATGGCTGAAGGGGACCTACAAAAGGCCTGACTTTACTTGTAGTTTGCGGGAAGAGTTTCCTGAAGCGGATCAGGGAGAAAGGAATCAGCACGTAGCAGAGCAGCCCTGAAATAATTGAAAAAGTAATTACCTGGTCGAGGAAGCCGCTGAAAGCGAAACCAATTGCTACAGGCATCGTGAAGATTACTGCTCTGTATGGAGTATTATACTTCGGGTGTACTGCAGAGAACCAGGAAGAAACGTAGTTGTCTCTTGAGAGTGCAAACCAGGAACGTGAGGAGTCACAGACGCAGCCGTTTGCACTGGCAACGCAGGTTAGAAATGTCCCGAGTCCTAACAGGGCAACAAAGATAAAAATCCCACTGTTTTTTGCAGCTTCAAAGAGTGGATACACAGAAACTCCGAGAAGGTCTGTAGGAATTAGAACTGTACATAGATAGAGAGTCATTGCTGCTCCTATAAGTAAAGTAATCATCCCGGCTTGTTGTCCAAGAGGTACGGCTCTTGATGGGTGTTTGCACTCTTCTGCGCACATTGCAGCTCCTTCTATCCCTAAATAGAACCATGGCCCGAACTGTAAGGCTGCAAAGAGGCCTATCATGCCGTTTGGTAGGGCGCCCTGAAAAAGGTACTCAGGGTGAATATCCACTAATCCAAAGGCGGTTGAGAAGAAGAAGGCCAATATCGCAATAAAAGCTATCATGGTAAGGACAAAGTTCAGAGTTAAAGCTGCAACAACACCACGGTAGTTTATGAAGGTCAGAAGAGCAATAACAAGCAAAGTCACAGGAAAAACCTGCAGTCCTGGAAAGATGCTCTGTGCGATGCAAGCGACAACAATAGCATCTGCCGCTTCAAGGGCTATGTATTCCATATAAACTGCAAGTCCTACGCTTGCAGCAGCTCCGGGCCCGATAAATAACCTTGCCCAGTCATAGGGTCCTCCTGCAAGTTTGGTTGCTGATCCGAGTTCGCTGGCACAGAGAGAGATCATAACATACATTGTTCCTGCAACCAGCATGGCAAGCAAAGACCCGAGAACTCCTCCTTTTGCAATGGTAAAGTTCCAGCCCATATACTCTCCGACCAGCACGATACCAACTCCTAGGGCCCATACATGGAAAGGTCGCAGAGTTTTCACTAGGCTGGAAGACTCACATTCAGACATGCTTATCAGCCCCTTCTTTTTGAAACCTTACTGGCGTCCAGTAAGACCCAGCCCATCAATCCGAAAGCCAGGAGATATACAAGCCCGTTTATTAAAGTCCAGATATCCATTTTAATATCCCCTTTTAACACTAAATTATTATATTTTTTTAGTTATATTTAAAAAATCCGTGCCATTTGTAATATATCTTTATAATTGTCTTGCCTGAGTT
>DUGT01000209.1 GCA_013331275.1 Methanosarcina sp. | reverse complement strand
TAAGTTACGTTGAAGACTATAGAAACATAGGACTTTGTGGGGCTTTGAAGTCTTCTGATTGCGAGTAGCCCTTATTTCCAGAAAGGTATTACACATTTTTCATGTCTTTCGTACTTTTTTTCATAACTTCTTCCTTGATGACCTTGCTGCTTGCAGCCAGAGTGTCTGGATCGGCGACAGCTTTTGCTTCGGCCCTTATGAAGGCTTTATTTCAGACCACCGTCCTCGTGTTCAAGTTCCTCCTTAGCCACAAGTAAAGCTTCTTTCTGCTCCTCACTGACAGTAGGATAGGCCAAGTTGAGGTTCTTCATCGTGTTATAGAGTACAGCCGCCACAGCCAGCCTGGTGAACCACTTATGATCGGCTGGCACGATGTACCAGGGAGCCCACTCAGTACTTGTGTGATTAAACATATCCTCGTAGGCTGCCATATAATCGTCCCAAAAAACCCGCTCTTTCATATCGGCTGCGGAGAACTTCCAGTTCTTTTCCGGCTCCAGCGTCCGCTCCAGGAAACGCTCCTTTTGTGTCTCTTTAGACACATATAGGAAGAGCTTTACTACAATGATGCCGTTGTCAACCAGGTATTTCTCGAAGTTATTGATCTCCTCGAAGCGCCGATTCCAGATATTTTTGTCCTTCAGCGATGGGGGAAGCTTCTGGCCAGCAAGGAACTCGGGATGCACGCGTACGGCAAGGACCTCTTCATAGTAAGAACGGTTAAAAATTCCAATACGACCACGAGCAGGCAGGGCCTTGAAGTTACGCCACAGATAATCGTGATCAAGCTCCTCACCTGAGGGAACCTTGAAACTGTGAACATCGACCCCCTGTGGATTGACGCCTGACATTACGTGCTTGATGGTACTGTCTTTGCCTGCTGCATCGAGGGCTTGAAGAATTATTAGTAGTGCATATTGATCTTGAGCCCAGAGCTTGTCCTGCATCTCGGCCAGAATCTGGATGCCTTCGGTCAGGGCCTCTTTGGCCTCTTCCTTTTTCACCCATTTACCGGTGAAGTCAGGATTGTAGTCCTTTTTCAGGTTGATCTTCTTGCCAGGAGGAACCCTCAAGACGTCCAGCAGTTCTTCTATTCTGTTTTCCATAATTTAGCTCCCTGTATTATTCCCTGTGTTTAATATTCAAGACTTGTTAAACTTACGAAAGTCATCCAGATATGTTTGAGTGGTAGAACTCATAGCATCGACTGTACTGTCAATGTGGCCCGTATGATAGACGAAACAGTGATTTTCCGTTAGATACCTATGACTTTAAGTTATTCCATAGGAGTTATATACCCGACGTATGGAGCCAAAAACAGATATAGTAAGCATCGTAAATAGAGTTTATATTAAATATTTAACGGTCTAATGCTACTGTTTTTCAGTTCAAATGAGAAAGTCTTGTCCCAATTATAGAACCAAGTTTAATTTTAAAACATGCTATAGGCATCATAATTTAATACAATTTGAACTCGTAAGGACTGCAAACAAACAAAAATTCATAGAAAAATATATGGTGAATTCAAAACCCCTTTATTTCCAGTGGAATACCTGTGATTTTTCCTTCTTCAATATACTTCGTTATTTTTATTGATATATTAATTAAGTTTATATGGTTTAACTAAAAAAATAGTGAGTTTAGAATCATTAATTTATTCTGAAAAGTAAGTCTTCCATGGTTTTGAGAAAAAACAGAGCGACCCTGTTACTTCTACTTTTCAATAACCTACATACACTATCTAATTTTTGAGTTTTTCTTTTAAGAGTATAACTAAATACAAAACATAGTGTATTTATTAATTGTTTTTTTACATTAGATACATATAAACTAAATCGAGTAGCTATATATAGAGCTCAGTAGATCTCAGTTTCAAGTAAAGTTAGAATAGAATAAGCAAGACAGAGTAGTTAGATATTATAAAAATGCACATCTTTTAGGTATCCACTTCTCAGGGGCATTTTATATATATGAAATTGCAAACTCCTTGCCTAAATAAATCGGTCTCTGGATATTGTAGTAGTCACCGGCGATGACCGACAGAGAGTGAGCTTATAATTGTAAAAAAGCCTTCTTACTGAGATGCTGAAAATTTTTACTGTAAAACTGAAAATTCAACAGGATTGCCAAACGTTCAAAAGGGTTTAAATATCAGGTTTTGGATAGTGAGTGAATAAAATTGCGAGATAAACTCTAGCAGGTTATCTTCATGAACTCACAATCAAAATAGTTAAAAACGGATTTTTTTAGGTGACACGGTGTCATATCGAAAGTTTGTAAGAGATGTTGGCCTTATCGGGACAGTTCAGGTACTTACTAGCCTGGGAACTTTCTTCCTACTTCCGATAATCACAAAAACCCTTGGAACATATGATTACGGACTTTGGGCCCAGATCAATATTATTGTATCTCTCGTTTCTTCAGTTGCACTTATGGGTCTTTCCATGGGATTTGTCAGGTTTTTATCTTCTGAAACTGACAGAAAGATGATAAGAGAAGCTTTATATTCTATTCTCTTCTTTGTGGCGATCTCCGGTTTTCTGGCCTCTTTGTTAGTTTATATATTTGCAGAGCCTCTCGCAACCGTTGTTTTTAAGGATTCCGAAGCGACTTATTTCATCCAGGCAGGTTCAGCCTTGATCCTCTTGACTGTAGTCGAATCAATATCTCTTTATTATTTCAGAGTCTTCAGGCAGATTAAAAAATATTCTTACTTTACTCTCCTCGAGACATTTGGAAAGTTATTTTTTATCCTGGTCCTTATTAAACTGGGGTACGGACTTTTAGGTGTGATAGTCGCAACCCTGCTTGTACAGAGTTTCATTTTTTTAATTTCTCTTGTGACAATCGTATCGCAGATAGGATTTACTATTCCCAGGTTTACTCACATAAAAGAGTACCTGCAATTCTCATTCCCTTTAACTCCCAGTGCTCTTGTAACGTGGGTCACAGCATCCAGTGACAGATTTTTGGTAACTTATTTTCTGGGTCTTGGGAGCGCAGGTATATATTCAGCAGCTTATTCCATTGGAACTCTCATCCAGCTTCTTGTAACTCCTCTTCAAGTTATTCTTCTTCCCGAACTTTCAAAGTTATTTGACGAAAATAAGCTTGATCAGGTAAGGATCTACTTATCGAACTCATTGAGATATTTCCTTCTTATTACCGTTCCAGCTGTTTTTGGCCTTTCTGCTCTTGCAAAGCCTCTTCTTGGAATTTTTACGACTCCGGACTTCCTTTCAGGCTGGCTTGTAATTCCAATTGTTGCACTTTCAGGTCTTTTAGCAGGAGTTTTTCAAATTTTTGTCAATATAATGTTTCTTGTAAAAGAAACAAAGTCTGCTACTTACATTAATATCATTGCTGCAGTTTCGAACATATTACTAAACCTTTTGCTCATACCTTCTATTGGCTTTGTAGGAGCAGCACTATCAACCCTGATCTCTTATTTTTTAATGATTGTACTCTGTATCTACGTATCTAGAAAGCATTTTGTGTTTGACTACTATTATTATGACATTGCAAAAAGTGTCTTCTCCTCTTTTGGAATGTACCTGTTTGTTTCTCACTTTGCTATTTCAAACGTCTATGAACTTTTTGGAGTGGCAGCATTGGGAGTACTTATCTATATTTTTTTAATGCTTATTATCGGTGGTTTCAGCAAATGCGAACTTTCTGCGGTGATAAAATATACTCCCCCAAGAGTGTAATTAAAAGTAGGACTGCGTCTTGACTCACTTTCAACTTTAAATCTTTTTATTTTTTGTATAATTAACTCGTTTTCCAGAAGAATGATGAATTTAAAGAATGGACGAATGAAAAATAATAAAGTTAAGGAATGAATGATATGTGGTGAATGAATAACAAATGATAAAATTAAGGAGTAAATGAAGGACGAATGAAAAATTAGTTCAAGAATAACTTCATTCTTTTTTGTTAACCCCACATATCGGGCAGTTTTCGGATTTATTAATCTTCAGTTCGCTGAAAGAGCATGAAAGCCCGTCCCATAACAAAAGGCGATTTTCCAGTAGCTCTCCCTGCCCTGTCAGATACTTAATCGCTTCATTAGCCTGGATAGTTCCTATTACTCCTGGAGTGGTTCCAAGCACCGGAAATACTTCTTTCTTAAAGGAAGTTGGAAAAATACAGCAAAGGCATGGCGTCTTTCCCGGAATTACTGTTGTTGCCTGGCCTCTGTATCCTGAGACTGCTCCATGAACCAGGGGTATATTCCGTTTCACTGCAAGTCTGTTCAGCACGTGCCTTGTATCAAAATTGTCAAGAGCATCTATTATAATATCACATGAAGGAACAATTGAGTCTGCGTTTTCATCCGTAATTTTTTCCCTGATTGTCTCGACCTTTATCTCTGGATTTAGGGAAAGGAGTTTTCCTTCTGCAGATTTAATTTTTTCTATTCCAACATCCTTTTCATGATGAAGAAATTGCCTGTTGAGGTTGCTAAGTTCCACAGAATCGAAGTCTGCAATTACTATTTTTCCAACACCTGCAACTGCGAGGTAAGTGGAAATAGGAGATCCAAGCCCTCCTGCTCCGACAACAAGCGCTGTTGCTTTTTTTAGTTTTTCCTGACCTTCTTCCCCAAAAAGCATTATCTGCCTGATATATTTCTCTGTGGTATATTTTTCCATTTATATGCTCCGGGATTTCAATGTCCTATAATTTTCAGGAATCGATCACAAGAAAACCAGGATTATTCATCCCACGTCTCAAGCCCCTTTTTCTTTAGATAATCATTAATTGCCTCATGTATTGCCTCTTCTGCAAGCATTGAACAGTGCATTTTTATCGGAGGAAGTCCGTCAAGAGCTTCTGCAACAGCTTTATTTGAAAGTTTCCAGGCTTCTTCCAGTGTTTTTCCCTTAATCATTTCAGTTGCCATACTGCTTGATGCAATTGCAGCTCCGCATCCGAAAGTCTGAAACTTCACATCCACAATCCGATTATCCTCAACTTTGAGATAGATTTTCATTATATCTCCGCACTTCGCGTTTCCAACCTCTCCTACGCCATCACTGTTCTCAATGCTTCCCATATTTCTCGGATTTGAAAAATGATCCATTACTTTAAGGCTGTAATCCATGAGCTGTCCTCCAATGCTATTTTCCAATTACGTTCTCTCAGTTTTTAGATCTCAGTTT
>DUGT01000121.1 GCA_013331275.1 Methanosarcina sp. | reverse complement strand
TGAGGCGGAGTTTATTCCATCAATACCAGCAACTGCACCTGAAGGGAAATAGAGCTTGCAGTTATTCTGCCCTGCAAGTGTGAAGAGCCTTTTTCTGAGTTCTTCGTCCGCAAGAGCGCCTACACTCATAACCATCACATCACGCCCAGCTTCAAGAGCTTGAGGTACTATTAACCTGACAGCTTTTTGAGAGGCACATTCTATAATAAGGTCTACATTTTCTAGTAGTTCCTCAATTGTCATTGAGGCCGGACTATACTTTTTCAGGGAGGCTGTAAGTTCCTGGACTCTACTCTCAGAAGAGTCACAGAGGGCATACAACTCTGCATCAATAATTCCTTTATCAATAGCCTTGCAAATCTGTCCGCCAATAAATCCGCAACCAATAACTCCTATTTTCAGCATTTCAGGCTCCTGTAAATAATCAATAAACCTTGATGTAATCAATAAACCTTGATGTAATCAATAAACCTTGATGTAATCAATAAACCTTGATATAATCAATAAACCTTGATGTAATCAAAAACCTTGATCTTTAGATTTTAGTACCCGGCTTTAAAGCCTGAGGAACAGGGTACTGTATTTCTTTCCCTCTTTTAAAGTCTTCTGTTGAAACTATTGAGATTTTTTTTTCTTAATGGGAAAAACCCAAAACGTCCGTACCCCTTATAAATTGTAGCAACATAAAATAGCAGGGTAAAAATTATGCTTATAAAAGAGGTTGAAAGCTTTATAGAAGAAGATCTGGGATACGATGATGTCTCGTGCACTATTGTGCCTGACAGACCTGCAGAAGCTATTATTTTCACAAAAGAAGACTGTACTGTTGCAGGGATTAAAGAAGCCGGATCAATTTTTTGCTATCTTGGGATTCAGGCTGAAACCACTCTTAAAGATGGGGATTGTCTCAAAGAAGGGGAGTTAATTTTCAGGCTAAATGGAGGAGCAGTATCTATTCTCAGGGCAGAGCGACTGGCTCTGAACTTCCTCGGACACCTTAGCGGGATTGCTACACTTACTCGTGCCTGTGTGGATACGGTAAGAAAATATTCCGAAACTACAAGAGTGGCCTGCACCAGAAAAACCACTCCAGGTATAAGGAAATTCGAAAAGCTGGCTGTAGCTTCAGGTGGAGGAGATACTCACAGGTTCAATCTCTCGGACTCTGTTATGATCAAAGATAATCACATTAAACTGATGGGAATAGAAGCAGCAATTGAGGCTGCAAAAAAAACCAGCTTCACCAGGAAAATTGAAGTCGAGGTCGAGTCCGCAGAAAATGCAGTACTTGCTGTAGAACTGGGAGCCGATATTATAATGCTGGACAATATGCAGCCCGACGCCATTCAAGAAACTCTCAAAGTACTTAAAGGAAAAGGGCTCAGGGACTCGGTTATTGTAGAAGCATCAGGGGGAATTTCCCGGGAAAACCTTGAAGATTATGCAAAAACCGGAGTAGATGTCATATCTATGGGCTCTCTTATTCATAGATCAAGATGGATAGATATGAGCCTGGAAATCGTAAATTAAAATAAATACAAAAATAGTAAAAATAACTTCTATACCAGTTTCAGTTTTAGTGGAGTTAATTTATCTCCGTTTTAACTTCTCAGTTTTAGTGGAGTTAATTTATCTCCGTTTTAATTTATTATTTTTAATGGAATTAATCTTTTACATACGTCAATCCACCAAAAAACAGCAATTACCATAGGTTCTTCTTTTCATTAATTAGAAGCAAGCTGGTTCGGATTACATCTTTATTTTATCCTTATCTGGCTTTAAAAGCTACAATGGTTCATCCTTTCATAATAATTATTGAAATTTAATAACAATTAGGATAATTTAGTTAATTTTATGTAATACGTTTACTCTCTAAAAATAGAGGAAAGTAATATGAAGTTTGATCGTGGTAATAAACTATATACAATTATTTTTATAGGAGTTCTCATTGCTGCTCTGGTAGTGGCTTCAGGATGTGCGGACAAGTCTGCATCTGACAAGAATCAGGAAGGATCATCTCCATCAGAAGCTTCAGGAGCTTCAGGCGCCGATAAGGCAGCAGAATCCGGAGAACTTACACTTACGGACGGATTTGGTAGGGAAGTTACCATACCTGAAAGTGTAGAACAGGTTGTTTGCTCAGGAGCCGGATGCCTACGCTATCTTGTATACCTGCAGGCTCAGGACTATGTAGTAGGGGTTGATAGCATAGAGAAAGAGAAAAGCGAATTCGAAGGACGCCCTTATGCCCTTGCAAATCCGCAGCTCAAAAATTATCCCCTGATTGGAGAATTCAGAGGCAAGGATGATCCTGAAAAAATAATTGCCATCAACCCTCAGGTTGTCCTGAAGGCCAGTATGATTGGACAGTCAGCAGCACCTACTGCTACTGAAGCCGACGCCCTTCAGGACAAAACCGGTATCCCTGTGGTCTCATTCCCTTACGGTTCTTTGAATAATGAGACACAGAAAGCTGAAATGTACAATTCACTCCGGGTAATGGGTAAGGTAGTAGGTAAACAGGAAAGAGCAGAGGAAGTAATCAATTATATTAATGCCACAATGCAGGATCTTGAAAACAGGACTGCAGACATTCCTGAATCCAAAAGAAAAACTGTATATGTCGGTGGGGTTGGATTGTCTGGAGCTCATGGAATAATCTCTACAGAACCTGCTTATGCGCCATTCCTCTGGGTGAATGCAAAGAATGTCGCAGCCGGAATGGGCACAGATCATGCCGATATTGCTAAGGAGGCGCTCGTAGACTGGGATCCAGAGTATATATTTGTTGATGTTGGAACCCTCCAGCTTGGTAATGAAGGTGCAGTTGGCGAGCTAAAGAATGATACGTCCCTCACAGGGCTCTCGGCTGTAAAAAACAAAAAAGTCTATGGAGTAATCCCTTATAACTTCTACAGCACCAACTATGAGTCCGTACTTGCAAATGCTTATTTTATTGGAAAAGTGCTCTATCCGGACAGGTTTAAAGATATCGATCCGGAAGCAAAAGCCAACGAGATATACACTTTCTTTGTTGGTAAACCTGTGTTCTCAGACCTGAACGGAGAGTACAGTAACATGGGCTTTAAGCAAATTCTGTAATAAAATGGAGGGTACTTACAGGTGCATTTCGCCAAAGGAGCAGTTCCGGAAGATTATCTTGTATACATACGCAGAAAATACTTCTGGATAATGGGGGGGATTATATTCCTCTTCATTATGCTTATTTACTCAATTTCGGTAGGAGCGGTAACAATACCGCCTTACGAAGTGCTTCAAACCATAACAGGACACAGTGTTTCTACAAAATGGAATTTAATAATCTGGAACATCCGTCTCCCCCAAGCTCTGGCTGCAATAGTCGCAGGAGCCGGACTCTCGGTTGCAGGGGTTGCGATGCAATCTATCCTACGCAATCCTATCGCCTCTCCTTTCACGCTTGGGATCTCAAATGCCGGGGCTTTCGGAGCTGCAGTGTCCGTTGTAGTTCTTGGCACAGGGAAAGTACAGTCCACAGTTGCAAATGCCGTGATAATCAATAACCCTTATCTGACAACAATAGTAGCCCTTTTCTTTTGTCTCCTTGCAACAGGAGTGATCTTGCTAATCTCGAGTATACGGGGTGCTTCCCCCGAGGTAATGGTACTTGCAGGAGTTGCGCTTTCTTCCATCTTTACCGCAGGAACAGCCTTCCTCCAGTACTTTGCTGACGATACCCAGCTTGCAGCAGTAGTCTTCTGGACTTTTGGCGATGTAGGAAGAGTGAACTGGCTGGAACTTAAGATAATGGCAGGCGTTGTTCTGTTTGCAATTATATACTTCATTGCTAATTGCTGGAACTACAATGCTATAGATGCCGGAGATGAAACTGCAAAAGGACTCGGTGTCAATGTTGAAAGGATAAGGTTAACAGGCATGGTAATTGCAGCCTTTGTTTCTGCAGTGCTTGTTGCATTTCTTGGGGTTATAGGGTTTGTAGGGCTGGTCTGTCCTCATATGGTCAGAAGAGTAATAGGGGACGACCAGCGGTACCTGATACCCGGTTCTGCCCTGTTTGGAGGAATTCTGCTTCTGGCATCAGACACTGCTGCAAGGCTTATAATATCACCGTATGTGCTTCCCGTGTCTATCCTTACTGCTTTCATGGGAGCGCCTGTTTTCATATACTTACTTCTTAAGGGGTATAAACGATGATTCTCTCAGTAGAAGAACTTGAATTCTTGTATCGCAACCGTAAAATTCTCCATAAAGTAGCTTTTTCTATCGAGGAAGGAGAAATTGTAGCAATCCTTGGGCCCAATGGGGTTGGCAAGACTACGCTCTTAAAGTGTCTTAACAAAATTCTTCGTCCTAAAGGAGGAGCAGTTCATCTTGACGGAAATAACCTTTTTAACCTTGGAACAATGGAGATTGCACGCCTTGTCGGGTATGTTCCCCAGCGGGTAGAAACCGGGAGACTGACAGCTTTTGATGCAGTCTTACTCGGAAGACGACCCCATATCAAATGGGATGTTACCGAAAAAGACCTTCAAATAGTCGATTCAATCTTCAAGTTACTTTCCATGGAAAAACTCCGTCTTGCATATATCGATGAAATGAGCGGAGGTGAACTCCAGAAGGTTGCGATTGCACGTTCACTTGTACAGGAACCTAAAGTCCTTCTTCTTGATGAACCTACAAGCAGCCTTGATATGAAAAATCAGGTTGAGATTCTAGCCATTATCAGGCAAATTGTCCTTGAGCACAGGATTGCAGCCATAATGACAATGCACGACCTTAACCAGGCCCTCAGGTATGCAGATCGGTTTATTTTCCTGAAGGGAGGGAAAGTCCATTCGTGCGGTGGTGCAGAGGTAATTACACCTAAAGTGATCGAGGAGGTTTATGGCCTTCCCGTAATTATCGGGGAGATTGCAGGTATGAGGTGTGTGGTTCCCGGAAGTCCTGAAGTGGCACTCGCACATAACCAGTAAAAACCAACACAAGTAAGGAGTTCCCTTGAGAGAAAGAGTAAACAGCAATTTCAAAAGTAGTCAGAGAAAAAGGTAAAGAAAAGAGTAAAAGCTGATTCTAAATAGCGGTGGGTTTGCCCGAGAGGCAGAACCAACCAGAAAAAAGATTTGACCAGAAAAAGATTTCCAGGTTTTTACCTGGTAATCATCATTTCTGCAGTTTCAGGCTTGTAGAACCAGTCTCTTGGGAGTACCTTTTC
Organism: Methanosarcina sp.; assembly: GCA_013331275.1. Classification (GTDB taxonomy): domain Archaea; phylum Halobacteriota; class Methanosarcinia; order Methanosarcinales; family Methanosarcinaceae; genus Methanosarcina; species Methanosarcina sp11020u. The sequence continues at coordinate 1,053 of DUGT01000121.1, read as the reverse complement.
CTGCTGGTAGTATTTAACAAGCCTTCTGATCTTGGATTCAGTAAGGTTAAGAGCACGCTTGTTGTGGACATCTTTCTTGTTAACAGAAAGGTGCTTTCTGAGCCTCAGGGCCTTTACAATCAGATTTGTAAGGTCTTCAGGAACGTTCATAGCAACGTTGTTTTCCTTAAGAATAGTTGTGATCTTCTTGCCTGTGATGAGCTTGGCGTCAGGAACCCCATAACGATCCCTTAAGGTCATTCCTATTTCAGAAGTAGATACACCCTGTTTCCAGAGGTCAAGGGTAATTGAAGTAACTTCTTCTGCGCTGATCTTGCACCACTCAGGCGATTCGGTTCTGTTGGGCCTGGATGAAGCGGACTTGCCTTTTCTTTTAGTATGCATTTTTGCCATAATATTTCTCCTGATATCAATTGATCGATGCCCTGAAGAGAGCTCTTCCGGGCTGAAGTTATATCTTTACCGATTATAACGGACCAACACATCGATCGGGAGATTCTAATCCGTCACAGCAAACTGCTGTGTGACTTTTCAGGAATCCCTGAAAAAGCATGAGTTTTTCGGTAAAAACATCACTAGAGAACGCAGCATAACATATATAGTTTGTGTCGGGACAGTAAGATATCTGGCTCCTTTTAGATTGAAATGTTTCAGTGATGCGTGTTTTCCATAAGCACATACTTCAGTAATGCACTTTTCCATAATCATATGTTCAAATTTATGAGGCAGAGTTCCAGGAGATCAAAACTATTCTCGCCCCTCCAGGATTTATCTGCCTGTTAACGGACTCGATATGTGCATCACGAAGAGCTCGGGCTTCCGTAAGATCTTCAGCTTCAAGAATGGAATAAACCGTTTCGTTAATCTCACCTGAGAACTCAGCTTCAAGTTCGGATCGAATTTCACTTTTTATATATTCTGTCATCAGGTCTTCAAGTGAAGAGAGGTTGGTTGTTGATGCATTTTCAGGAAAAGCACTTGAATTGTCTGGAAGTCCGGTTTTAATTAAATCTGAAAAATATGCCGTAAAAATCTCTTCGCCGGAGCTTTCCT
>DUGT01000096.1:7878-10987 GCA_013331275.1 Methanosarcina sp. | reverse complement strand
GGGATATATACAAGACATTTCTTGTATATAAAGCTTTGTATTGCTTTCCTCAGAACATTGAATTTGTACGAGGAAGACATACAACACGCTCATTGTATATAAAGTTTCTCCTGCAAAGGAGATTGAAGATTTTGAAAGAGGGAAATGAGAAGAGTTAAAAGGTTTCAAAAGAGTTATACTTTCGAATCCTTAACTTTATCCGTTTTTATGAGCCATTGTTTCAAAAAACAATGCTTACAGGCGCCTTCTGTTTCCGTTTTTCAGATTCGTTTTTTCGGCACCTTTGAATTCCGTTTTTCAAGTCCCGTTTTTCAAGTTTCGTTTTTCATTCTCTTAGTTGTCGTGTGACACCTTGAGAAGCAACCCTAGAATGGAGCATCTAATATAAATAATTTTCCGTTAAGAAATTCAAAAACAAAACTCAAACTTAGATATTAAAAAACTCTCGTGGGATTTATATACTAGAAATCTACATTCAACTAGATGATTACCATGAATGTAACAACTGAAAGAAGGGATCGATTTTTACATCGAACCTATGAGGAATAAAAAAGTAACTGTTTTTGACACAACACTGCGTGACGGAGAACAGACCCCTGGGGTATCTCTAACTTCTGCCCAGAAGCTGGAAATCGCCTGTCAACTTGACAAACTCGGGGTAGACATTATAGAAGCTGGATTTCCTATATCATCAGAAGGAGATAAAGACTCCGTAAAATCTATTTCTAATGCCGGACTTGACCTTGAGGTTTGCGGACTTGCCCGTGTACTGAAAAAAGATATCGATGCCTGTTTTGATAGTGATGTAGGACTTGTGCATACATTTGTTCCCACTTCTGAAGTACAGCGGACATATACCATCAAAAAAAGCCAGGAAGAAGTAATTCAAATGGCTGTGGAAGCTGTCCAGTACATTAAAGATAATGGGAGAAAATGCATGTTTTCTGCAATGGACGCTACGAGAACCGAACCTGAATATCTCATAGAGGTTTTCAAAGCAGTGCAGGAAGCAGGATGTGATATCATTAACGTGCCGGACACTGTTGGGGTTATGGTTCCATCGGCAATGTACAGGCAGATAAAGGATATCGCGGCTGAAATAACGATTCCTATTGATGTACACTGCCATAACGATTTCGGGCTTGCTGTAGCAAACAGTCTCATGGCAGTAGAAGCAGGCGCATCGCAGGTTCAGGTTACAATAAACGGAATAGGTGAAAGGGCAGGAAACGCCGATCTTTCTCAGACAGTCATGAGTCTGACCTCAATCTACGGGGCAAAGACGAATATTCGCACTGAATATCTTGTAGAAACCTCGAAAATGATTGAAAACTATACTGGAATCAGGCTGCCTCCAAATACACCTGTCGTAGGTCAAAACGCTTTCTCCCATGAGTCAGGAATCCATAGTCAGGGAGTACTCGAAAAATCCGATACTTTTGAACCAGGAATAATGACACCGGAAATGGTAGGACACAGACGGCGTATTGTTCTTGGTAAGCACACAGGTAAACATGCAGTCAAGCAGTCTCTTGAATCTGCAGGCATAATCAGCAATGACAAGCAGCTTGATGAGATTGTATCCAGAATTAAGGAGATTGCAAATAAGGGGAAGCAGATCACAGACGCGGACCTTTATGCTGTTGCCTCTGCCGTGCTAGGGAAAGCAAGTTCGGAAGATGAACTGATTAAACTCAAAGAAGTTTCCGTAATGACAGGAAATATCCTGACACCGACTGCAGTAGTCAAAGCAGATATCGAAGGCAAAGAAATAATTGCAGCAAAGACAGGAGTTGGCCCTGTAGATGCCGCCCTCAAAGCAGTAAGAGACATCCTGGGAGAAAGTAATCACTTCAGACTCCAGGAGTTCAGGATCGATGCAATTACAGGTGGAGCAGATGCCCTTGCAGATGTATACATAGGTCTCGAAAATGAGAAAGGCAGAGTTGTAACTGCAAGGTCTGCAAACCCGGACATAGTTATGGCCTCTGTAGAAGCCCTTGTAAATGCTATGAACCTATTGTATAAGAGAGAAGAAAAAAGTTAAATTGACAATTTGGGCTGACTAAAACAGACTGATTGTCTTAGGTACTATAATTAAAAACAAAAAATCGGATAAGAGCTGTATGCTCATTTTCGGGTCTGTATTCCATAATCATGTGTAAAAAGTAAATAAAATGAGATGGAATACAGATCCATGCCTTATCCAATTATTGATTCTCATTGTCATCTTGATTTTCCTAAATTTAATCGTGATAGGGAAGAGACTATTCTCCGAGCCAGAGAGGCAGGAATTGTCGGAATGGTCAACTCCGGAATTTCCCTGAAAGGAAATCGCATTAGCCTTGAACTTGCTGAAACAAATGAAGATATTCATGCTACACTTGGCCTGAGCCCTGATATTGGGAGGGAAGGTACGGATGAAGAGATAAGTGATATTCTTGCCCAGATTGAAGCCAATGTAGAAAAAGCAGTTGGAATCGGAGAAGCAGGACTGGATTTTCAAGACTGTAAAACAGAAGAGGAACGTAAGAGACAGACTGCTGCGTTCGAAAAAGTTATTGAACTTGCAAAAGATTTTGACAAACCTCTTATAGTGCACGCTCGACTGGCTGAAGCAGAAGTTTTGAAGCTTATCAAAAACGTGAACATGGTTATCTATCATTGCTATAGCGGTTCTGTTGAAACCATGCAGGAAATTGTGGATATGGGATACTATATCTCCCTGGCAACTCTTGTCTGCTTTTCAGAACATCACCAGACTCTTGCAGAAGCCGTGCCGCTCGAAAACCTGCTTCTGGAAACCGACAGTCCCTTCCTTTCTCCCCGCAAAGGCAGAAACGAACCTGCCTTCATAGTAGATTCCGTTCCGGTAATAGCACAACTTAAAGATATGGAACCAGCAGAAATTGCAAAATCCACTACCGAAAATGCACGAAGAGTTTTCAATATGTAAATTTTCAAACACAATTTTCAAACATTAATTCCCAGACATCCAGACATTAGTTAGATGTATTAACCGTAAAGAATGGACCACCAGTAAAGAAAGTGTAAGAAAGGGAAGTAATATAGAAAGTGTAAGAAAGAGAAGTAACAAGGAAAGTACAGG
>DUGT01000096.1:0-7712 GCA_013331275.1 Methanosarcina sp. | reverse complement strand
GTAACAAGGAAAGAAGGAAAAGAGAAGTGAAAGAGGAAGAACTATGGAAGTCCGGTACATTTGCCCTACAGCTTACGATTCAAGTGTCTATCTGGTAAATGGAAAAATTCTGATCGATGCAGGAATGAACAGCGACCTGATTATCAAGCAACTGGAGAAATACATAAAGCTAACAGACATTGAATTAATAGTCCTGACACATTGCCATTATGATCATACCGCAGCAGCCGCAGCTATTGCAGAAAGAAGCGGTGCAAAAATCGGAATACATAAAGCTGACCTGGAAGGCATAAACGATGAGTACCTCAGTGTGGCTGTGATTTTTGGAGAGCGAGCTCCTGAGATCAGGCCCACAATTACATATGAAGAAGGAGATAAAATTGATATCGGAAACGGGGAACATCTGGAAGTAATCCATACGCCGGGTCATTCAAAAGGAAGTATCTGCCTCTATGAACCAATCTCAAAAAGTCTTTTTTCAGGGGACACTGTGTTTCCAGGTGGGGGTTTTGGAAGAATGGACTTTGAGGGCTCGGAGCCTGAAAAGATGGCTAGCTCAATAGAAAAACTCACAAAACTGGATGTAAAAGCTCTGTACTCTGGACATGGAGCTCCTACGGATAGAGATGGAAACAACCAGATTATGGCCTCGTACAGAATGTTAAAAATGATGATGGGCGAATAAAAAATACGAGAATAAGGGATCTTAAAGCGAATTATGGACAAAAATATATCAGTTACAAAAAAAAATAAGAGCTTAAACTCTGAAAAGCCGAACAAAGAAAAATCAAGCAGGAAAACTGGTTTTTTGGAGGCAAAAAAAGCTGAATTAAGACGAAAAACAAAAGATAGAGTGGAACTCAGGGCAAAATTTGGAATAAGACCTGAAAAAACTGAAGGAAAAAAAACAGAAATAAAATCTTCAGAAGAAAACCTCTCAAAAGTAGAATCATCGAGAAAAGCAGGAAAACCATCAAGAGAAGCAGGGAAATCGCCAATAGAAGCAGGAACAAAACCCGGAAAAAAATTAGAAACCAAACAAAGAAAGAAGGAAAGAAAAGAAAAATCTGTTTCTCACCGCATACCTGCATCGAAATTTCTTCCGATGAGCCTTGAAGAAGTGAAAGCTCGAGGCTGGAAAGAACTTGATATTATTCTGATTTCTGGGGATGCTTATGTAGATCATTCCAGTTTTGGCACGGCAATAATAGGAAGAGTTCTTGAAGACGCCGGTTTTAGAGTAGGAGTAATTGCCCAACCGCGCTGGGACAGCCCTGAAGATTTCAAAAAACTTGGAAAACCCAGGCTCTTTTTTTCCGTAAGTGCAGGGAATACCGATTCAATGGTAAGCAACCTGACTCCAGGCCTGAAACCTCGAAATAAGGATGTTTATTCCCCTGGAACGAAAGCAGGGCTTCGTCCGAACCGCGCCGTGATAATTTACTCGAACAGGATAAAAGAGGCTTTTCCTGAAGTGCCTATAGTAATGGGAGGCATTGAAGCTTCCTTACGTCGTTTTGCTCATTATGATTATCTTTCGGATAAGGTCAGGCAGTCCATTCTGGCTGACGCACCTGCTGACCTTATAGTCTACGGCATGGGAGAGCTTCAGATCGTAGAAATTGCAAAAAGGCTGCAAGCCAGAGAAGATATCAGAAATATCAGAAATGTTCCGGGTACAGTCTGGAAAATGGAAGTTAAAGCCTGGAAGGAGCTCAAAGAAAGGGCCGAAAAGTCAGATAACAGGTTGAATGAAAAGGAACAAAAAAAATCGGAAAAAGAAGCGTCGGAAAAGGAAAGGTCGGAACAAGAAGAACTGAAAAAGGAAAAGTCGGAACAAAAGAACGAGAAGATAGCTGAGGACGCAGCCACATTTTTAGAACAATATCTCGAAATTCCTTCCTTTTCAGAGGTTTCTCAGGACAAAACGGCCTTTGCAAAAGCTTTTCGCATGTATTTTGAGGAACAGAACCCTGTTACTGGAAAAGGGGTCATTCAGCCTCACCCGAAAACCGTAATCGTGCAGAATAGGCCAATGCGCCTTTTGACCGAAGCTGAGATGGACCATGTGTATGAACTGCCGTTTACTGGCGAAACCCACCTTTCTTACACCGAACCCGTTCCTGCCCTGGAAATGGTAAAATTCTCCCTGACAACGCACAGGGGATGCTTTGGAGGCTGCGCTTTCTGTGCAATTACGGAGCACCAGGGGCGTATGATTGCAAGTCGCAGCATCGAATCTGTCCTGCGTGAAGCAAAAAAACTAACGGAAAAACCTGATTTCAAGGGTATTATAAACGGAGTCGGCGGCCCGAGCGCAAACATGTACGGCATGGAGTGTAAAACCTGGGAAAAGAAAGGAGCCTGCCTGGACAAGTCCTGCCTTTATCCTCGCGTTTGCCCTGCTCTGGATACCAGCCACAAAAAGCTGCTCGAACTCTTACGCCGCCTGCGCGAACTTCCTGGAGTCAAGCAGGTCTTTACAGGTTACGGCGTACGCTATGACCTGGCTCTTAAGGACGAAGAGTACCTCGAAGAACTTTGTGCTTACCACATAAGCGGACAACTGCGGATCGCACCTGAACACTTTTCAAGGAAGGTCACCAATGCAATGTGCAAGCCCGGAAGGGAAGTCTACGAGAAATTTACCCAAAGATTTACAGATCTCAACCGGAAGTGTGGCAAAAACCAGTACATTGTAAACTACCTGATGTCAGGACACCCGGGCTGTACTCTTGAAGATATGATAGAGATGGCAGAGTATGTGCGGGACCATGGAGGCTACACTGAACAGGTGCAGGACTTCACCCCAACGCCTATGACCGTATCGACATGCATGTATTATACAGGACTGGACCCGTTCACAGGTAAAAAAGTATACATTGCAAAAGGCAAGAAAGAAAAAGCCATGCAGAGAGCCCTTATGCACTACAGGAACCCTGCAAATTACGAGCTTGTATATGAAGCTCTGGAGAAGGCAGGAAGACTTGACCTTGTCGGAAATGCACATAAGTGTTTGATAAGGAGAACAGAGAAACAGCACAAATAACAAAGAGAAACAGCGTAAGTGAACTCTTAGGTAATGTAGAGATTTTGCTGTAAATTTGAAGCAAAGTTTTTGTGAACTAATTATGATTCATTTGTATTCAGTTGAGATACGATCTGTGAGAAATGTATTTCTTTTATTGTGTTTTTCTGTAAACCTATAAAATAAATCATATTGCATAGATAATTAAGTTATTCATGTTGCGGTTAACAGATACCTTAACCGAATACAAATGAAAAGACTCTTAATAATTACAGAGCAAGAATTATGTACTTTAGACATTATGTTTAATATTTGAGTTTAAAAATTGTAAGCTTGCTGCTGTTAATTTCATACTTCAAGTTCGTAAGTCCGATTATATCACTTAGGATTTTCTTTAACATCACCAATAATAGTTTCTGCATCATAATAAGCTTTTATTAGTTCATCTATAGTATAGTTCGGATTTAATTCATATGAAAATATTGCAGTATTGAGTTGACGCCATGCTTTTCTTGTTCGATTAGCCTTTGAACCTAAATCAAAACCATTACTGAGACCAATCGAAAGAGCAGCAATAAATGCATATACTTCGGTACTAAAAAAGAAAGTAACCTTAGAAGCAACAATTAGTGAACTAAAAATAGCTAAAATTCCTAAAATAATATGCAATGCTCTTAGAACAGAAGTTTGTAGATCCCAGGTTTTAAGTGATTTTTTTAAATCGATATAAGTATTTTTCTCTTCCGGAGTCATTTTGTTTATATCTTTTTTCAGATTGATGGATTTATTTTCTTTATTTTCGTCTCCTGGATTTTGTTCAGCTTCCTTTTCAATAATTTTGGTGTTATCCATACTATTTCTCCATTTAACTGCTTATTATAATGAAGAATTATTATATTAGAGGATAATTTGATAACATAATATAAAGATTGCCAATAAAATATATATTATATCTATTTATCAATTAGATTAATATAATGAAGTTTTTAAACTGCGAACTTTACTTGTGTAAGTTGACTTAAAGGAAAGATCTTTATAAATAGATTTGACGATTCAAAGTAAAAGTTAATTTCCTGCCCGCATCAAGGCGAAATCAAAATCATCGGAGACAATAGCTAGTAAAAAAAATAGATTGATGTTGGTTTGAAAGATTGGGAGTCGTAAAAGTAACAATGATGTTTAATAGTAAACATTTAAGAAATGGAAGAATTAATAAAATGGAGAATTAATATGATATCTGACATGCCCAGTTTAATAGACTGGCAGACTTGAGAATATGAAATTGCAATAAGGAAATCTTGGTCGTGTCCATGAGTTATTGATCAATTTCGAAAAAGCGAGTACCTCCATCTTATTTGAGAAAAATGTAGAGATATTCTTATGCTTATGGTTTTCAATAACTCACGCTCATTACCGAAATCTTCTTCTTTGGTAAAATAAACCTGGTGGTTCGGCACTAATTTCATTTTCATAAACCCTGACACTCACGCCAGAAAGCCCTCAATTTCCCACTTATCTGCCCACAATAAGTGTCTATAGGTCTTTCCTTGATCTCAATTGACAGGTTTGCCTCACCGTCCCATCTAAAGTGAGCAATTATTCCGTTTCCTTCAAGAGCGCCAGAATTTCCGGACGAAACTTCGATTCCGTAGTTCTGAAGTTTTTTTTTCATGCAGGAAAATACGTCAGGAGTTACATTTCTGAATTTAATCCCCTGGCAGCCTTCAGTATCCAGTTTTCTTTCGGCCATACTTCATCACAGAATTTTCTCTATTGAGCCTTGACATTCTTTAACAAATTCGCTCATTTTCCAGGTTACAGTCTCGTAACTGACAATGAAGGGCTTTTTCTTGATTGTGATAATAAGCTTTGACTCTCCATCCCAGTCGAAATCTGCCGCAACTCCCTGGCCTGAAAGCTTTCCTTTATTGCCAGGCGGGACAAAAATACCCATTGCCTGAAGCTTTTTCTTCATACATTTGAAACTGGCAGGTGAAACGTTATGGAAAGTTATTGAATTATCACTCACGATCCTGTCCTCCTGACCTACTTATAAAGCTGACATCTAATTACAGCATTCAATAACAAAAATCGCTCAGGAGATAAAAATATACTGTTTTTTTACTGTTGGCGCAACACCAGACCAGAAGATAGAAAAAGGAAATAGAAAAAGGAGATAGGAAAAGGAAATAGAAAAAGGAAATAGAAAAAGGAAATAGAAAAAGGAAATAGAAAAAGGAAATAGAAAAAGGAGATAGGAAAAGGAGATAGAAAGAGATAGAAAAAGAAAAAACAAGGAGATAGAATTACTCTATCGCCATTGCCACGAGTTCTACAATATCAATAACCTCAATATTTCCGCCTGCATCCCTGAGGTTCCTTACGCAGAGAGGACAGGAGGTAACAATATAATCCACGCCTTCTGGCACGTCTTTAAGCCTGTTTCTTGCAAGTTCAAGGGAGATGTCAGGATAACCTGTCCGCACTCCACCTCCGCCGCCGCAGCAACGTGCGTTTTCTTTAATGTTTTTCATCTCTTTAAGAGTACAGATCGACTGGATAACCTTCCTTGGAGCATCATAGACCTTATTATGCCTGCCCAGGTGGCACGGATCATGATAGGTAACTGTAAAGTCAAGTTTCTTCAAATTAAGTTCTTCCAGGTGTTCTGCAAGGAATTCAGGGAGACTTATGACCTTAAGTTCTTCGGGATAATTATTCTTAAGCGTTGTATAACAGCCTGCACAGCTAGTGATAATTGTGTGCGCCCCTACTTTCCTGATCTGCTCAAGATTGTGCTGCATGACTTTTTCTGCATCCTCCCTAAATCCGGTACGCAGGAGTGGAGAGGCACAGCACTGCTCGTCAGGCAGAAGAGTTACGCCAAAGCGCTGCAGAATATCAAAGGTTTTTTTTGCAAACTCCGGGTAGCGGTAGGAATCGAAGCAGCCCACGAAATAAACATAACCTGACTTTTCGGGGAGGTTAGAACGTTCTATTTCTGAGAGCCAGTGCTTACGATCTCTTGTTTCACCAAAAGAGTTGCCATATGTTACAATAGCCGATTTCAAGTTTTTCTGGGCATCAGTTGTGATACCGCATTTCACAAGCTGAGCACGAGCAGCTTCCACAACCTCAGGTGGATTTGCTCCTGCAGGGCATTTGGAAGCGCAGATCCCGCAGGTTGTGCAGGAAGCAAGGCTTGGGAGCACATCTTCGGAAGGGGGCATCCCTTCGAGCAGGCTTTTAATGATGAGCATTCTGCCACGCGTATTTGCAGATTCCCAGCCTACCACGTCAAATACAGGGCAAACCGAGCGGCAGGTTCCACACTGTACACATCTATAAACCGACCTGCGGTCAACCTCAAAAGGCTGCCTTCCGCTCTCTTTTCCGTTTATCTCGTTCTCGGTTATCTTGTTCGGGGTTATTTTGGTTTTTTCTGTATCTTTTACCTGTTCAGTTTCCTTTTTTCCTTCGTTTTTCATTGTTCTCACAACCCCAGTTTGCCCGGATTCAGTATACCTTTCGGGTCAAGGACATTTTTGATCGCACGCATTACCTCAAGGGCAGGACCCCATTGAGCTTTCATATATTCGGCCCTGGCCGCACCTATTCCATGTTCTGAACTAACTGTGCCTCCAAGCTCAATCGCTGTCCTATGGACCAGGTCTGCAGCTTTGTTCAGGCGATCCCATTCATCTTTATTTAGAACATCGATGAAGAGGGCAAGATGCAGGTTTCCATCTCCTATATGCCCGTATTTCATAGCCGGCAGGTTGAATTTCTCAGCGATTTCCTGTGCTCGTTTTAGCAGTTCCGGGATTTGCTTTATGGGAACTCCCACATCTTCTCCTACATAGATGCGGCTCTTTGTTGGGTCCAGGCGAGAAACCGCAGCTCCTACGAGTTTTCGGGCTGCCCAGATATCTGCCATTTCCTTTTCACTTTCCGCAAGCCTTATGGAAAGAGCCAGGGGAGCACAGACTTTCATTATCTGCTCTGCAGCTTCACGTGCCGAGTTTTCAGTGCCATCAACCTCGAAAAGAATAACATCACCTTCTGAAGGAAGCACAAGTTTCGGGTCGTAACGCTTGAGAACCTGCAGGGAAACCCTGTCCAGAATCTCGCAGGCTGAGGGAATAACCCCGTGTGAGAAGGTTTTTACAACTGCCTGTCCTGCAGTTTCTGCATTCTCAAAGGAAGCAATTACCAGTTTTCGAGTTTTCGGGAGAGGAGCAATCTTCAGCCTGGCTTTCGTGACAATGCCTAATGTGCCTTCTGAACCTACAATAAGCTGGGTCAAATCATATCCTGCTGCGGATTTAAGCATCTTTGAACCGGTATGGATAACTGTCCCGTCCGCAAGCACTACTTCAAGGTCGCGAACATAGTTTCTGGTAGTGCCATACTTAACGCAACGCATTCCGCTTGCATTGTACGCTATCATACCCCCGATAGTGCACATGGCTGAACTGCCAGGATTGGGAGGAAAGAAAAAACCATACGGTTTTAGTGTTTCGTTTAAAGCATCCTGAATGATCCCGGGTTCTACCAGGACCTGAATATTATCAATATCGATTTCAAGAATCCGGTTCATACCCGACATATCCAGCACAATGCCACCTTTAACAGGAACTGCACCACCTGCAAGTCCGGTGCCTGCTCCCCTTGCAGTCACAGG
>DUGT01000223.1:7642-7799 GCA_013331275.1 Methanosarcina sp. | reverse complement strand
TGATGGAACTGGAAAGTGACGGCTCGAAATCGATCGAGAAAACGAACAAAGCTATTGGATTATCTAACAAATAAAGTTATTAAATAAAGTTGTGGGGATTAAAGTCTAATATGAAGACTCAAGTTTTTTGGAACTTTAGAGAATTTCGATAAACCTC
>DUGT01000223.1:1303-7476 GCA_013331275.1 Methanosarcina sp. | reverse complement strand
ACTGGAGTTTATCGAAATTCTCTTTAAATAATCAATTTGTGTATCAGGACTCTGAATACACAAATTGAATATCAGGAATCGACTTTGTAGAAAACTATCTAAACTATCTTCACAAGGCTGAAAATAAATATATTATAAGCTTATATCGTCCAGTTAAAATAAACAGACCTAGTTACTTTCAAAATTTCCTACAAAGTCAAAAACGTATTCTTTTCTTTTATATTCTGACTAGCTCTGTGAACTTAAAAAGCAAGAGCTAAATGCAAAATATCTTTTAGAGAAATTATTTAAAGGTCAGAGAGGACTTTTTTACTTTTTTCCGTTGTCTCTAAATTATATTCAATGAATTTAAATAATATTAAAGCTTAGTTTACTAAACGGGGGAAAGAAAAGCAATTTTCGAGATGACGGATAAAAGGAATAGTATTACGTAACAGTAAAAAAGCTATCTTTATAAAAGGATGGCTGAAAAGTGCTAATAATTCTTTGTAAGTTGAAACATTTACGCTATATTCCTTTTATAATCCGAAATCTTGTCCTGCAAAGCTTTGATTCTGGTTAACTTTTGTTCAATAAAAAATCCCGGATCCAGGTTTTATGTAAAAATAAAGCATTTACAGTCATTTCGAGATTGGGAGTTATAACAGTTAACTAAGAGAACTCTAACAAATTTAAATTAAGCAACTGAGACTATGGAATAAGTTCAAGAAAAAGCCATTCGGAACCTGAATGTGTGATTCAAAGCTGTATCTTGTTGTCAGGAATGGTTACTCAAGTTAGGATGGGAGTATGAGACTAACAAAATCCATTTGCCCGGAATGCAAAAGAGTAATTGAAGCTTCGGTCTTCGAGAAAAATGGGAAAATGTTAATGGAAAAAGAATGTCCTGATCATGGCAATTTCAGGGACGTATACTGGTCAGATGCTGAACTCTATCGAAAATTCGAAAAATATTCATATACAGGAGAAGGAATTTCAAACTTCCAGAGTGACAGTCCTTTAAGCTGTCCTTCTGGCTGTGGGATCTGCCAGTATCATGAATCAGGGACTTTGCTTGCAAACATAGATGTTACTAATAGATGCAACCTTAGATGCCCTGTCTGTTTTGCAAATGCAAGAGTAAAAGGCTACGTTTTCGAACCAAGCTTCGAAGAAATCAGGAAGATGATGGAAACACTAAGAAACGAGAAACCTGTTCCTTGCTCTGCCATTCAGTTTTCCGGCGGAGAGCCAACAGTAAGAGATGACCTTCCGGAGATAATTGAACTGGCCCAGGAGCTGGGTTTTGCGCATATCCAGCTTGCAAGCAACGGAGTCCGCCTTGCTAATAACCCTGAATACTGTAAAAGGTTAAGAGATGCAACACTGCGTACTGTTTATCTTGCTTTTGACGGAATTAGTCCAGAGCCTTATTTTGAAACCAGGGGGTTTAACGCTCTACCTTCGAAGAAAAAAGCTGTTGAAAATTGCAGACGTTTCGGGCCTGAAAGTATTGTGCTTGTCCCAACTCTTGCAAAAGGAGTAAATGACTCTCAGATAGGTGGGATTATCCGCTATGCAGCCGAAAACCTTGACATTATAAAAGGAGTGAACTTCCAGCCCATTGCGTTTACAGGAAGAATAGATCAGTCTCAGAGAGAACAGAAGAGAATTACCATCTCTGATGTCATAAAGCTTGCGGAAGAACAGACTAATGGAGAAATTCCCTGTGATGCCTGGTATCCGGTATCCTTTGTTGTTCCCATAAGCCGTTTCCTGTCATCTATGAGAAAAGTTCCTATTCCGGAGTTGACAGTCCATCCACACTGCGGTGCCGGGACCTATGTTTTCTTTGAAGAAGGACATTTTATTCCAATTACAAGTTTTCTTGATGTGGAAGGTTTTGTTGAATTCCTGGAAGAAGCAACCTCCGAGATGAATGGAAAAGTTAGCAGATTTTTAACCCTTGCAAAGATCATCAAGCAAGTTCCAAGGTACATTGACGAGAAGAAGGGACCAAAATCGATAAACGTGTTACGGATGATTCTCGATGTCCTTAAAAAAGGTGACATGGAAAATACCTCACGTTTTCACAGAAATACACTATTTCTCGGAACAATGCACTTTCAGGATTTATACAACATAGATCTCGAAAGAATCAAAAAGTGCGGAGTACATTATGCCATACCTGACGGTAGAATAATTCCTTTCTGCACATATAACATCTTTCATAGAGACTCAGTCGAATCAAAGTTCTCGGTGCCTTATATACATGAGCACGAATCTGAACAAGAATCATAAATTTAGAAAGATTAAATGTTTTGTGTTTATTTAGCATTTGGTATTTAGTATTTAGCGTTTTCCAGCAGTAGAAAAACTATTAACTAGACTGCTGAATAAAAAGACTGCTTCTTTTACTCATATTAAGTTTATTCCTAAATTTAGGCAGTTCCTCATTATCTGTTGATATTTTTCTCATGCTCGTAAATAGTTTCCAATTCCTTTTTGTTCCTTATCTAAGTGGTACTGGAGTTGACTTATGTTCCTTGTACAAAAATGTAAAAATTTGTCATATTGAATAATCATGGTAATATCAACCAGGTAACACTGGATGATCTGAGTTTCAAGCTTATCCTGAAAGTCCGTAAGAGCATATAAGTCCGTAAGAGCATATTTTAATCTTACAATAAGTCTATAATACTTTAATCATCAGATATCTGGCATTATTCAGATTATGTATGTGACCAATTGTAGAAGTCGCATTTCGTCACAGCATTTTATGATAACTTTAAATCAGGAATGGGGAATAATATGATATGGGAAAGTCCTGGGGAATTGTTTGTACGACATAGAAATAATCCGATACTTACAGTTGATTACTGGCCGTATAAGGTCAGTTCGGTGTTTAACCCTGCAGCGGTTATGGTTGGCAATGAAACTGTACTACTGGTACGGGTTGAAGATCACAGAGGTTTTTCTCATCTTACAGTAGCCAGAAGCAAGAATGGAATTGACAATTGGGAAATTGATCCCAAACCAACCTTTACCTCGGATCCTACATATCATTCTGAAGAGATATATGGTATTGAAGATCCACGTATAACTTACATCGATGAGATGGGAAAATGGGCCATAGCATATACGGCTTATTCGGATTCTGGTCCGTTAACTTCACTTGCCTATACAGAAGATTTCGATAATTTTGAGCGAGTAGGACCTATTATGCCGCCTGAAAATAAAGATGCTGCAATTTTTCCTACAAGATTTAACGGCAGATGGGCAATGTTAAACAGACCAGTATCTAACATTGCGGATGCAAAGGCAAACATCTGGATATCTTTTTCGCCTGATATGAAATACTGGGGAGAACATAAGGTTCTTCTGTACGCTCGAAGAGGAGGATGGTGGGATGCCCGTAAGATAGGATTAGCCCCTCCGCCAATGCAAACATCCGATGGATGGTTAATTATGTATTATGGGGTACGTCAGACAACATCTAAAAGGAGCTATCGGCTCGGACTTGCCCTTCTTGACCTTGAAGATCCTACAAAAGTGCTTCACAGATCCGAAGGTTGGGTTTTCGGACCTCGTGAGATGTATGAGCGGACCGGAGACGTTAATGATGTTGTTTTCCCGTGTGGATGGATCCTTGTGGGCAATGAACTCCGTATTTATTATGGAAGTGCGGACATGTCCGTAGCAATGGCCAGTGCAAAAATGAGCGATGTTATGCAGTATATCCGTGAATGTCCTGGGGAACAATGCCTTGAATAATACTACAAATAGTTTGAAGAAAACAGAAAAAAATTGGCTCTTCGCTGTTTTGTATAGGTTGAAAATAATTGTTCAGTTATAAAGTAGCTAGACCAAAAGGAAAAACATCAAGCTTGAGTGTAATTTTCAACCATAAACTTTTCTGTTTTATCCCAAAATTATTTCGCTTTTTTAATTTGTTATTGCGTTATGTATCGTATTCGGATGGCCTAATATTAGAATCCAGCTTCGAATTTGTTTCTTTTACATAATCACTCTAAATGCCAC
Organism: Methanosarcina sp.; assembly: GCA_013331275.1. GTDB lineage: Archaea > Halobacteriota > Methanosarcinia > Methanosarcinales > Methanosarcinaceae > Methanosarcina > Methanosarcina sp11020u. The sequence continues at coordinate 3,456 of DUGT01000223.1, read as the reverse complement.
AACGGAATTGGAACTTATTTAGTGTTTAACCTTTTACGTCGTCCGCTGTTGTATCGATTGAACTTTTAAGCAATTTTGGATCTGTCAAATAATTTCAGGATATAACAATAATGGATATTAAGGGTTTCCTAATACCTACGTATGGATCGCGGTGGTATCGGTGGGCAGTTGGTATTAGGTGCGGGTGCTAAGGGTCTAAGACCTGTCGCATGGCTTGGGCGGTGCATGTGGGTAGGCTGGTCTTGTTCTTTGCGTATAAAGACTGGATGAAACTTTAGGTATATCTCTATAGGTTTTCCTAAGGCTGGATTCTTTGTCCTGTCTTTCCCTGCGGGCAGAGTAGCAAAAAGAGGTATTATTCTTAGTCCTTTATAGATTTGGTACACATTGATTGCCTAAATTGGTAAAAGAGGAAGTTAAGCCGGAGAGGGAGGGAAGGCTTGCCTTCCCTCCTTTCAAAATTTAGTTTATTTGTATCTTTCTAGTGAGAAAAAAGGTCTGTTGACTATATTACAGACGTTGTATATTAATAAAGTTGGGCTGTGCAATCTTTAGTGACGGGGGCTTCAAGTTAACTGATCAATAATATCGTCTCTATCTTTCAGTAATAGATAACCTTTAATTTTGTTAGCTAATCTTTTTGGAAGCTCAGACAACTTGCTAATATTTTCTCCTTTTATTTTTTGTAAGTCTTCTTTAAGTTCAGCGTAAGAAATTTCTTGTAAAGGAATCGCTGTTATTAGTGCTGCACCTGTTCCTGCAATTTCAATTCCTGAAGAAATTTCAATTTCTTGTTTTATGCCAGGGCTTAAGCTAATCCTTATCTCATTCATTTCTTGAGAAAGACCATCTACTTTTGTTCCTAATTCTTGACTTGTTTTGTTAATATTTTCAATAATAGGATCTACTGCAACCACATTGACTGTAGGTATTAGCCCAATAACAATAGATAGGTTTATATACTGCTTTGTAAGGTCTTTTTCAAACTTCATGTACTCAATCATATCAAGAATTTCTTTGTTTTCGGTATTGTGAGGAATTTTTGATTTAAGAACTGCAACAAGATTGTTCACATACCAACTCATTTCTTCCTGACTATTTATCTCCCATTTTTGAACTTCCTTATTGACAGCACATGCAATTTCTTCTGTATCCGTTCCCTGAGATATCTGACATGCTGTCTTTGCTTTCTTTTGAATTTCTTCGAGAAGCTCTTTTAGATTTCTATCTAAAATGGGTAGCCCTTTTCTCAGAACTTCTGTCGCAAAAGGTGCTTTTTCGTCAGTGTATTTCATTAGTTCTGCAGCGTGATCACAGTATTTCCTATAGAAATTAAGCTCATCTTTCATCCCAGACAAGTCTAGATTTCCCATATTCTGGACTTTTTTTAATGCTTCTGCAAGGTTTTGAACAGCTTCAAAAAGCTGTTTTTTGCTCTCTGATTCTTTAATTGCAGATTTAGCTTCTTCCAGATATTTGTTCACGTCTTCTCTAGCTTCCTGTTTTTCAAAAATTATTGTATGGAATGAGCGATAAAAAGGAAGACAAAATTGAGCTGGACTATCATCGTCGGCATCTATTGTTGCTTTTTCAAAAAATTCTATGGCCTTTTCTAATTCTTTTTTGTAATCTTCATATGTTTCTGCCTGGGAAGCCATAAATATTGAAGCTCTTCCAAGAGAATGATTTGAGGAGGTTCTCACCCAACTAGAATAATCATTAGTCAGACTAAGTAAGTCATTCCATGCTTGTTGTTTATCTGGCAATTGAGAAAAAGCAGAACCAAGAGCAGAGGCAACACTCCGACTCACAAAACTATCATTATCATTAGTCAGTCTATGTAAGTCATTCCATGCCTGTTGTTTATCTGGCACCTGATAAAACACAGAACCAAGAGTTTCAGCAGCACTTTTCCTTACACTACTGTCTTCATCATTTGTCAATCTATGTAGGTCGTTCCATGCCTGTTGTTTATCTGGCACCTGATAAAACACAGAACCAAGAATAGAGATAGCACTTTCCCTTATCCCATGACTTTTTTCATTAATTAATCTATGTAGGTCATTCCATGCCTGTTGTTTATCTGGCACCTGATAAAACACAGAACCAAGAGCATGAACAGCCCTATACCTCACATTACTGTCTTGATCATT
>DUGT01000223.1:0-1095 GCA_013331275.1 Methanosarcina sp. | reverse complement strand
TCCACGCCTGCTGTTTATCTGGCGCTTGAGAAAAAGCAGAACCGAGAACAGAGACAGCACTAGATCTCACATTACTGTCTTGATCATTTGTCAGTCTATGTAGGTTGTTCCACGCCTGCTGTTTATCTGGCGCTTGAGAAAATGCAAAACCAAGAGCATGGACAGCCCTATACCTCACACTACTGTCCTCATCATTAGTCAGTTTATGTAAGTCATTCCATGCCTGCTGTTTATCTGGCGCTTGAGAAAAAGCAGAACCAAGAAAAGAACCAGCCTTAGACCTCACATCCCATATTGTATCATTGGTCAGTCTAAGTAAGTCATTCCATGCCTTTTTTTTATCTGGCACTTGAGAAAAAGCAGAGCCAAGAGCAGAGGCAGCACAAGACCTTACACCACTGTCTTCATCATTAGTCAATCTATGCAGATCATTCCACGCCTTTTCTTTATCTGGCACTTGAGAAAAAGCAGAACTAAGAGCATGGACAGCCCTATACCTCACATGACTGTCTTCATCATTGGTCAGTCTATGTAATTCTTTCCATGCTTTTTGTTTGTCTGGTGCGTGAGAAAATACAGAACCAAGGGTAGAGATGGCGCTGAGTTTCACATTCGTATTCTTATCATTGATAAGTCTATGTAAGTCATTCCATGCCTTTTTTTTATCTGGCACTTGAGAAAAAGCAGAACCAAGAGCTTCGGCAGCACTTTCCCTTACACTACTGTCTTCATCATTGGTCAGTCTATGTAAATCATTCCATGCCTGCCGTTTAGACGGTACTTGAGAAAAAGCAGAGCCAAGAGCAGAGGCAGCACTTTCCCTTACACTACTGTCTTCATCATTGGTCAGTAAATGTATATAAGTAAGTGCCTGTTCATCTGGCACTTGAGAACACGCAGAATCAAGAGCTTTGGCAGCACAAGACCTTACACCACTGTCTTCATCATTGGTCAGTCTATGTAAATCATTCCATGCCTTTTTTTTATCTGGCACTTGAGAAAAAGCAGAGCCAAGAGCAGAGGCAGCACTTTCCCTTACACCACTGTCTTGATCATTTGTCAGTCTATGCAGATCATTCCATGCCTGCCGTTTAG
>DUGT01000182.1:47070-55304 GCA_013331275.1 Methanosarcina sp. | reverse complement strand
TATTGCTGCCGATGAGAAGAGTAGCATTAATAACATACGTAAAAGGACCTTTAAGGTGGACAGTGGTATATCCAGAGTTATCGGCCACAAACTTAAGGGCCTGGTTTATCTGTACATGATCATCTTTTCCGTCGCAATTAAAATCTCCACTACCGTCACCTGCAACATAAACAGTTGGTGCAGGACTCCGGCATAAAGCAGTAGGAACACTTGCAAGAATAAGGCAAATTACCAGGAAAAGAATTCCTACTTCTTGTTTTAATATCGGGATTGCCTGGGATTGATCACAACAGCGCATATTTTTAATTTTCATAGGTAGATATTCATGTGGCGACGTATCAATATCCCCATAAAATTCATTACTATTTGTGAAAAATTTACTTAAATATGACATTTTATATCTTGTCGATTATTTTATATCTCACAGATTGGACATAATTTTTCAAAAAGTATTCACTCTCCGACGTTCAAGGCTATAGAAATTATCAGGGAAATTATTCATAGCGGAAGCTATTGAATCCTATAAAATGCAATAAATTAGTGACTCTGAATAAGTTTCCCCTGGTTTTCAGGCCAATTCCTCGAACTCACCTATTACCCCCTGAAACATAGTGAGTAAGCTGATTATTAGACCTTAATTAAATTCCTATAGTCAACACTGTAAACTATATCTTGATGTTATAAAAGTATTTGTGCAAACCGCACAAATATTTAAGGAGTTGCATAGTGTTAAGGAGAACAAATAAATCTTTGGAATGAAAAAAACCAAAATCAGAACATGATTTATTAAAACTACTGAGGAAATAAATTTGTTGAATAAAATCAAGATCCTCGGTTTTAATAGGATGCTCTCTTTTGATAATATTATAGTACATAGCTTGGCAAAGTCAACTTTTTGTTTACCTTAAAAGAGAGAACAATACATTTTAAAAGGTAGTTTTATAAATTGTCAAATATCAAAAATGTATAGGTTAAGATTCCATAAAGGATAGAAAATTGCCAGGAAATACTCAGAAAATAGAAAAGAGTATAGAAGTAAGAAAGGAGTGTAGAAGTTAGGCGTAACCCTCTGACATATCATAAGAGTACTGTCAGATTATGTTACTCCAATATCATTCTTGCAACTCCGTTATGGCTACGTTTTTAGGTATTTTGACCATTTTTCCCAAAAAGAGCTTGTTTTATCCGGTGCATTGATTCCATAAACCTCATTAAACCGCGGCTAAACACAGATGAACGCAGACAGTTTCAATTTGCGTTTATCCTTGCCCATCTGTAATTTTTCGTAGGAAACTTATTGATCAGCGTTAATTTTAAGGTTCAGTCTATCTCCATAATTTGGAACCGATGCACTAGAGCTAGTTTTACCACAAGCTGCGAGTTTTTTGAATATACTAGAGCTTAAAGCATCTATAATTCCTCCAATCTAAGAAATAAATTATTCACATAAAGACCTTCAGGAGAAACTTTGTAAAGATAACTGTCGCATACGTCAGAGAGATTCAAAGGAGCTTCTTCAACTACGCTTGAGAGATTCAAGGGAGTCTCTTCAACCGCGGTTATTATTGCAACTTCAGAATCACTGAACATACCGTCACTTACTTCAAAAGATATAGTATAGAGTCCTTCCTGTCCGTCTGTAGGTGCCCAGCTAAAGACCCCTCTTTCGTCAAAACTTGCACCTTCAGGAAGACCAGATGCTGAAAAGGTAAGGTTGCCTCCATTAATATCAGAAGCTTTCACTGTAAAGTTTAGAGTCTCTCCAATCTTCACTGTGGCATCAGGAACAGATTCAATAACGGGTCCCTGTATGTCGACAGAGAGATCTTCGGAGTATGTGAAGTTATCTTCGTCCCCTTCAAGAACTCCCGCCGTAAAATTAAGATATTCATCAGTCTCATTTGTAGCCTCGGAGACCGAACCTACTAATGAAGACTGCACAGTCTTTACTCGTGAACTCGGTGACAGAGACGCATATATTGTATTTCCGTATCTTCCTATGTTGATCCTGTTTCCATTGTTTTCAGGTTCTTTGGAATAATCCGAAGAAACGCACCCGGCATCAACACAGGGAGAATTCACTTTGTCCTTTACCCATTTTCCATTCCAGTGACCTGTAACCGACTGAAGGTGATAATCATGGTTTTTCTGGTCTACAAATAACGGGTTTAAGTAGATGTCAGTTTTCGAGGTGCAGCCTTTATAATTGCCTGCTGCATTGTTGTAGAGGCAGTTATTTTCCAGCACAAAGTTATGGTTCTTGGAGAGGTAATTGATCACTGCATACCCTGTTCCACTTGGGGACTTCGTACGTTTCTGGGTATTTACGATTATGTTGTTACGGACAATGGTTGTGTACTTTGACGAGTAACTTGGAGAGTAAACTTCCGGATACATGTGAATAACAGCAGCATGGTATATACCGTCAAAAACATTATTCTCAATTAAAGTATCATGGAAACCACTAGCTACAATACCTCCGACCCAGGTAATGCTAGGATTGGTACCTGTACTATAGAAGACATTATGATGAATATGGACATTTTTCCCTTTGTCCTTAGTAGCAGAAGAGCTATCATAGTTGAAAATCCAGATGCCAGGGCCATAAGTGTTAGATATAGTATTATCATAGATGTCTATATCATCCATAATACCTGCAGATTTTTCTATCTGAATAGCTGACCCACCTGCACTCCAGTGGTAGAAAGAGTCAATTACATTATCATGGAATTTTACATGGTTTGAGTTCCAGATTCTAAGACCGCTGTTAGTTCTGCAGGTTATCCTATTGTTCCAGGCCTCTACTTTCTGACACTGAATTGCGAACAGACCGTCATGTCCGAGCTTGTAGATCTTGTTGTTATAAAATTGAATATTTTGACCGTATTTTATCCTCAGCCCATCTCCGAGACCATCGTGCATATACATATTGTATACTTTTACGTTATTACAGTTAGTAAAGTAAATCACATTATAATATCCATCACCTTTAGAAACTTTGGGATTACCATCATGGTTTCCATTAACCTCAAAACCTCTTATTACAATGTTGCTATTCCCGGAACTTCTCATCTGCTGGATCATAGGTTTCATTGTGACCCAACCTGCGTTATTAGCCAGTTTGATAACAGCATTTGAATCCCCTTCAAGAATAGTATTGCTGCCAATGAGAAGAGTATCATCAATAACATACGTAAAAGGACCTTTAAGGTGGACAGTAGTATATTTGGAGTTACTTGCCACAAACTTAAGGGCCTGATTTATCTGTACATGATCATCTTTTCCATCGCATTTAAAATCTCCACTCCCATCTCCTGCTACATAAACAGTTGGTGCAGGACTCAGGCATAAAGCAGTAGGAACGCCTGCAAAAATAAGGCAACTTACCAGGAAAATTATCCCTAATTCTCTTTTTAGCATCCATATCACCTGAAATTATTATATAATTTTTATTGACTAGTTGGCAGAGTAAGAACCGGGTAAAAAGTGCTCATTAACCTACAGAAATTAAAATTGTCTATAAAATAGTTAAGCAAATTTTTTACTCAGTTCACTGAACGACAGATGGGATTTTTCAAATAGTACCCACTCTCCGACATTCAAGACTATAGAAATTTTCAGGAAAATTATTCATAGTGGAAGCTACTGAATCCTGTTAGAGGAACAAGTAAGAGATCCAGAAAAATCTCCATTTTCAGGCCAATCTATCAAATTCACCCAAATCCCCCCATGAAACAGAGTGAATAAATGAAGTATTAGCCATTAATTAAATTTCTATAGTCTACTGTGTAAATTATATCGTATTGTTATAAAAATATTTGCGCTCCATTTTTAAATTTTTATCCAGTGTTCAAAATCGTAAAAAGAATCAATAAATATTTTGGAGAAAACAAGAAATTAGAAGAGAGTTTGTTAAAATTTATAGGTAGCCTCAAAAATTTAACACTTTCTAAATTGGAAGGAAAGTACACTTTCTAAATTGGAAGGAAAGTACACTTTCAATATAATTCAGATGGAAATCATTCCGAGATCTATTTCGGGTTTACCTTCTGGCCGACAAAATATTCCAATTATAGAAATAAATGTTATTTTGAGACAAACTGTACCATATCAATAAAGGGTATTATTACATTATGAGCTCATCCCAAAACCACTTTCATTCCCAAATCTATACTTTTTTCGTGCTTAGAAATTAGAGCAATTATTCAAAACTCAAGGTTTTGGGACAGGCTCTGTATTAACAATATTATATAGAGCTTTTTTCAAATTCCTCCAAATTAGAGTTCTCGACGATATGTCCAGTTTCTCCTTCATAACTGCTATAGTACTTATATCAATGTTAGTTTATTAACGCAACCTCAAGTATCTGGACTTGCGACATAAACAATAAACACATCGATGCATCAGTGTTTTGATTTCGATGCATAGATTGTGTTCCCATACCTTCCGATGTTGATCCTGTTTCCATTATCCTCAGATTCTTTGGAATAGTCAGAGGACGGATCGCCTGAATCAATACAAGGGGAACTCACTTTATATTTAACCCAGGTTTTCCCGTCCCAACTTCCACCTCTTGATTGAAGATGGTAATCATGGTTTACCTGGTCTACAAATAATGGGTTTAAGTAAATATCGGTTTTTGAGGTGCAGTCTTTATAGTTACCTGCCGAGTTCTTGTAAAGACAGTTATATAGAGTTGTAAAGGAGTGTGTTTTAGGCAGATAGTTAATAATTCCATATCCTGTCCCACTTGGGGACTTTGTGCGCAGCTTGGTATTCGTGATTATGTTGTTGCGGACAATTGTTGTGAACCCGTCACCTTCTGGCACATAGCTTGGAGTGTAACTGTTAATATACATGTTCGCGATTGCAGCGTGATATACTCCGTCAAAGACATTGTTTTCAATGACAGTATCCTCGAATCCACCTGTTATTATGCCACCTACCCAGGTAATGCTAGGATTAGTGCCAGTGTCATAGAAAACATTGTGATTAATATCGACATTTTTCGCCTTGTCTCTGGTAGCAGAAGAGGTATCATAATTAAAAAGCCACATTCCAGGCCCATAGGTGTCATAGATAATATTATCGTAAACCTCTACATCATCCATAGTGCCTGCAGACTTTTCGATCTGAATGCCCGGTCCACCTGCACTCCAGTGGTAAAAAGAATCAATTACATTATCATGGAATTTTACGTGGTTTGAGTTCCAGATTCTAAGACCGCTGTTAGTCCTGCAAGTTATTCTATTGTTCCAGGCTTCAACATTCTGACACTGGATTGCAAAAAGACCGTCATGTCCGAGCTTGTAGATCTTGTTGTTATAAAATTGGATGTTTTCTCCATACTTTATCCGCAACCCGTCTCCATGACCGTCGTGCATATACATGTTACATACGGTTACGTTCTTGCAGTAGAGGAAGTACATTATATTGTAATATCCATCACCTTTAGCGAACTCAGTGTTACCATCATGGTTTACATTAACCTCGAACCCTCTTATTACAATGTTACTATTTCCGGAACTGCTCATCTGCTGGATCAAAGGTTTCATTGGAACCCAGCCTGCATGATCAACAAGTTTGATAACAGCATTTGAATCCCCTTCAAGGATAGTATTGCTGCCGATGAGAAGAGTATCATTAATAACATACGTAAAAGGACCTTTAAGGTGGACAGTGGTATATCCAGAGTTATCGGCCACAAACTTAAGGGCCTGATTTATCTGTACATGATCATCTTTTCCGTCGCAATTAAAATCTCCACTACCGTCACCTGCAACATAAACAGTTGGTGCAGGACTACGGCATAAAGCAGTAGGAACACTTGCAAGAATAAGACAACTTACCAGGAAAAGGATTCCTAATTCTTGTTTTAACATCGATATCATCTGAAGGTGATCAGAATAAAATTTATTAATATTTTTTGTAGTTAAATATTTGTAGAGTGACGTATCCACACCTCTGCAAAATTTATGGGAGTTTTTTAAAAAATTTAATGTGTGTGCCAGTTTTTCAGATATATTGGCCAAGTTATTGTAAATACTAGATACTTTCAGAATTCAAAGACTTTATAAACACGAATGCATTTCTGAAAGCGTAAAGGGTAAATATGTAAGGACGCTTTTAAAGATAAGGTAACTCATCAATAAAAAGATTCCTGATCCTTGGTATAACATAGAAATTTTTTAGCATTAATCATAACAAAATTAATAATTATTTCTTCTAGATAGATATTTGTCAAGTAACGCCGTTATACAGTTACAAAATTGTTGTGGTTTGCTAAAATTCCGCATAAATTTGTTAGTCTTTTGTGTATTTGAGATAAGTTTTGCACATGATATATGAGAGTTCAATGACTGTAGGAAAAAAGTAAATTTATTATATACTCTCGTAAAATTATATGGATAAAAGTAAATTTCACACACTTGCTGGAAACTTAAGTTTAGCCAAGTCAAAAACATACTAAAAAAATTCATTAAACTTATAACTGTATGATAAGTTTATTTTGTATTCATCTAGTCAGAAAACTCTTCCTTAAGTTGAAGAGAACACGATTTGTCAGTTTCTAATCAACTTCTCGCAATAAATAATTGGGATCAAAATAAATATCAATTCTTGACTCTGTTACGGTAGAGCTATAATAGTTAAACTAACGATGCAGAGTGAAGATTGGTAGTTTACTCAATTCTGAAAACAGCATAAGATATAAAACTACCCTCTCAGCCTGCGTTTGTTCTATAAAATACAAATATGGATAAAGCTGCAGATTTTACTTTTTATATGTTTATATGTATTGATTAAACGATATCTTTGCATATATCCAGAATTTTTCTTGCAACTCCGTCCCAACTGTGATTCTCAACGACATATCTTCTGCCTCGCTCTCCCATAAGGGTTCTGGTACTCTCATCGAGAAGTAATTTTACTACGGCCGTCGCAAGTTCTTCAGGATTCTCAGGAGTTACCGAGAGTCCACCACCTGAAGCTTCAATTAAATCTTTGACTCCTGAAATACCACTTGCAACAATAGGCTTCCCACAGGCAAGGTATTCATAAGTTTTCAATGCTGAAAGTCCTATCTTCGAGTTTCTTTCCTTGATGAAAGGTGCAACGCAAACATCGGCTGCATTGATGTAGAAAGGAACCCGTTCATAGGGAATTCTTCCGGTGAAAGTAAATTTATCTGAAAATCCTAACTTAGAAGCTGTTTCCATCAGTTTATCCTTCATAACTCCATCCCCGACAATAAGAAAATGAACATCAGGACATTTTTCAAGAATTAGAGGAGAGGCGTGAATGAGAAATTCAACTCCCTGCCAGGCTGCAAGATGACCGACGAAGCATACGTATTTCTTTGAGCTTTCAAGATGCAGCTTCGCTCTCATCTGTTCGGATTCTAGAGGCTTGAACACATCAGTATTTGCCCCATTATTAATAACATAGATTTTGCTCTCAGGAATAGAATATAGTCTCACAAGTTCGTCCCTGAGTTTATCCGTGACAGAGACAATTCTGTCGCAATGCCTGTAGTTAAAGTTTTCAGATCGAAGTGCAAGGTAAGAGAAAACTCTATACGCAAAGGACTGTGAATTTGGATCTACCTTTAACTCGTCCAGAACTATCCCATTAACTTCTACAATGGAAGGAATTTTTAAAACTTTACATAAAATTATTGGAAAGAATGGAAAAGAGTTCTGGCGAAGATAGAGTACGTCCGGCCTATTTTTTATGCAAGAATAAAGAAGGTAAAAAGAAAGCATGAATTCGTAAGAGGGCTGTACAAGATACTTATTGTCTATTACAGGCACATATTTTATCCCTGAAAGAGAACGGTCTACGCTCTTCTGTCCGGGTGCAAACAGGACTATATCAGTATGTTTTTTCAAATTTCTTAGAAGCTCAAGAATGTGGATATTCGAACCTGATTTAGTATTAAAAGAGCCGTAATAAACCAGGAAAATGTTATTTACTTTTTTTAACATAATGGTAGCCGGTTACCAGAATAGCGAAAGTAGTTAATTAGTTTATCCCACGATTTTAGTTATTATTTTCATAACCTCAAGAACGATGGTTTAGCATAAAGTTTAATAATAGAAATTAAACACATTTTGGAGAGAAGTATTTATAGGATTAACTCTCTCCTCTGTCTGCTTTTGATGCATCCGAAGCGAAAACGAGCAAAAGATTATGAAAGTACTGGAAGCATGTCAAGAATTTCCTAACAGGTATTA
>DUGT01000182.1:38456-46745 GCA_013331275.1 Methanosarcina sp. | reverse complement strand
CCCCAGCCAGACCTGATCCATGCACACTTTTCATATCCTGACGGATATGGAATGATGAAGCTTGCAAAGAGATGGAAAGTTCCTCTTGTAATAAGTGCGCTGGGTACAATAGAAAGAAAAACTGCTTATGAAGGCTCCTATACATCTAGACAGATTATAGAAGCAATGAATTTTGCAGATAAAATTCTTTCTGTCAGTGAAGACCTCAAGCTTCATATAACAAATCTGGGAATAAACGAAGAGAAAGTTCATGTGGTTCCAAACGGAGTTGATACAGCAAAGTTCAAACCTGCAGGAAAAGCACATGCAAGGGATCTGTTAAATCTACCGCAGGATAAAAATATTGTTCTCTTTGTAGGAGCTCTTAGGAAAATAAAAGGTGTGGACTACCTGATTGAAGCTGCAAAAGATTTTGTGAACATGAACACCGATCTTTTTATGGTAGGCAGGGACGACGGCTTGAGAAAAAGTCTGGAAAAAAGAGCACAAGAGCTCAAAATTGCAGATCACATTAGATTCACTGGGCCCGTGGACCATGAAAAGATCCCACTCTGGATCTCAGCTTCTGATATCCTCGTATTACCTTCTCTTTCTGAGGGCAGACCAAACGTAGTACTCGAAGCCCTTGCTTGTGAAGTACCGGTCGTGGCAACCAATGTAGGTGGGATACCTGAACTCATGATCGATGGGGAAACAGGCTACCTGGTGCCTTCAAAAAATCCTATAGAGATATCCAGAAAAATTAATAAATTGCTTGAGAATAAAAGCCAGAGAGAAAATATGGGAAAGCTCGGACGAAGAAGCATAATTCAGAGAGGACTGACCTGGGAAGCCCATGCAAAAAAGACTGTGAATATATACTCAGAGCTTTTGAAGAAGACTTCAAAATAAAAGAGAAAACAATGCACATAAACATCAAGTGTACGGGAAAAACAGGATCATGAAGATCTTTTTTCACTTTAATTTTTTATGTGTCTGTCAAATTAGAGGAATAACAGATAAAAATTTGTAAAAATTTTTACTCACGTACGATGCCTTTTGTACCATTTCATATAGAAGTAAAATAAGGTTGAGGAAAAAGGGATTTTTAAAAAATAAATTTCAGGGGCTATTTAGTCCCTGATGTGGAATATAAATGTTTATCGAAGGATTTGAATAAATTTTGTCAAGGCCTTTGAGGTTGCTCTCTAGCTCAAGCTCGTTTTCGGGTATCCCCTGATAGAAATAATTGGCAGTATCTTTCAGGGTGCTTTCCTCGCTGCCAAAATATAATCCACTCCTGAGAAACTCCCTGGTTCTTAGAACTACATAACCTTTGTACTCCGGGAGTTTATTTACATCACCAATTCTGTAATTATCGTAAGATGAGATATTCAATTCCGCGGATTTTGAAGGTATCAGCGGGACATAAAAGAATCTTGAAGCGTAATAATCGGTGTAAACAGACTTAGTTGAGGAATTGACAGGAACGTACTTGAAAACATGATTAAATCCACTCAACTCTTCGGAAGTAAAGTACTCATGTTTTGCTTCTTGACCGAGAAAACTCGAGTCTGAAATACTATAGACCGAAGAAACTAAAATAAAAATAGAGAACAATAAGGTCACTAATAGAGCAGAGTTCGATTTCTTAGAATACTTAACCATATAATTCCAGAATATGTACAATCCGTATCCCATTATGAAAGCCATAAAAGGACTGACGAAAAGCATAAATCGATCAACTCTAAAGAGAACTTTGAACTGCCATATTGTATTGAGGGGATTGGGAATATAAAATATAAGAGTTAACAGAGCAAATAACCCTAGAACGGCAGCATAATTCTTCTTGTAATTTTTCAGAAGAAAACCTATTCCTATCAAGGTAAAGAATAAAAATACCGATTTATCCAGAAGCCCTATTAAATCAATCAAACTTTCCTGAAGAACTTCTGAACCTCCGGCAGTTAGAACTACAGAATCCAAAAACTGACTCTGCAAACGGGGAGCCAGGCTTCTCTGTACAAACACATACGCTACGAAGAACCAGTAAGCGGAAAAAATAACATTAAGCAGTATAAAGAAGGGTTTGCTGATATAGCTATTATTTCCTATTACATATTCCGATGCAAGAAGAATAATTAGCAATAGAACAAGCTGTGGAAGGGAAACGTTGTGAACTAAAGTTAAAAAAACTGCAACAATTACTGAGAGAGTTTTTAAGGATAGTTTATCCTTTTTGAAATTGACACTGTAAATCAGGTACAATAATACAACGAACATTATGAATGCCATTGTGCGGGTAATTACGTTTGTACCATAATAAAGCACGGTAGAGCTTGCGGAGAACAATACGCAAGAGAGGAGTGAGATCTGCCTGTTGTTTGTTATATAGTTAATAAGGTAATAAAGGAAAATAATGGTTATTGCATAGACAGGTGCAGTTACCAGAAAAAGTGAGTTCTTTACGCTTATTTTTAAGATCTCAGCAGCTTCTGCAATAAACACGTGATAAAGAGGGAAATAAGCGTAATCACTTAAGGAAGTAGGAATTATTTTTCCGGTCAGTGCAGTGACTTCCGAAATAAAAATATGGGGCAGAATGTCTGTGGTACCGACATAGAAATCATAATTTAAAGTCACACTGAATATTAAATTAAGCGCGATTAAGACAGATTCAGCCAGAACAAGGGAAGGGTTTACGTCTTCAGAGAAAATTTGGAAGAATACAGACAGATAAAGTCCTAAAATAAAAAAGAAATAGTACAGAGGTCTACTTCCCGGAGACAGCATAAGTACAACTAGGGAACCAATATAAAATGTCCCAAAAAGGTATGTAAGGGACTTTGTACTCAATGATGGGAAGATATCTATATCATGTAAACTTACATCTTTTTTGTAGATGAATAATATGAAAAGACAGGAAAGTATTGCAGGTATTCCTGTAAATAGCCCCCGAAGTGCATAACCGAACTTTTCGGTTGCAAACATCCATAAGAACGCGAATATTACTGCGAAAATGATAGCTAACGGAAACAGAAAAGAAATTAACCTCATTAAACGGTTATTATCTAATCCGGGTCCTGCTTCTTTGCTTAATCCGAACATACTATCTCCATGTCGTTAAATAATCATAATTTCATGAGTTCAGTAAACCTGGTATCCAAAAAGCTGTGTTTCAAAATCAATGAGAGTTCATCAGGGCTTTATTGATTAAGAATATTTTGCCCTGAAAAGTCTCCCATATACTCAAGTGTTTCGGTTGCTTTTTTACTATATGAACGAATAAGTCCGTAATTATTAAACGTTATCCGAGCAGGAACGGGTTTTTGAGATAAGAGGAGAATTTGTAAAGCTGTACAAAAATCCTAGCCCATAAGCGATGTGTTGCACAGGAATAACAAAAAGGGCAAAAAGACCGTACTTTGATTTCATTTTGTAGGCAACCTGAATTGAGGTAACAAAGACAAGAATAAAATACACGGCCGTAAGTGCAAGAAGAAGCAGACTTGGAGTGGAGTATTTTATGGAAGCAATAAGCAAAGCAACTGCAAACACGATGGCAATTGAAGGCAAAAAAGCATACCATCGAACAAATTCTCCATGCTTTTTGAAAAGTTCTGCCATCCACATACCATATTTAAACATCCTTACGGAAAAGGACTTGAGAGTTCCTCTTCTATGGTGCAGAACCTGTGCGTTCGGGATATACAAAAACTTGTTACCTTTCTTACCAATTCTGTAGTTAAGATCTCCGTCCTGACCTACCACAAATCGCTCATCAAAACCTCCAACTTCCTGAATTGCAGCTTTTTTGTACATTGCATTGCAGTTAGGAAGAGAGCCAACATAATGTTTTTTTGTGGAATTTTTGGATTGAGCCGAGCCTCCTGACCCCAAGAAAGATTCCTGGGCATAACCCACCACCCTGCCAAATACAGGATCAGTGTCAAAGATCAGGTTAGGCCCTCCAAAACACACAACGTCTTCTGGAGAGTCTTCCATTTCACGGACAAGAGTTTTCAACCACTGAGAATCGACCTTACAATCTCCGTCAGTGAAGGCAACAAGTTCTCCCCTGGCATTCTTCACACCAAGGTTTCTTGCCGCAGCTACATTCTTTCTTTCATTTAAAAGAAGCTTGATAGGATATTTCTGTACTATATCGCGTGTTTTGTCGGTGGACATGCCATCAACTATAATAATTTCATAAGAATCTTTCGGATAGTCTAGATCAAGAAGTGACTCAACACATTCTTCAATGAATTTTTCTTCGTTACGAATACCTACTACGACTGAAACGAAAGGGTATTTCATACAAATTGACCCCATTTTAACATTATTGTTTTCGGATATGTTCATTTAAAAATATCATCCTTGATATGGCATGCAGTATTATTCCAGTAAACACCATGAAGGCCCCTATGACTGTTAGCATTACCATAAGGAGTGTTGGCCCGAAGCGCAAAGATCCTCCCAGAAGAAAGTCCTGTAAAAATATCAGTCCCATAAGAAAGCCTGTAGACGTCATAATCAGGCCAGGAACGGAGAAATAATACAGAGGCCGTCTATACTCCATATCTTTAAGGATACGGAATAAGACTCTGGGTCCGTGTATGAAAGGATGCTCACTTGAGCAATCATCAAGATCATACCTGCAATGGATTTCCACTTCAGTAAACTTCAACTTGTAATCTTTGGCCTGAATCAGAATTTCAGAGCCCGCAGACATATCCGTACCATTCAAATTTATTTTTTCGATAGCTTTTTTTCCATAAGCTCTAAAGCCGCTCTGGGAATCGGTTACGTTCAGACCGCCTGCAATATAAGTTGCGATATCAAGAACTTTCATCCCGAATTTACGGTAAACAGGAACATTTTTACCGTTGCCGTTGACAAATCTGGAGCCAATTACCAGATCAAACCCATCTTTTAAGGGTTCAAGAAGCTTGGGAATTTCGGAAGGGTCATGTTGACCGTCAGAGTCGATTATGACCATAGCATTTGCATCGAGCTTACGGGCGGTTTCAAAACAGTTCCTTAGGGCTGCTCCATATCCCTTATTTATTTCATGACGAACTACGTAGGCGCCAAGAGATTCGGCGATATCGACAGTATTATCGGTACTTCCATCATCTACAACTACTACTCTGTCGACGTATTTTTTGCAACCCTTGATAACATCTGCAATGGCATGGGCTTCGTTATAGGCAGGCATGGCTGCAATCGTAATGGCCATATGCAATCATCTACCTCTTTGAAGATAAAGGTAAGAAGTCTCCTTGGTAACATAGTTTATTATAGAAGAATCAGTAAGAATTCCAAATTCTGCAAATATATTTTTCAGAGTCATCGCTCCACAATTTTTAGAGGGTTTCAAAAGGTCTTTTACGACTACGTTTACAGAGAATCAGTTAGGGAAATTGTTCTCCTCTTTTTACCTAAAAGAAGGAACATAAATACTCCGTAAGTAAGTCACAGCGTTTAATACAAGACCTGTATCTGTTTTAATAGACGAGCTATATAAGCGTTTAGACACGAAAAATAATTAATCAGTAACTTCAGTGGTGAAAAACCGTTAAATCTATGTGAAGTGCCTGTTAATTGGAATAATGGCTTAAAAGGCACCAATTATTTACTGCTGTAGGAGAATAATAAAAGAAAAAATTACACAGATATAAGAACTCAAGGATTTCCTTGTATATGTTAATGTTCATAACCCTGCAGACTCAACCCCTGAGGACTCAACTCTGAAAATGTATTTAAAAAATTAAAGAGAGGGGGACTCAAGAGACTAAAACTTCTTTAAAAGAAATAGAAAAAAAGGGAAAAGTATTTTAAATAAAACTCAGGAAAAGGGAAAGATATTTTATATAACTAAGTAATTGAGTAGATCGGGTTAAAACATTCTTGAAAACGAATATAATTCAGGAAATATATTCTGCTAAATCAGAAGAAAACCGAGATTGAAACTCGGACAACTTTCACCTTTCCGGCGCACTTCTTCGCAGTCGAAGATTAAAGGCCGGTGAGAGGAAATCGGAAGGTTTCCGAAAAACCTCATAGGGAACAGAGAAATTGGCAGATTAGCCCGAATAACGAAAAGGCTGGGAAGCCAAAAAAACATAAAACCGTTTTATGAGGAGTTATATGGCCGGAAACCAGAAGTTCCCATCTGACCTGTTGTTAGTAGCAGGCCTTGTAATTCTTATGGATATTTTCGTATTAATTCCTGTACTTAGCGGAAGTATTATTCGCACAGCTCTTGGTCTACCCCTAATACTCTTCCTTCCAGGGTACGCTCTCATAGCTATGCTTTTTCCGGAAAAAAGCGGACTTGAAGGGATGGAGAGGATAGCTCTTTCTGTTGCAATGAGTGTCTCAGTTGTGCCTTTGATAGGGTTTGCACTCAATTATACCCCCTGGGGAATCAAGGAGATGCCTCTCATTACAAGTGTCTCCATATTTACCCTGATTGTGTTGGCAATAGCATACGTTAGAAGAAACTATCTACCTGCAGACAGAAAATTTGAGGTCCCTTTCAAGACCCTTACCCTAAACCTGCTATTAGGAATTACGGGAAAAACAGAATCAAAGACTGAGAAAAACCTCAGGATAATTCTAATTCTTTCTTTCCTTATCTTGATAGGAACTGGAATTTACGTCGTTCTGGTACCTCAGGATAAAGAAACATATACGGAGTTCTATATCCTTGGAACCAACGGGACGGCTAATAACTATAAAACAGATTATATACAGGGAGAAAGCGGGACCTACTTTATAGGAATAACAAATAATGAGTATAGAACAATGGACTATACAATGGAAGTAAGACTCGAAAATCAATCGCTGCCCCTTCCGGAAAATCTGCAGCACATAAGGCTTGCCAATAATAAAACCCTGGTAGAGCCTCTTGAGATTACGCCTTCTGTTGAAGGAGAGAATATGAAGCTTGAGTTCCTGCTCTTCAATGAAACTGAAAAGAATATACCTTACAAAGATCTGCACCTCTGGATAAACGTTGGAGAGGAGGTGTGAGGATGGGAGAATTTGAGAGTGCTAACGTGGAGACTCCGGAAGGCATAAAAACGGAGATGTCTGAGGATCTGAAGGAAAAAACATCTGAGATAGAAAACAAATGGGTTTATCTATCAATCCCGATTGTAACTATCGTTCTTGCTGAACTGATGATATATTCGGGAAGAAAACTCGAAGCTATGGAAATATATGCATTAGTTCTGCTCGGGCTTTCCTTATCCATAATATATATAAAAAACAAGGATATTCAGAAAACCTATCAGAGTTTTCTCCTTCTACCGCTCCTGCGTCTGGTGGATTTTTCAATGCCTCTTTTCTATGAAGAGAAACTTTACAACCTTATTTTCATATACTGTCTTATGGCAATTCCTGTAAGCATTGCAGCTATTAATCAGGAGTTCACTAGCACGCAGCTTGGGATAACTTCCAAAAAAATAGGGTTATATATTCCATTATCAGTATTTATGGGCCTATTATTAGGAGCAGGGGAATATATCATAGTCGGAAAAAACCCCCTTATTCAGGATCTTTCAATCCTTAACCTCCTGAGTCTCACCATAATTATGGTCCTTCTTGTGAGCCCTATAGAGGAGATGATCTTCCGATCAGTCATGCAGAATCGATTAGAAACAGTATTAGGCGGCCGGAAAGCGCTAATAATTACGAGTATTTTATTCGGGTTAATGCACTCAGGATATGGGAGCGTTTACGAGATATTTTATATAACTTTAGTAGGTGCTGTTATAGGCTATCTGTTTTACGGAACCCGAAGCCTACCGCTTGTTGCATTAATTCATGGGTTTATGAATGTATTCTTTTTCGGGATTATTCCCCTTCTCCTTTAACTCTCTATGTCCATTAACATGTTCCGAAAAAGAAAAAGTAGCTTAATCAAAGAAAATTAAACCAAAAGCGAAAACCTCGATATAGTCGGAAACTTTATTCTGGACTATTCTTGATAATATAGCAGAAAAACTCACTCATGTTTTTATAATAATGGAAATACAGAACAAAGTAAACATTAACAGTTCCCCACGCTCTTCGTATTTTTCATATTTTCATATTTTTCAGAATTAACCAGGGAGTTGATATATGAACTGTATTTCGCTATAATAAAAAATAAACAAAACTCATCAACTGCCAAGTATAATTGAAATTTCCCTTTATAGCAGAAATTGAGTCAGTTACCATTTTTAAAAAGATATTATTAAAAAAACATTATTAAAAAAACATTATTAAATAAAGTTATTGAAAAAGCATTATTGAAAAAGC
>DUGT01000182.1:31669-38203 GCA_013331275.1 Methanosarcina sp. | reverse complement strand
AAAGTTATTGAAAAAGCATTATTAAAAGTGTTATTATATTTAGAAGTTACTTCTTGAGACAAGACCACTGTTACTTGCCTATAACTCAGTTCTCATGAAACAGAGTGGAGTGAGATGTCAGTACACTGTAAAGCCGCAAAACTTTGTTGAAATAGAAATCGAGCGACACTTGGACAGCAGCCCACTGAAAAGTCATTGAAATAGTGCAACAACCTTAAAGAGAATGATTGCACCAAAGGAAAACATCAGTGGAATAATTCCCATATTCAAAGAAACCTTTACCGTACTTTCCCAATGTTTCGATGCAGGAAGGAAGTCCCTGAGCAAAAGCAATAAAAGTAAAACTGCCGCAGCCACAGATGCGCCTTCAGGAATTCCCGGTGTTACGGTAGTTACTGATAGCATGCCTGAAGAAACGGAGTTAGACGTGATTAAACTTGTAAGAATAGTCAGCACTCCTCGAGTTGATTAGCATATTACAGGAACAAATACGCGATAAGATATAAAAATTCTCCTCATACAAATTGATAAACATCAGGAGAGAAAGGACTAAACTCGAACTTTAGAAAAAAGTAGAAAGTTCTCTTAATAGATAACGAAAATACTGTAAGTTTGAGTTTGCAATCAAAAAATCAAAATTATATCGTAAAGTTATAGACGCAAAATATAAATTAAATAACTCTTTGGAAAGATAGAAAAGGAGAGTAGAAAAATAAACCAAATCATTAAATAATTAAAAAACCCTCTAAAATAAAATATAAGGACAGTTAGAAAAAATCAAGAAATATACATGGAAAAAGTAATATCAATATCTTGGGTTTGTCCTGAAAGTTTTAATTAACCCGTTTATCGGGAAGATAAAAAATGAAAAAACTATGAAATGAAAAGCTATTTAAAACTGCAAAAAATAAGCGGATGTTTTTATGCTCCAACAGAAAGTTTATCTGGCTAACAAACACCAGAAAAACGGGGGGAACAATGAACTCGACTGAATTTAAGATTCACAATTCTTCTAAAATATATGGAACCTCTGTAATTGGAAAAGACACGGTAATAATGGAAAATGTGATTTTAGGATACCCTGAACACAGAATTCTAATGGAAATCCTGAAGCAAAACAAAGAAATTGAAAACTTTGATTTTCCAGGGTGTACGATAGGCCCGAACTCAATGGTAAGGGCTGGATCAACGATATTTTCCAATGTAAAAACCGGAAAAAATTTCAAAACCGGGCATAACGTAATGATTAGAGAAAATACAGAAATTGGAGACAATGTTCTTATTGGAACTAATGTCATTATAGACGGAAACGTGAAAATAGGAAATAACGTGAGTATCCAGGGAAATGTCTACATTCCAACCAATGTTGTTATCGAGGACAATGTATTTATCGGGCCCTGTGCTGTTCTGGCTAACGATAAATATCCTATTCGAAAGAAATACGAATTGAAGGGTCCTTTCTTGAGAAAAGGTGCATCTATAGGTGCAAACGCCACCCTGCTTCCTGATGTTGAAATAGGCGAGGGAGCAATGGTTGCAGGAGGAGCACTCGTTACAAAAAATGTTCCCGCCTGGAAACTTGCAATTGGAGTGCCTGCCAGAATACAGGAACTCCCAAAAGATTTAAAGGAATTGAATCTAATATAAACTTGTAAAAATCAAGCTAAGTAAGATTAATTTTATCAAGATTATTAAAAGAGGTTCCAAAATGATCCCAATTGCCAAGCCCCTGATGGGTAAGGAAGAGATTGATGCAGTTACAGAGGTCCTGAGGTCAGGTATGATTGCACAGGGCCCAAAAGTCGAAGAGTTTGAACTTGCTTTTTCTGAATACACTGGTTGTGAGTATGGAGTTGCTGTGAACTCTGGAACTGCAGCTTTACACATTGCGCTTCTTGCCCATGGTATAGGAAAAGGCGATGAAGTGATTACAAGTCCCTTCAGTTTTATTGCAACAGCAAACAGCATCCTTTATACCGGGGCAAAACCTGTTTTTGCAGATATTGATTTAGACACATACAATATGGATCCTGAAAATATTCAGGAGAAAATAACTCCAAAAACCAGGGCTATTTTGCCTGTTCATCTTTATGGACACCCTGCAGATATGAAAGCGATAATGGAAATTGCAGATGATAATAAGCTCATTGTAATTGAGGATGCCTGCCAATCACACGGCGCAGAATACCTTGGAAAAAAAGTGGGTAGCTTTGGAACAGGGGCATTCAGCTTTTATCCTACTAAAAATATGACAACCAGTGAAGGCGGAATGCTCACTACAGATGAGAAGGAAATTGCAGAGAAGGCAAAAATGATTCGGGCACATGGCTCAAAAGTCCGATATCTGCATGAAACGCTAGGTTTCAACCTGCGTATGACTGATATTGCAGCCGCAATCGGACTTGTACAACTTGGAAAACTAGATGGGTTTACCTCAACCAGACAAAAGAACGCAGAAACTCTTTCAGCAGGGTTAAAAAGCATACCCGAAATTGTGCTACCTGTAACAAAAACCGAATGTACCCATGTATTCCACCAGTATACGGTCAGAACAGAAAAGAGAGATCAATTGGCAACTTTCCTGAAAGAAAAAGAAATAGGAACAGGAGTTCACTATCCCATATCCATTCACAAGCAGCCTTTCTACAGGGAACTTGGATACACGGATTCCTTACCGGTCTCGGAAAAAGCAGCGGAAGAAGTATTATCTCTCCCTGTGCACCCTGCATTATCCAGAACCGATTTGCAGAACATAATAGAAGCGACCAAAGAATTTTATGCAAAGGACTGATCATTTTTCCAGCCACTGCATTCTCATAACCAGGAAGTGAGATTTTTGATAAGAGTAGGAGTAATAGGTACAGGTGCTATGGGACAGAACCACGTAAGAATTTATAGTGAAATGAACGACGTAGAGCTTGCCGGAATCTCGGATGTAGACCAGAAGCGTGTAGAAGCAATGGCTACGCAATTCAAGACAAAAGCCTTTACAGATTATAAAAAAATGTTAGCAGAAGGACTTGACGCGGTAAGTGTTGTTGTACCTACCAAACTGCATAAGCAAGTTGTACTTGATGCTCTTGAGGCAGGCATAAATGTCCTTGTAGAAAAGCCGATTGCAGACACAACTGAAAATGCGGACCTGATGATAGCAGCCGCACAAAAAGCTGGAAAAATCCTTATGGTTGGACACATCGAACGTTTTAACCCTGCAGTCATAAAACTCAAAGAAATTATAAACTCAGGCATTTTGGGAAAAATAGTCTCGATCTCAACAAAACGAGTGGGGCCATATAACCCAAGAATAAGAGATGTGGGAGTAATCCTGGATATTGGTGTCCATGACATAGATGTAATTTCATATCTTTACGGCAAGAAAATAAATAGTGTTTATGCTATTGCAGGTGCAGATATTCACTCATTTGAAGATCATGCCTCAATTATTCTGCGTATGGACCATAATTTTGCAGGGGTTGTCGAAACAAACTGGCTGACTCCACACAAAATAAGGCAGCTAACAGCAATAGGAGTTAAGGGAGTTGCCTATCTGGACTACATTAATCAAACAGTACAGCTACACGATAACGAATGGATAAGAAAAGCCAAAGTAGAACAGAGTGAACCTCTGAAAAATGAACTCACCTATTTCATAGATTGCGCTGCAAATGGTAAAAGCCCTAACCCCTGTGGAGAAGACGGAAAACACGCCCTTGAAGTGGCAATGGCAGCCATAAAGTCCTACGAGGAAGGAAGATTAATTGAAGTAAGATAATAAGCCGGAAAAAGATCTTAAGAAATAATATCTTAAAAGATCTTAAGATGTAGCATCTTAAAAACTTTGACAAAACAAAAGGATTTGAAAAAAATCTGAAAAACAATTTGGAAAGTGATGAATATGAGTAAATTAGAAAAACTTATTGCTGACAGAGGCCCAATAAAAAAAATAGGAGTAGTTGGAATGGGCTACGTAGGTATTCCTTCAGCCGTTCTTTTCGCAGATGCCCCATGTTTTACTAAAGTTCTTGGTTTCCAGCGTAATTCAAAAAGCTCAAGTTACAAGATTGATATGCTCAACCGTGGAGAGAGTCCTCTCAAAGGAGAAGAACCCGGCCTAGAAGACCTCATTAACAAAGTTGTAAAAGCCGACAAGTTTGAATGCACTCCCGACTTCTCAAGAATATCAGAACTTGACGCCGTTACTCTTGCAATCCAAACTCCTTTTGCAAATCCTAAAGATTTGGAACCTGACTTTTCTGCACTTATTGAGGGTATCAGAAACGTAGGAAAATACCTGAGGCCAGGAATGCTCGTCGTTCTTGAGTCCACAATTACTCCTGGCACAACCGAAGGTATGGCAAAAAAGATTCTTGAGGAAGAATCAGGCCTGAAAGCTGGAGAAGACTTTGCCCTTGCCCATGCACCTGAAAGAGTAATGGTGGGAAGGCTTTTGAAGAACATTAGAGAACATGATAGAATCGTGGGTGGTATAAACGAAGCAAGTACCAGACGGGCTATCGAGCTCTATTCCCCTGTATTAACTGCGGGGAAAGTAATTCCTATGAGTGCAACTGCAGCTGAGGTAACGAAAACTGCAGAGAACACTTTCCGTGATCTCCAGATTGCAGCAATCAACCAACTTGCTCTTTACTGTGAAGCCATGAGCATAAACGTGTACGATGTAAGGACTGGTGTAGACAGTCTAAAAGGAGAAGGTATTACAAGAGCTATACTCTGGCCAGGAGCAGGCGTTGGAGGTCACTGCCTTACCAAGGATACATACCACTTGGAGAGAGGAGTTAAGATCGGTAATGGGCAGCTTGACTATCCAGAAGGTGCAGACTCGATCTACGTGCTCGCAAGAAAAGTCAATGATTTCATGCCTGTCCACATGTACAACCTGACTGTTGCAGCCCTTAAGAGGATTGGAAAGGAGATGAAAGGCTCAAAGATTGCAATGCTTGGCTGGGCTTTCATCCGAGACTCGGATGATGCGAGGAATACGCCTTCAGAACCTTACAGGGACCTTTGCCTTAAGGAAGGTGCGACAATTAATGTGCATGACCCTTATGTCGTGAACTATCCAGGAATTGAGATCTCGAATAATCTTGAAAATGTTGTCAGAAACGCGGATGCTGTGGTTATTCTTGCAGGGCATAGTGTATACTCTGATATAAAGGCCGATTGGGTAAAGAGAATTACAGGCAAGGAAAACCCGGTTATTGTGGATGGAAGAAATATAGTTGAACCAGATGAATTTATTCGCAAAGGCTTTGTCTATAAGGGGATTGGAAGAGGCGATAAAAACGAACATTTATTAATGTAAACTAAGATCTCTTTGAAAAACTAGTTCAGACTTTAAAATCTGGAAAAGGAAGAGAAATGATCGAGGAATTGAAACAAAATAAGGAACTTTGGGATCTATTTAGCAAAAAAGAAGAATACAACCTGACCTTTTCTGACCAGTATGACAGGTTTCCTTACTATCTAAGCAGCCAGAGGACTGTTTTTGATCCCAGAGTTTCCAGGTTTCTGGTAGAAAAGGGATTAAACCCTGAGTATCCGGACGGAAAAAAATTCGCAGTCTGCCTTACTCATGATATTGATGTAATATATCCGGAAAAGTTCTACCCGATCATTGGAACTGCCAAAGCCTTTGCTAAAATGAATTTAACAGATGCTATAAAGACACCTTTTTGTAGAATTTGCAAGAAGTTTAACCCTTGCTGGAATTTTAGAGAAATAATGGAGCTGGAGGCAAAATATAATGCAAAATCCAGCTTTTATTTCCTGGCCTTGAGGCCTGGAGAGAAAGACTTCAACTATAAAATTGAGGATCTTGAAGCTGAATTGAAGTTTATATCCTCTCAGGGATGGGAAGTAGGGTTACATGGAGGGCACAAATCCTACAACAGCTTGGAAGATATAAAAGAAAAAAAGCAGAGACTTGAAAAAGTATTGGGTAAAGAAGTTATAGGATACAGAAATCACTATTTAAGATTCAAAGTACCGGATACATGGGAACTATTAAGCAAAGCAAACTTTAAGTATGACACAACATTCGGGTACCCAGATTGTGCAGGCTTTAGAAACGGTATGTGCCATCCTTTCAGGCCTTATAATATAACTACCGGAAAACAAATCGATATCATAGAGCTTCCTCTCATAGTTATGGACCGGACTTTATTAAGAGACTACATGCGACTTGACGTTAAAAAGGCCTGGGAACTAACAAAAAGTCTTGTTGATAAGGTTGAACAGTATAATGGTGTGATCACGATTCTATGGCACAACAACACGTCTATTGAAGGACAAGGCCTTAAATATTACGAAAAATTCCTTAAATATGTTTCCAGCAAAAAGGCCTGGATTACAAGTGGAAAGGAAATATATAACTGGTGGTCCACCAATATTGAACCGCGATATTGAAAGATCAGGTATGGGATAGGGTTCAGTTGATAATTGTCAGAGACACTAAGGTAGATTAATTTCTTACACATATGATAAACTGATTAAATTAACACTTATCAAATTAAC
>DUGT01000182.1:20478-31480 GCA_013331275.1 Methanosarcina sp. | reverse complement strand
CAAATTAACACTTATCAAATTAATACCGGAAAATAAGTTTGATTAATAACTTTTTTCAGTTATTGAGGTACATTAAGGGGATAATTGAGTATTATCAATTTTAGAACTGAAATTGTTTAAAAATCAGTATTGAAGTTGCGTTAAAAATTTCATCATAAACGGAATCGCCAGATCTCATAAAAGAAAACATAGTAAAGTAATTATAAGGGAATTGAAGAGAAAAAATAGACTCATGAGATATCATATAGTTCTAGTTGTTAATATTTACATAGATTAAGAAAGCCGACAGATTTATTTCATGGTGTTTATTTATAGAGGGGCTTAGAGGGGAAAAAGTCCTAATATTCAACATCATCTTGAGTATATAATATCCTATAATTTCATTTTCAGGAGTGTAAAAACAGCTTGAAAATGAAGGACTAAACGGAGTTCAGTACTAAAAGAAATTTATTTTCAGGTACCGGAAATGGATGAAATAACAGCAGACGCAGTAGAGAAACGGTCTGATAACGGCAAAAAGGAAAGCTTTATTTTTGATGTGCTAACACTTGCAGGCGGGACAACTTTTGCTCAAATCCTTACAGTTTTAGCTGCTCCTGTGCTGACTCGTCTCTATGGACCTGATGATTTTGGAGTTTGGGCTATATACCTTTCTATCACCAGCATTATCAGTGTCATTGCCTGCATGAGATACGAATATTCCATAATGCTACCGGAATCGAGTGAAGAAGCTGTAAACCTGTTAGGGCTGAGTTTTCTAGCAGTATTGTTCATAACAGGCTTAACCTTTCCAGTCATATGGTGTTTTAAAGAGCCGATAGTTGATATTCTGAATTCTCAGCAGATAGGAAACTATCTCTGGCTTGTACCTCCTTTTATTTTTGTAAACGGATTATTTCTTGCACTCAATAGCTGGAATTCAAGAACAAAACTTTTTAAAAGGCTTTCCCTTTCAAGAGTCTTCAGTTCGGTTTCTAGTACTGTAACACAGGTAGGAATAGGGTTTATAGAAAAAACCGGAGCAAGCGGATTAATAGTTGGCAGCCTTGCTGGTCAGTCTATTGCAACGTTTGCGCTTGGAGGACAGATCTGGAGAGATGATAGGAAATTGATTGTGAAAAATCTGAGCTGGGAAAAAATCTATGAGGGATTTAAGAAGTACCGTAAATTTTCGCTTGTAGATACCTGGGGTGCCCTCATGAACTCAATCTCCTGGCAGCTTCCTGCTTTCCTTCTTTCGGCTTTCTTCACTCCTGCAGTGGTAGGTTTTTATTCTCTCGGCTTTCGCCTTCTGCAGATGCCGATGAGTTTAATAGGAGGTTCGATTTCACAGGTGTTCTTCCAGAGAGCCTCAAGAGCCTTTACAGAGGGCACTCTTGCTTCCCTTGTTGAGAATGTGTTCAGAATGCTTGTGGTTATAGGCATGTTCCCTATACTTATCCTGACAATTGTCGGCAGCGATGTTTTTACAGTTATTTTCGGGAAAGCCTGGACGGAAGCAGGTATATACGCTCAGATTCTTAGTCTTTGGGCTTTCGTATGGTTTATCTCCTCTCCGTTAACTGCTATATATGTAGTAGTCAAAAAATATCACTTCGGTTTCCATTATAACTTTTTCAATCTGATAACGCGCCTCCTTTCCCTTACAATCGGCGGCTTGTTCGGAAATGCACGTACGGCACTTATTCTTTTTTCATTATCAGGTATTGCGGTATATGGTTATCTTTGCCTGAAAATGATGTCCTATGCCGGAGTAAAGGCCTCTAAAGTCATGAAAATAGTAATTTCAAATTTCATTCTCTTCGTTCCTGCAGGAACCGTTATTGTTGCCCTTAAAATCCTAGAAATAGACAAGATATTACTTGTTATTTTTTCCGGAATAATTGTCTGTCTTTACTATATATATATATTGAAAAATGATACGCAAGTGAAAAAGATAATTAGAGAGTTCAGAAATTGAAGAATTCATTTAAACAATAAAACATGAAAACTTAAAATCAGGCTTCAACTCAGGAAGCTCCGAGAAAGTCTGTTCAAGTGGACTAAAAGAGAACAATTCTTTTAGTTCGCACACCATTAAAAGTGATTTCCTTTTCCCATTTTTTAATTATAACAAGTTTATACTTGACGATTTTCCAGAGTATAATCTAGAGTAATTATATATTACGTAGCCTCAGTTTGAGTCACCTCAGCCATGGAATGCATTACAATTCCTGTCACTGTCATATATACACCGGCAACAGATAGAAAAACCATTATAAGTATATACCATAAGTGAAGACTTTCGATTCCAAAGACCAGGTCTTCAAGAAACTTCAAACCCATATAAAAACCGCATGTTGCAAGGGCAAAACCTGGCACTGCATAGAAGTATAGTGGCTTATTGGCTTCTATATCTCTTACTACACTTCTCAGTACTCCAAGAACATACTTGCCTGGAGCTTGTACCCGATCTTCAAATTTATAACGGGTACCTATTTCAACTTCTTTTATGCAAAGACCAGACTTGCATGCGTTTACAAGCATCTCGTCTTCTTTTGTCAGATCATTGACATCAAAGTGTATCATATCTTTTGTGGAGGCTGCAAAGGCACGAAAAGGAGTTTGATAATCTCTAATTTTGCCAGATTTTTTATTGGCGAATCTGCCCAAAATCGTTTGCCCAACACGACGGTAAACAGGAGTGCTCCTATCCACACTATTTAAATATCGAGTTCCATTGACCACGTCTGCAGTTCCTGTTACTATCGGGTCAATGAGTCTAGGGATGTCGTCAGGGTTATGGCGCCCTCTTGAATCCATTGTCACAATTATATCAGCGCCGAGATTGACTGCAGATTTAAAACCTGTTTCGAGAGATGCACTTTTTCCTCTATTAGTCTTGTTTATAATCACTTCAGCCCCAGCTTTTTTTGCTATCTCGGCTGTTTGATCTGAACTGGCATCATCAACCATAATCACCCTATCAGCATAGAGCCTGGTGAGAAGTATAATGCTTCCTATAGACGTTTCTTCATTGTAGGCAGAAAAGACAACTATGACATTTTTAGAGGCTCTGCTGATAGTACATTTATTTCTTTTATTTATTATTGATCCTGTGCCAATTTCCATAAGTAGCTGATCACTCATTCTTGATAACCCCCATTGTATAGTTATGCAAATATTTTGAGTAAGTTTAGTTATAAAAGTTCTAAAAATCATTAAATAAGGAAGAGATTGAACCTTTTAAATATTATCGTAATATTAGTTTTTTAAAGTAAAATTTGGAAGATACATATATAAATTTATTGACAGTTGTACTTTGAAAAAAATAAAATACAGTGTGTGCCAGTATGCTGCGACACTATATAATTATAAATATAAAGTTGGTCAATTGAAATAATGACTATTGAAGATATGTATTAACTGATAGAGTATAAAAATAGAGATAAATAAATAAAAAGGAAGCTGGAAAATCAATAGTAAGGAAGCTCAACGTTTAGGGTTTCAGTCCCGCAAATTTATGGGACTTTTTGATAATCCATTAAGAAATACCTACAGTTTCAAAATTATATTACTCATCCTGGCGACTTGCCGCAATTTTTAATATAGAGAGCGGAGAGGTACAGAAAGTTGTAAGAGATAAAACAAACTGTAGAGTTTGTCTTACCTAGAGAAGAGAATTATTAAAAAGTGAAATGTGCTTATAGTAATTTATGGAAGCAATTGAGCTGCTCTATTAGAGAAGTATCAGCTAGAGAGATTGAGAAAAAGATTCAGGAAAAAGAATAAAAAGGAAGCTGTAAATAAAGAGGAAAGTACTTTTTAGGACAATGGCAGACAATTGAGATGGATTGGAAAAGATGGGCACAGAAGTTGGAGAAAAAATCTGAGTATTCACATCTTGGAAAAATACATCGAAAGAATAAAAAAGATTAGAAAAACATTTACTTACCTAAATGAAACTAAAAAAAGTATAATTTTTTAAAAGCTGGATGACCCGCATGACTGTAAAAAGAATTCCTTCAGATCTATTTATTATTATGGGGCTCGTGCTCCTAACAGATATCTTTGTGCTCACTCCTGGAATAAATGAAACAATGTTCCGGAATATACTTGGACTGCCACTTGTGTTATTTCTGCCAGGGTATGCTCTGATTGCAGCTCTTTTTCCTGCAAAATCTGATCTTGACGGGATTGAGCGGGTCGCTCTTTCTTTCGGACTGAGTATTGCAGTTGTGCCATTAATAGGGCTTGGTCTCAATTACACCCCATGGGGAATCAGACTTCTGCCAATTCTCACAAGCCTGTCCGTATTCACCTTTACTATGTGTGGCTTTGCATATCTTAGACGGGCAAGTCTCCCAGAAAGTGATACTTTTGAAGTTTCTTTTAAAGCAGTAGCACTTTCACTCAAAGCCGAGGTCATGGAAACATCAGAGTCAAGACTGGATAGAGCTCTCACGGTTTTCCTGATAATTTCCATTCTCCTATCCATTGCTACCCTAGCTTATGTGGTTGTGAGCCCAAAAGAAGGAGAACATTTTACAGAGTTCTATCTTCTTGGACCCGAAGGAAAAGCAGATAATTATACTACAAACTACACGCTCGGACAAAGTGGAACAGTAATAGTTGGAGTTGTAAATCATGAATACAGGCCTGTAAATTACACAATGGAAGTAAAACTTGAGAATAAATCATTGTTCCTTCCGGAAAATGTGAAGCATATCAATCTTGCCCATAATGAGACCTGGGAAGAACCAGTTACTATTATGCCTCCTCTTGAGGGAAAGAATATGAAACTCCAGTTCCTGCTCTTTAATGACACTGATAAAAGTGTGCCTTATAGAGACCTTCATTTATGGGTAAATGTGACTGCACCAAAACAACTGAAAATTTAAATTTCAGGCGAGAAAAGTATAGTTTAGGAAGAGCTCTTAAATTTCCAGGCTACTGGCTTCTAGTACAGTCTTTAAGTTGCCCCTGCAGTTAAGAGCTCTCCGGTTAAAGAGTTTGAGACTATATAACTCAGTCATCCAGACTCGATTTTTTCAAAAAGATTTAGCTTCAATTGTATAGAAATCTTATTATAGTAAACTGGAAACTAACTTGGTATGTGTTCTTAGGGCAAGAAACTGCCTTAAACCAATAGGAAAACTGCTTTTTAATTGACAGCAGCTTTCTTTTTGATATTAGGAAGTAAGCGTTCTTACAATCTATTAAATCAGGCTTTTTAACCCTTCCTGCAGTTCGATCTCTCCTTTCCACCAGCCTGAGATTTTTGAGACATCAGCTTTTGAGTCATGAACATCACCTGCTCTTGAAGCGGCATGTACAATTCTGCTAGAAGAACCAGTTAACTTAATAATATTTTCGGCAAGTTCCATAACTGTCACGCTTTTTCCCATAGCTACATTAAAGACCTGACCATCCCCATGCTCAAGAGCCGCGACGTTTGCCCTGACTACATCTGTAACATGAACAAAATCTCGGCTCTGAAGTCCATCTCCGTAAATAACAAGGTCCTTTCCAAGTTTCGCCCTCTCGAGGAAAATTGGAATAACGGCTGCATATGGAGATTTTGGGTCCTGACGAGGGCCATAGACATTGAAGTAACGCAGGCAAGTTGTACGAAGCCCGTAGTCCTCATAAAACATCTTTGCCAGGTATTCTCCATCAAGTTTAGAGATAGCGTAAGGAGAAGCCGGTTCAGGGTACATATTCTCTTGCTTTGGAAGGACAGGGTTATTTCCGTAAATTGCAGCTGAAGATGCTGTCACAAATTTGTCGACTTCGGCTTTAACGCAGGCCTGTAGTACATTAAGTGTTCCAAGCGTGTTAATCTGGAAAGCTTCAGAAGGTTTTTCACAGCTTAAAGGAACGGATACAAGGGCAGCTTCGTTAAAGACATAATCCATGCCTGAAACAGCCTTTTCAACTGATTGAAAATCACAGATATCTCCTTTAATGAACTCGATATTTTTATATTGTGGAATATTTCTGAGGAAACCTGTGGAGAGAGTATCCAAAATCCTGACAGTGTGTCCTGCTTCTGCAAAATATTCAGCTATGTGGGAGCCTATAAAACCTGCTCCTCCGGTAACCAGCACTTTCATGCTTGCAGAAAGGGAAAAATACAAAATAAAATTTTCTATGCACGCCCAGATGTTTATAAGGCAAATCTAAAAATTTGAAACTGATACGTTTTTCCGAAAATTGAACCTAAGAAAAAAGTAAAATTATCCTGCAATCAGAATTCAGAAATAGAAAACAGTCCAACAAAAAAAGTTCGAAAGGGACGAACTATACTTGGGAACAAAATATAATGGGTAAGTTGTGAAAGGATTGCATAGATATAAATTCAAAGAGGATACAATATGAAATAATTTTGTCAGTGATAAAATGACCGGAAATAGACAACTTTCCATAGACCTGCTGCTTGTTGCAGGTTTTGTGCTTATTACTAACATCTTTATACTCGTACCTGTGCTTAGCGACAGCTTCCTGCGCACGTACATGGGGGTTATTCTGGTGCTTTTCTTGCCAGGCTATGCCCTTACTGGAGCTCTCTTCCCGGCAAAAAAAGATATTGATGGAATTGAGAGAGCTGCAATTTCTTTCGGACTGAGTATTTCAATTGCCCCAATACTGGGACTTAGCCTGAACTATTCCAGCTGGGGAATCAGGGAGATTCCTCTGTTGACAGAGTTTTCAATTTTTACTCTTCTGATGTGTGTAATTGCTTATTACAGAAGGAGACTGTTGTCTGAAACCGAAGTCTTTGGAGTTTCATTTAAAAAATGTTACCTTAGCATGAAGGCTAGAGTTCTTGAAAAACCCGAATCGAAAACTGATAAGGTTATTGCATTTATCTTTGTCCTTTCTATGCTGGCCTCTATAGGGAGCCTCGCCTACATTATAGGAAACCCTAAAGAAGGAGAGCACTTTACCGAATTTTACATTCTTGGAAACAACAGTACGATAGGAGACTATCCTACAGAATTTGTACAGGGAGAAAAAGGAACAGTCACTGTAGGGATCATAAACCACGAGTACAGACCGATGGATTATACAATAGACGTAAGGCTTGAAAACAGGTCTCTTCCAGAAAGTCAGAAACAGATAAGCCTTGGAAATAATATGGCCTGGGAAGAACCAGTTACTTTTACGCCACCTCTTAAAGGAAAAAACATGAAACTAGAGTTTTTGCTCTTTAATGAAACCGAGAAAACTATACCTTACAGGAACCTGAATCTCTGGATTAACGTTACTGAGGAGGCCTGAAAAATGGCACCTTCGGACTTTACTTCTTCAGAGCTGGAAACGGGAAAGGTCTCTTTGCCGAAGCTCGGGAAAATGCTTAAAGTGCAAACTGAAGAAAAAACCGGATTCCTGAAAAAGATAACTTATGTAGGAACCCCCGTAGCTACAATTACACTTATCGAATTGTTGATTTTTGGAGGAAGGCTAAAAGAAGCTTCAATAGCTTATACCTTGCTTTTGCTCTCGCTTTCATATTCAATAACGGTTATGAAAAAGCCTGAGATCAGGAAAATATATCAGGCCTTTTTACTTCTGGCAATATTTAGGTTGGTAAACTTTTCAATGCCTATTTTTTTTGAGGAGAATCTTTACTCTTTCATATTTGTCTACGTACCTATGGCAATTCCGATAACTCTTGCTGCTGCTCATCAGAAGGTGGAGTATGAGAGAAAAAGGGACACTCTGAAGAGGATGTGGATCTACCTTCCTTTATCTATTCTTGCCGGTCTGATTTTGGGACAAATAGAATATATACTGATAGGAGCCAAAGAACTGATATCAGATATATCTTCGATAAATCTGCTAATACTCATAATAGTAATGGTTTTTATTGTAGGGCTTATAGAAGAACTCATCTTCAGGTCAATTCTCCAGACAAGCCTGGAAAAATTCTTGGGATCAACCTGGGGAATTTTCCTTTCAAGCCTCCTTTTCGGGATAATGCATTCTACTTACGGTACACCCTACGAAATAGTATATACATTCTTTTTAGGCGGCTTTTTAGGATACTTATTTTATAGAACTCGAAGTCTTCCCCTTGTGGTAATGATTCACGGCTCAATAAATGTGTTCTTGTTTGGGATAATCCCACATACAGGACCCATATTTGGATTGATATGAAACACTGTAAACGTTGACTTGATGAAACCTATGAAAATTAGCGTATATGATGATCTTAATACAAGTGATCTAAAAGAAATTACCTAATAGAAATGAGTAGGTTTAAGTCTGGATCACTTAGCTTTTTGCTTACAGTAATTATTTTTCCTATTACAAGAGAAATCATCTGGTAGAGCAGAATAGAGACCGGAGTTTTGGAAAGAACCGAACCTCCATTGTCATAGCATAAGAAGAAAATAAGAGACTAAAGAGTAAGCAACCTGCCAGTTTATCCTCGAAGAACCAGAAATTATAAATATATGTCTTTAAAAGAAGATTGCCATTCTTTATGAACGGAACATAATGTGCTCCGGAGAAAATTTTATGGCCAGATATGCAGACCGCCTCTGGGAAATTGATTGTCTGCGAGGACTTGCTGTCCTCTTGATGCTCCTTTATCATTTTCTTTATGACTTGGACTTTTTCAAACTTGTAGATATTCAACTAAGTTCCGGTCTTATCTTATATGCGGGCAGATTCTCAGCTTTACTTTTTATCCTGATCTCAGGAGCTGCCCTTTCTATAAGCCATTCAAGAGCCCTTAACAAAGAATCTGCTGGAAATGGAGCAGAAAACTTTTCTAAGTACTTGAAAAGAGGAACAAAGCTCTATTTAATGGGACTTTTGCTTACAGGTATAACCTGGATCTTTTTACCTGAAGAGTATATTGTTTTTGGGATCCTCCACTTTTTTGGGGTTTCAGCAGTACTCGTTTATCCTTTCCTGAAGTATGGGAAAGAAAATCTCTTTTTTAGCATATTTTTCGGCCTTTTAGGGCTTTACTTAAGGAATATGACTTTTGGGTTTTCCAGCCTGCTCTGGTTGGGATTTACTCCCGAAAATTTTAGGACCCTTGATTACTTTCCTGTACTTCCATGGTTTGGGGTATTACTTGCAGGAGTTTTTCTGGGGAATTTCCTGTATGCAGAAGGAAAAAGGCAGTTTGAAATGCCCTATACTGGAAAAAATCCGCTTATCAGACTGTCTTCCAGAGTGGGGCAACATTCCCTCTTCATATATTTCATTCATCAACCGCTCTTTCTAGGGTTCTTATTCCTTAGTGGGCTACTTAATCTGAATATGCTGAATACCCATTAAAAGTAATTTGAAAATACCTAAGAGCACTCATTAAAAATGATCTGAATAATACCTAAAACATACAATGTTATTGTAATTTCGATTCAAAATAAGGTTGTCCGATGTTACATGATTGATATTACCAATTAATATTTATTGTGACAAATGATTACGTTTTTGTGTAAGGAATGCAGGTAAGTTTCGGTTGTACTGAAGTTCGGAACAAGAGAACCTGAAAACTACTTTACGAGTGTTTGAGAATAATATCAACCAGATTATAGAGGACGACCAAAATTACTAGTAGATCCAAAATCAGCTGGTTTTATATTGTCTAACATACGTAATCTGCATATCACTAAAAAGAATTGAAATACAAAATATAATCAGGATACAGGTAAGCCTGAATAAAAAGTCAAACAGAAATCTGACTCATATTTTGAACCGGATAAAGGAGTAGAAAGTGCAGAATAAAAACAGAATATGGAGAAAAGAATGTATCTGGAAATTGCGATGTTTGCCTACTTTGTAGTTCTCTTCCTGACCCTTCGAGATGTCCGAATCTTTAAAAGAACAGGTTATCGTTCTTACAGGACAGGAGCCATGAAAGGGCTTGCAGCTTCTTCCCTTGTTTTGATAGGGGCAATTGCTGTTGAGGCAAACCCGGAACTTGGGCTGCTTTTCGTATTAATAGGACTTTTTATTAACCGTAAAGGAATAAGAGAGCGTGTTTTTACTAGTGCAGGAACTCTTGACCGTTTTCTTGGAAAAACAGATTATGTAAAAAGAAAATCTCGGCAAAACAGATAATGAAGAGGTAATAAGAGGGATAATAAATACGGATACTGAATATATTTAAATGCAAAATATATACAAATCCACATAACAAAATTATCCCTCAGAATCTAACTATAGCTGCTGCATCGATGATGCAAAAAATATATTAAAGGAAAATTTAGAGAAGAATTGTAGCATCGGCTACATACTCTATTAATTGAGATAAGAAATTAAGCCTCATAGCTGTAGACTGGAGCGTTGACCCCAAAACTTATAAATCTCAAGTGACCTATTAGTCGACAAAATCATGATCAATCAAATTATTATATCCAGTTTTTGCTAAACCTATCAATTCGAGAGAAGAAAATAAACATCGAAGAACTATTTTCTATTTCGGGCTTCACGTTAACCAAAATTCACAGGAAAATATGTGAGATAAACTAGAAGTAGAATTGAATAACTGGACTAAAAAACAGCAAAAACGCCTAAGAGGAGATACGATGGGAAATATACGACAGACAAACATAAAAAGAATCGCACTTAGACTGATTGAGAACCACGCTGACGTCTTCACAAAAGACTTTGAAACTAATAAGGCTCTTGTGACAAAGTATACAACTATTGAAAGCAAAGTTATAAGGAACAGAGTTGCAGGTTACGTCACAAGAAAAGTTGCACGTATGAAAGTATACTAAGCAGAAGACTTACTTCTGGACACGGTGGGGATATCTGAAATGTTTGAAGGAGCAATGCCTGCCCTGATAACTCCTTTTACAAAGGACGACAAAATTGACAGGGAAGGCTTACAAAGGAATATTGAATTTGTTGAAGAGGGAGGAGTTACAGGGATTGTACCCTGTGGCACCACAGGAGAATCCGCAACTCTTTCCGCACTTGAGCACGAAGAGGTAATAGATATTGCAGTGGAGTGTTCAAAGGTTCCTGTAATTGCAGGAACAGGCTCAAATAA
>DUGT01000182.1:17158-20308 GCA_013331275.1 Methanosarcina sp. | reverse complement strand
GTTGATGGTGTACTTCTGATTTCTCCCTATTACAACAAGCCAAATCCTGCAGGCCTGCTTGCACATTTTAAGAAAATAGCAGAAGCCGTCGATGTTCCTATGGTTATGTACAATATCCCTTCCCGTACAGGACAGGACATGCCATTAGAAGTCATTGTCGAACTTGCAAAAGTCGAGAATATCGTAGGAATTAAAGAAGCCAGTGGGAATGTCGGTAAAGCTTCCCAGATTTTGGAAAATACTGTAGATGAAGACTTCGTGGTTATTTCAGGTGAGGATAATTTGACTCTTCCGATTCTCTCTGTAGGAGGACGAGGAGTCATTTCTGTTGCCGCAAATATAGTGCCTGACAGAATGTCCAGAATGGTAAACGCAGCTCTTGCCGGAGACTACGAAACTGCAAGGAAGATTCATTTTGAAATTGCCCCTCTGATTCGCGCTCTTTTCCTGGAAACGAACCCAATCCCTGTTAAAAAAGCTGCGGAGCTTGCAGGCCTGGCAAGCGGGAATTTGAGGCTTCCACTCGCGCCCCTTAGTGGGACAAATGCTCAGAAGGTTGAGAATGAACTCAGGAAACTGGGGGTTATAGAATGATTAATGTAGCAGTACTCGGAGCCTGCGGCAGAATGGGCTCTTTAATTGTGGAGAATGTTACCAACTCTGCGGATATGCAACTTGTTGCTGCTTTTGACATCAATAATTTCGGAAAGGACGCAGGAGAATTTGCCCGAGTAGGAAACCTAGGAGTTCAGATCTCAGACGTAAAAAATCTTGGAGCTGTTCTGAAGGAAAGCAAGGCTGATGTTCTTATTGACTTCACCATAGCTGGCGCAACCGTAGTTAACGCTCCAATAGCAGCCAGAGCAGGAGTAAATCTCATAATAGGGACTACGGGACTGACTCCTGAGCAGCGAGCCGTAATTGATGAGGCTATTCAGGAAGGCAAGGTAAGTGCCGTAATCTCCCCCAACTATTCAATAGGTGTCAATGTCTTTTTCAAGATAATTAGGGAAGCTGCAAAATATCTTGCAGATTATGATATCGAGATTATTGAAGCTCACCACAACCAGAAAAAAGATGCACCTAGTGGAACCGCCCTTCGGGCAGCCGATGTTATCAGTGAGGCTCTCGGCGGAAAAGAATATGTCTATGGCAGAGAGGGTATTGCCCCACGCGGAAAAGAAATTGGAATTCATGGAGTCCGCGCTGGAGACATCACAGGAGACCATACTGTTCTTTTTGCAGGAAATTCTGAAAGAATTGAGATCAAGCATATGGCTCACTCACGCCAGATCTTCGCCAAAGGTGCAGTCCGTGCAGCCGAGTGGATCTGCGGGCAAAAACTAGGAATTTATTCTATGGACGATGTGCTTGGTTTATGAAAATGTCTTAAATTAGCAACTTAAAGTAAATTTTGAATAACTAGTTTGGGTCCTGAGTTTCTTATCAGGCCTACCTTATTTTAACTTAGAACAGAATTATTTACTCTTCTTTTTCTAGTTTTTAACTTAAAAGTCAAGCAGATTTACTTTTTAGTATATTAATATTAATCAGCCCGCTAGAAAGTTATATATAATACCTAATAGGAAATAGGATACTGCTTGCTTGCAAGTATAATAGCCCTGAAATCTCAAAAACATCTTATCATCCCACAACAATAGGGATACTTGCTTGCAAGCAATATTCTGTTAAAACTATTCTAAGAAGAACTGTAAGCGTGGATAAAAAGATCGAAGTTGAAAGCAAATATATGGATTCCGGTAGACGTGAATCTTGATAAATGCGAATACTGATCGGCAGAATCCGATAGGCGCAAACCTGATAGAACAATTGCCACACAAAGTCATTTATGACTGAAGACAATCCCGGAACTCAAGTCTTCAATCCTATCCGCTATAACGACATTTCCCTGTATCCCGAGCTTTTTTCCCTTATACCATTTTCCATGAATAAGGAGTCGGTCACCTGCTGAGATTAAGCAGAGGCCATGATAGAGTACGACTACGGTTTTTCCTTCATATTCGATGGAAAATACACTTTCATATTTGTTTCCGATGCCTCCAAAGACAATAACAATAGGTACACCGATAAAAAAAGATGGGCGTTCATAGGTTCTGGAATCAACCGCTGCTTTAGCTTCAACTCCGACTTCCTCATTCTCATTCTTCGTCTTTTCTTCTTCACTTTTGGTTTTTGAGTCTTCAGAAAGATATATTACCTCAGGATTTGTTTCAAACTCGTTCTCTTTTTGCATAAAAGAGCCTCGCTGTTTATATAACTTTATGTTATTTAATTCTAGCTGTGATTTTATGATCAAATTTGAGTAAAAATATTAATTTATGAACAAGCTTTAATCAACTCCTATATATTTGTTATGGCCAGATCATTAAACTGTTTTTGATAAGATTTTTGAATTCTCTTCAGAAAGAACAATTTTTCAGGCAAATAGTTTCAAAAACTTTCCAAACAGAAAGTTATATATAGTCAACGTCCGGATGTTTACATATGTTCCTACCGGCAGGCGAAAAACAGTTTGAATTTTGGGTTCTGCGCCGAAACGGGCTCCCAAATATCAATATCGCAAAGCGTTTTGGGGTCTCCAGGCAGGCAGTCTCACGAGCCCTTCTTAGTATGGATAAGCGCATTGAAGAAATCCTGCTTGAAATGGCCAGAGCAAACAGGATCGAAGTTGAAAAACTGGACTCAAAGAAGGGTATACTCTTTGGAAGATCAGTTCCTTTCAAAGCCAATGCAATAATTTTTGTCTCGGCAAAACATGGAATGCAGGTTTGGTACGAGCACGAAGGAGAATGCGGATCTTGTGAAAGATACAGGGAATGTATTGAGCTCCTCTGGGATTTTGCAGAAGAGATGCAGCTCAAACTCCAGAGTACGGAAGATCCCACAAAGATAGCTGATGAATTGTTTGAGAAATTAAAAGAATCGATCGAATAGGCCTGACTAAAGGCAGGTAAAAATTAAGGAAAGGATGACAATGAACGTATTTACAAAAAATATAAAGAGATTGATGGGATGGTGCCCCAATGCAAAAGCACTTGAAACCGGATCTCAAACTATTCCTGCAAATTTTGAGGCATACGATAAATCTGAAGGAGAAAAAGCCGGAAACAATCTTAGTCGTATGAAAAG
>DUGT01000182.1:15976-16993 GCA_013331275.1 Methanosarcina sp. | reverse complement strand
TTACCAAATGGAGAAGCAGGATGGATCATATTCTATATTGGAATCATTCTATTTGCCATTGGCTTTATTCTTTATATAAAATATTAGATGGTATCGCAAGTTGACTACATAATGTTTTGTCTCTAATAAATAATTTCGTTTTCGGAAAAAGCATATGAAATACTGGGATAAAGTACTAGGAGTATTTTAGACAGAATGTTTGTTCACAATTCCAGTGGGAATGAGCTGAGCAGGGGGAAAGATAGTATGAATGTATTAATTAAGAATATAAGGAAACTGATGGGATGGTGCCCGAATGTAAAAACACTTGAAACTCAACATTCTATCCATTCCGAATGTTTTGAAACAAATGACCAGGCTAAAGGGAAAGATGCTGGAAATCTTCCGGTTTTACCCACTGGTTGGTGGAACAAACGCCATAACAGAGCATTAATGATATCCTCAGGGCTGACTCTTATTTCTGTGCTGGGAATTGGATTTCTGGAAGTTCATCCCATGGATAAAGGTTTCATGTTTGGGTTAATTATAGGAACAATTTTTAACCTGCTTGTTTGCATCTGGAACTGGCATTACCTGGACAATATAAAAAACACAAGCAAGAAAATTAAGATGACTGGTAGGTCTCCAAAATGGAAAGCTGTAAATCTAATACTTTCACTGGTATTATTGTATCTTTTATTTTCACAATCCAACTGGGGATTTGTTTTGTTTTTTATCTCTGCCTTTTGTTTGACAGTGTTGTTGTATTACTTTGATTTCTTTGATTCAGCTGTCCTTGTATTGCTGCTTTCCTTGAGTTCATCGCTTGGTTGGAATTACATTATAGCATTTCTATCTGGCTTTTGTTTGACGGCTTTTCTGTATTATCTTACAGACGTATACTGGGAAAAGAGGAATGGGAAAATGATACTTGTATATGGGCGTAAAATGCCGGAGATCTACATTGTAAATTCATAAGCGGAGTAACAACTATGACTCTGGAACACATCAAGAAACTGATGGGATGGTGCCCGAATG
>DUGT01000182.1:15216-15880 GCA_013331275.1 Methanosarcina sp. | reverse complement strand
GGATGGTGCCCGAATGCAAAAACTGCTGAAGCAGGACCCCGGATTAGCTCTATGAATTTTGAAGCACCTGCCCAATCAGGAGGCGGAAAAACCGGAAGTCTGGGGGCCATTTCCCGATTTACCAGGCAATTTTCCAGGCTAAAAAATCGGCTTCTTCTGGTAAACGTTTATCTTACACTCTTTTATTTCATCCTGCTGGCCCAAGATGGAATAAACCCGGAGGCTTTCCTTGAAGGGCTTGCCTTTGCCCTGCCACTGGGCGCCTTCCTCTGGAAAAAACAGATGCACCAGTACGACGCCCTGGCAAAAAAACCAACGGTCTACATCTACAACAAGAGAAAGGTTCTCAGGAGATTTTTTGCAATAATTCTGCTTACGCTTTCAGGTGCGGTCTTTTTGCCTTATGTGATTCGAACTCTTTTCCATAACATGCAAACCTTCTATTCATTCAGTGCAGGTACTTTATTTTTCATGTGGATCAGCTACCTGCAAATCGTTTATTGGGAACGGAAAAACCACATAAGAATTTATACGAAAAGTGAAGACGGGTTCAGGACAACATATTTCCGGGACGCATGCCCTGAAGGAAAGGGGGGACTGGAATGAACTGGGCCGGAGAATACATCAAAAAACTGATGAGCTGGTGCCCGAATGTAAAAACACT
>DUGT01000182.1:14843-14997 GCA_013331275.1 Methanosarcina sp. | reverse complement strand
TATCCGAATTCTCCTACCAACACTATTTCTAACTCTTGTTTATATAAATTTGCTATTTCAAAAGGGTATAAATGCAGAAGCTCTCTTTTTAGGTTTTTCACTTTCTCTGCTGATTTATCTGCTCGGCTGGAAAAAGCAGATGCATCATTACGAT
>DUGT01000182.1:0-14702 GCA_013331275.1 Methanosarcina sp. | reverse complement strand
CGGCTGGAAAAAGCAGATGCATCATTACGATTCCCTGGCAAAAAAGCCTATTTTTGGTTCTTCTTCAAAGAAAATACTCTTATGGGTTTTCTTAGTCTTAATTTTGTTTTTAATTTTGCCTATTGTTTTCTTATCTCAGTTACCTTCTTTTCTTAACGCACGGTTACTGTATTCCTTAGTTGCTGGAGCTGGGACCATTATGTGGGGAAGTTGTCTTCAGTTAATTTACTGGGAGAAGAAAAACCATATGAAAATTTATATAAAATATGAAAAAGGGCTCCAAAAGATGTATGCTATCGGAGAAAAGGAGGGAGAGTTATGAATTGGGGAGCAAAATACATTAGAAAACTAATGGGATGGTGCCCGAATGCAAAATCACACGGAGCCATACAACAAACTGATCCTGAAAATCTTAATTTTGATATTCCAGACAGAGCAAGGGGAGATAATAGCCATTTAAAGAACCCTGGATGGCTTCAGAGAGAAAGTAATCAAATTCTTCTATTTGCTATTTTTTTAACATTTGTTCATTTCTTTATATATAATCGCATAGGCCTTCTTCCATCCCTTTTCGCATTATTACCTCCACTATTTTATTTTGTATTTCACTGGAATGAGCGGATTCAGCGATTCAACGACATTGCGGAAAACCCTATTGTTCGTTATGTCTCTAAAACATCATATCTTTGGGTTTTGATAATCGTACTTTTTGTTTTTCTGCTTATGCTTCTCTCTTATATGATAAGACAATCTTGGCATTCAGCCTTATTTGGGCTTTCAATTGTTTGGCTCTTAATGTGGGGCTTCTATTTCCAGCTAATTTACTGGGAAAAGAAAAATCACATGAGAATTTACATTAAAAGTGGAAATGGCTTCCAAAAGGCATACGCTATTAGGGAAAAGGAGGGAGAAAAGTGAGCCTTAAAGTCGAAAACATAAGAAAAATGATGGGATGGTGTCCTAATGCCAGAACATCTGAAACCAGACGGCACATTAACTTTGGAAGTTTTGAATCTGGTATCCCGGATAGAGAAAAGGGAGATGACGGAGATCAAAAAAATCCCGAATGGCTCCGAAAAGCAAGTACTCGAACTCT
Source organism: Methanosarcina sp. (assembly GCA_013331275.1). Taxonomy (GTDB): domain Archaea; phylum Halobacteriota; class Methanosarcinia; order Methanosarcinales; family Methanosarcinaceae; genus Methanosarcina; species Methanosarcina sp11020u. The sequence goes on along the minus strand of DUGT01000182.1, from coordinate 13,606 downwards.
TCTAGTTGATATTTTTCTCACTTTTATGTATTTCTCGGTACTTATTCAACTGGGTGTAAACCTGATTTTTTTACTTGCAGGATTTTTTACTGCCTTGATTTCGTTTATATTTAGCTGGAATGCTAAAATGAGGCTTTATGACTCCTTAGAAAAACAACGATTAACTGACAATTCAAATCTGAAAAGACTATGCATTATACTCACTTATTTACTTTTTTCATTTGTAATAGTTTGTTTTTATATAATTGGCTATGGACTTGCCCTACAAATAACACTTTCATTCTTTGGAGGTTATCTTGTTTACTTCTGGCTTGGGTATTTCCAAATACTATACTGGGAGCATAAAAACCATAAAAAAATTTATTTTGATAAAATTTACGGAAAGTGGAAAAAATCATATATAATTCGGGAGAGTAAATAAATGCCAGCTAAGGTTTTTATTTTTGATCAGCTCAAAAAATTTATGGGTTGGTGCCCGAATGCAAAAGCACTTGAAACCGGATCCAGAGCTAGCTTTGCTAATTTTGGAACAAACGATCAATCGGAAGGAGAAAAGGCAAAAAATCCGACTATTTCTGGCCAACATTCCAGTCTTGATATCTATCTTCTCGTGCTACCGATTATCTTTACTCCTGTTTATATAAAACTACTTCAAAAAGGTATAAATACAGAGGCTTTCCTTCTTGGCCTTTTACTTTCTTTACCGATCTATTTGCTCGGCTGGAAAAAGCAAATGCATCAATACAATGCCGTGAAAAGAAATCCTGTCGTTTCTCCTTCCTTTAGAAAGACACTTGCCTGTGTGGTCTTATTCCTATTTTTGGGTTTCACTTTGCTCATGGCTTTCTTGCCTTATATCTCATCTCGTGCAGCTTATCTTTTTAACGATCAGGTATTGTATTCTTTCACTTCAGGAACACTGATTCTGATGTGGGGCTTCTATTTCCAGCTAATTTACTGGGAGAGGAAAAACCATATGAAAATGTATACGAAAAGAGAAAAGAGACAGCAAAAGCTGTATGTCCTTGGAGAAAAGGAGAGAGAGTTATGAACTGGGAATCCAGATATATAAAAAAGTTGATGAGCTGGTGTCCAATGAAAAACTCCTTCCAGAATCAAATACAGGAAGGTTACTTCTCGGATTTTAAATTGAAAAATAGAAATACTCAGTTGAGCTCCTCTCCCGCGGATCTGCAGGAAGGCAGATTTCTTAAGGTGCAAGCTAGTCTCTTTGATTGGTGGTGGATGTCAAGGTTATTAATAGTTACTGCTATCACATTAATAATTTCCTTGCTTTTATGGACATTTAGTTCTGAAGACTCTTATTTAATCATATTTTCAGGACTTATTATGTTTCTTTTCCCTCTTACATTATTTCTTACTCGCTCTAATGCTGCCACAGTAATGCCTGGAGAAATCATAATTAAACAACCTATGCGTAAGCCCGTTGTGATCGAAAAAGAAGATATTACGCAAATTTCTGTAAAAAAGAATGAAGGTTATTCCCTGCGATGGTTGATTCGGTTATTTTATGTTATTGCAATACCACTTGATTTTATACTAGGAATACCAAGGAACTTGCAGTACATTAAATATATTGAAGCATCCTTTTCAAACTATGTTGATTTCAGTTTATTATTGGGGCATCTTGCAGTAGTAACAATTATTCTTGTGCTATTTTACAAGAGTGAACTCTTAACGCCTTATCAGTGGGCTCTTAAAGTCACTACCCACTCAAAACTGGAACTTACGTTTTTTACTAATAAACCTGAAGAGCTTACAAGTTTCCTCAAAAACGAAAGAAATGAAAAATGAAAATAAATGACTTTTCTACCATCACTCAGAGCAGATTTATAGGTTCAGGTTATTGGTAAGCTATGCGGTAATCTGCGGTCATAAGAAAGCAATCATAGTAATTTATCGACCTTACACTTTCTAAAACTAATATATAAATACAAGACATACATACTAAATAATATACTACCGAGTATAAAAAAACTATAATCAGCACTAAATGCACTAGAAGATGGGTTCTCAGTTGAATCGTATACATATCTCAAAGAAACAATGAAATTATTGCAGGCATGCAATATCATAGACGGTATCAACGACTTATATTTATAAACTAAAAAGGCGCAGCTTACTCCTAAGCATACTAGCATTGGATTAGGATTTATGTGCATTATAAAAAATATTAAAGAAGAATAGATAACAGATTTAAGTAATCCATATTTATTGTATAGTCTGTTCATTAGTATTCCTCGAAAAATAAATTCTTCAACTATTGGTGCGACAATAGCTGCTGAAAAAATGCTAATTACTACAACAAAAGTTGATGTCATATTAACTGAACTAGATGTCAGAGATGATTCAAGTCCTTCTAGAATACTAGGATTTACTAATTGTACTAATGCTAACAATATCAATATTAAGCCAATACTTCCAATGTATGTTACTACTAATGTTACGGGAATTTCAAATATAAATTTTTTTTTGGATGGTTTTCCAATAATTTCGGTGACTTTAATATTATTTTTTTTCAGGAACTTCATTACTAATAGAAATTGAGCAACTGTAATCAATAACACAGCTATCTGTAAATCTCCATCTGTCATGTGAATACGGAATACCTTTGCAAGCACAAATAATATTAATATTCCAAAAGCTAATACAAACAGCAATTCAATGAAAAAGTACCTTGTTTTAGTATCCTTCAGTAATTCAAAATTCATAGCTGATCTTTTTTAAATAGTATCAATTTTTATATAAATTTATTATCTTTACGTAAAGCAATTTAATATTCATCTGATATTTCTTTAGGAACTGTTAAAATCTATATCGTGGAAAAATTAATCCGGCCAAAATGTAGAGAAGTAAACCGACATCGACAATGGAGTTATTATCTACTTTTATATCTTCGAATTCACAGTGCCCTATCGACAGATTCTTAAAATTACTACAAGTTCAAATTTAAATTTGATTTCTACACTCAAAAACCGGAAGAAATTATGACGATCTTCAAAAAGGAGAGTGAGTAGAAAATTGAAAATAAAGAAGAAATGGAAGAATTAGCCTGAAATTGGATTTTTTGAAATTGGAATTACTTGAGAAATCACAAGCAAATTCATTACTTTAAACTTTTAATAAGCTCCTGAAAGCGCTTTTCGTCCACTACCTTCTGGGTATTGAGCATTCGCTTAAACTCGTCGACGCTTTTTTCCCCACCTTTTCCCTCAAGTTTGTCCTTTAATTCCATTGAGGCCCGCAGAAGTCCAGTTGCCTCCTCATAGAGGGCTTCAGCCTCTGCTTTCGTAAGTTCTTCGGTTTCCAATAGTTCTTCGTCTGCTTTTGACTTTTCTTCCAATCTTGGAATTAAAGCCTTTATTTCGGCAGTTTTATCCTTATCCAATGATTCATTCCCGCTCAGCTCTCGGACCATGTCCCTGAGTTTGTACTCGCGCCCATCAATCTCGACGCTTTCAGGAACTTTCTTTCCTGCCCAGACAAAATCACTCCTGAGGCTCCAGAGAAGCTTATTGCGTTCTTCATAACCAAGATATTCTTCGTCTGCCTCTTCTGTGTCATTATCTCTTTTTATCATGAGCAATTTCCCCTGAAGATAATAGCAGTTAACTACAGTATTATATTCGAATATTAGATTAGAATGAATCAGATTCGAACTCTACTGAATTAATATCCTGTGAATTAATATCCTGTGAATTAATATCCTGTGAATCAATATCCTGTGAATTAATATCCTGTAAATTAATATCCTGTGAATTAATACCCTGTGAATTTATTTCCGATTACTTCAGTTCTAAGAGAACCTCAAGATAAAAATAAAACTAGTTTTTAGCTTCGCTGAAGGTCATATTTATAGCAAATTTTCGGCTATATTTTCTGAAATTACGTGCTCGCAGTAAAGGCAGCGTAGAATTACCCCTTCTTCTTCGGACTGGAGCACGGAAAATTTGGATTTTATAGGTTCGCTGCTGTTAGAAACACAGTTTGGATTGATACAGCGTACAACGCCTTCAACATAAGAAGGAAGTACAACTTTGTTTTTCTGAACTACTTCAAAATCCCTTATAATATTGATAGTAGCTTTCGGAGATATAAGAGCAATCCTGTTAAGCTCTTCGACGCTAAGCTCTTTACCTTCAATCTTCACAACGTCTTTTATGCCTGCAGCACCGGGTGCATTCATAACAAAACTGATAGTAGCTCGAAAAGCATTGGAAATCCCAAGTATACGCAGAACATTCAAGGCCTGTCCAGCCTTTATATGGTCGATCACCGTTCCATTTTCAATTGCCTGGATTTTCAGGTCTCTTTTTTCCTTCATTCAATCACTCCCGTAGCAAGAGCGAGAAGTGCCATCCGCGTGGGAACTCCATAAAAAGCCTGCTCGAAATAACATGCATACGGCGTTGAATCTACTTCAGGGGAGATCTCGTTGACCCGTGGCAGAGGATGGAGAATCTTAAGGCTAGGATCTGCATTTTTCAGCAGGTCACCTGTGACCCTCAACTTATTTTTGACCTTCTCATATTCCTCAGGATCAGGAAAACGTTCCCTTTGAACCCTTGTCATATAAAGAACTTCGACATCCCCAATTATTTTTTCCAATGAATCCGTTTCTCTGATTCTGGTATTATTCTTTTGAAGATCCCTGACAATTTCCAGGGGCATCCTGAGTTCAGGAGGTGAAACTAAAGTTATTTCAGCTCCATACAGAGATAGGGCATGACATAGGGAATGGACTGTTCTTCCATACTTCAGATCTCCTGCCATAGCGATCTTCAGACCCTCTAGATGACTTTCCCTACGAATGGTATAAAGGTCAAGAAAAGTTTGTGTAGGGTGGTGTAAAGAGCCGTCACCACCATTGATTATAGGAACACTTGAGAATTCCGCAGCCATTCGTGCTGACCCGTCAAGAGGATGACGCAACACTATAAGGTCTGCATAGTTGCTGATTACACGAATAGTATCGGCAAGATTTTCTCCTTTCATTACCGAACTTGCCTCCACTGAACCCAGGTTGAGAACCTGTCCCCCAAGTCTCTGCGTAGCAGCCTCAAAAGACAGCCTTGTCCTTGTGCTTGGTTCAAAAAAAAGAAGAGCTATTATTTTTCCATCCAGCAACCGAGACCTCTCTTCACCTCTGGCTACAGGTTCAAGCTTTTCTGCCGTGTCTAGAATGTAATCGATTTCTTTCCGCGAAAAGTCTTTCATAGAGATGACGTTTCTGTTCTTAAATGACATCTTGTTTTCATAAAGTGGTTCCCAGAGATATAACCTTTGCTCCAGAAATTTCCAAAAGTATTGAAGGAATTAAGTTCTGTCACTATATATCACTTTCAGTTAAGTCCTGTCGCTAAATCTCACTTCTAATTAGGTCCTGTCGGTGTATCTCACTTCGAGTTAAGTCATGTCGCTATATCTCAGTTATAGCACTTTAATTAGATACTTTTTTGATAAATTCGAGCCAGAGCTTTGCGTCTTTAATCCTCTGATTAGCAAACTGTTCCTGAAAGTGCTTTGTGTTTTGTTTGAAGGTTCCGCTCTCAATCTCCTTCAGATCTGCTATTGCACGCAATAAGCCTGCAGTCTCATGATAGAGCTTTTTTGATTCTTCCGAAGTAAGAGACTTCCCTTCGAGATCTCTTTCATCCTTCATTTCCTTCGCTGAAAGAATTTCAATGTATTTCTCTATCCTGGATTTCTCAGCTTCACTCAGTTCATCTTTTTGAATCAATTCCCATACATAGTTGTGTAGAGGGTAAGTTTCTCCCTCAAACTCAACATAATCCGGGATATATTGACCAACCCAGAACAGGCGAGAATGCAGAGCCGAAAGTAACTGCCTGCGTTCCTCATCTGTGATATAATTCCCAGAAGCGTTCTTCTCATATGTTTCAGGGTTATTTTCCATCATCTCCCCCATAAACATTATGACATTAATTGAATTCTTATGACAATTGGCTAATATTTATTCTTTATCTATGGATATAAGATATGAAATAACACAGTGAATACAAAAACAGTCTCAAATAAAAAGAAATATAGGTAATGAAAACTCACATATAAAAATTGGATAATCCGAATCAAAATAAAAGGATAAATTTAAGAGAATTAAATTAAAAGGACCGATACAAAAACCGAAATTTCGAAAGAATAAATCCGGAGTGAAACAGGAATGAAAACAAACAGGAAAGAGCTGACAGATAAACACTCAAAAATTTCAGCCTTTCCTACTTCCCGCTTGAGGTGATACTATAGTTCCCATAATTCAGGTTGCACTTGATCTTCTGGAATTGGACCGTGCTGTAGAGATTGCAAAAGAGGCAATAACAGGGGGTGCGGACTGGATCGAAATTGGAACCCCTCTGATCAAAAGTGAGGGAATGGATGCAATCCGTACCATGAGGAAAGCTTTTCCAGATCGGACGATTCTGGCAGACATGAAAACTGTAGATACAGGCGCTATAGAAGTAGAGATGGCAGCAAAAGCTGGGGCTGACGTCGTTATTGTACTAGGAAGTGCAGATGATTCTACATTACTTGACGCACTCCGCTCAGCCCACAAATACGGAGTCAGGTTAATGGCAGACCTCATTTCGGCTCCGGATCCTGTGAAAAGAGTAATTGAACTTGAGGCTCTGGGCGTGGACTATGTTAATGTACACATAGGTATAGACCAGCAGATGATGGGCAAAGACCCCATAGCACTTCTAAGGGAGATTTCACAGAGAGTCAACGTACAGCTTGCAGTCGCTGGAGGGCTTGATGCAAATAGTGCAGTGCAGGCTGTCAAGGCTGGAGCAAAAGTTGTAATTGTCGGAGGGAATATCACTCACTCTGATAACGTAACCGAAGCCGCCAGAAAAATTCGACAGAGTGTGGACTCCCCAGACGCTGTAGAAATCCGCAGTGTCAACACTGTAGACCAGGAAATCAGAGAAATTCTTAAGGAAGTATCCACTTCAAATATTTCTGATGCCATGCATCGGAAAGGTGCAATGAAAGGCATTCACCCTCTGGTAAGAGGAAAAATGGTAGGAACTGCAGTTACCGTGCAGACTTTTCCCGGAGACTGGGCAAAGCCCGTGGAAGCAATTGATATTGCAAAAGAGGGAGACGTCCTCGTTATTTACAATGAAAATAAGGATGTTGCCTGCTGGGGAGGACTTGCAACCTGGAGTTCCTTAAACAAGGGAATTGCAGGCGTGGTAATAGAGGGCGCTGTCAGGGATATTGACGAAGTCGAAAACCTGGGACTACCGATTTATACGAGCAATACGGTACCTAATGCCGGAGATCCTAAAGGTTTTGGAGAAATCAATGCTGAGATTACCTGCGGTGGCCAGACCGTGAAGCCAGGAGATTATATAGTGGGCGACGAAAGCGGTGTTGTGGTAATTCCAGCAGAGAGGGCATACGAGCTAGCAAGAAGAGCAAAAGAGGTTTACAAAACCGAAAAAAGGCTTTTCGATGAAATCAAGAGAGGCGGGACGCTGTCTGAGATCATGAATCTGAAGAAATGGGAAAAACATTGAGTGATCCCATTTTCAGGAGTTCAGGATAAAAACAAGAAAACATAAATGAGAATAAAAAATTAGTGAGAATAAAAAATTAGTGAGAATAAAAAACTAGTAAGAATAAAAGCAGTAAGAATAAAAGCAGTAAGAATAAAAAGCAGTAAGAATAAAAACCGAAAAAAAACAGCGAAGTTTGCAGGGAAGAGTTTTATTCGCCGTCTTCAGACTGAGAAAAACAAATCCTTGACATAAGAAGAGCCTTGAAAAATTTCATTTCTTCTTCCTGGCAGTTCTCACCCAACCTTGCCCGAAGCAGGGAATCCAGTTCAATTTCTAAGCTTTCCAAGGCAGATTTTATCTGCTTTTGTTTTTTGGATGGTAAGAGTCCTCCAATACCTCTAATATCTCCAGAAAGAGTGAGCTGTTCAAGTTGCCTGAAAATACTTCTAATACTCATACCCTGGATGTCAGCAATCTCATCGATTCCAAATCCTTTCGTAAAAAGTGAGAAAGTTCTTTGTAGAGAACCCTTTTCAGAAGAAACGGAGATAGAAGAATCCACGCTGGTGGTACTTACAGGTCCTAACTCAGATGACCCCTCTATCGAATCTATTTCCCTGAAGTCATCTGCTGAAGAATTCCGCTCTGACCAATCCTGAATGCTCGTATCCAGATACCTGCTCTTTTTGGTCGATAATTTGCAAACTTCTAAACTGTTGATTTTATCGGGTTCGGGACCTTGCATTACAGCTCCGAACGTCTCGATCTCAGCTTTGGGATTTTCATCATTTAGAGCAATTTCTTTTGAGCTTATTTCCTCTTGTTCAGGATCCTCACAGACAATCTTTAATTTTTCAGGTTTCTCAACAGATCTTTCAGGATTTTTACAAGCAATCTTTAATTTTGTAGGCTTTTCAGCAGATTTTTCAGCAAATTTTTCAGCAAATTTTTCAGCAGGTGCTAAATTGTAATCTCTGCAGTAGTTTTCGATTTCCTTGAGAAAAACCTCTCCGTATTTTCTTAATTTATGTTCTCCAACTCCTGTAATGGAATGAAACTCTTCAGAAGTACGCGGAAATCTTGTAGCCATTTCCTTAAGGGAAGTGTCAGAGAAAATAATGTAGGGAGGAAGATTTTTCTGTAGAGCAATTTCCTTTCTCAGAGCTCTTAACCGTTCAAAAAGAATAGGTTCAGGCTCTTTTCCGGATATTATAGATTTCTTCGCCTCTGACGCTTTCAGAATGTCAGAAGCAACTGAAAATTTTTCTGGAAAAGACTCTTCTTCAGGTAAACCCGGATCATCGGCTTTTTTGCATTTTTTATCTGTCACTATAGAGGGCACAAAACTTTCTTCAGACTCAGGAGTGAAACCCTCAGGGCAGACAAGCTCTATTTGTTCCAGCCCTTTCAGTATTTTTCTACTCATGGCATTAAGTTTCAATACAGGATACTTTGTCCCACTTACATCCAGAAGACCGGTGTTTATCATTTCGGAAGCTAACGATCTCCATTGTTCTTTTGTGAACTCCAGACCACTGCTATGACTTTTCAACCTTTCGTGATGATTCTGCCGAATTTTTTTATTTTTTGAGCCTGTGAGGACGTCGATAACATAGTTAGTGCCAAAGCGCTGGTTCAGTTCCTGGACGCAGGCTATCAATTTTTTTGCAGCTTCCGTTCCGTCAAAGGTATCTTTAGGAGTAAGGCAGCAGTCACAGTTTCCGCAGGGTTCTGAAAGCTCTTCCCCAAAGTACTCCATCAAGGTCTGACGCCTGCATTTATTCCCCTCGCAATAAGCTACCATCTGTCTTAACTGCACTAAAGAAATGTCCTTTTCCTTTTCGTTTGTCTTTTGTGAAATAAAGTACTCAATCTTGAAACGGTCCCCTCTGCTGAAAAAAAGGATACATTCACATGGGCTTCCATCCCTTCCTCCTCTACCGGTTTCCTGATAGTAGCTCTCAAGATTTCTGGGGAGGTCATAGTGGATTACAAAACGTACATTGGACTTATCAATTCCCATTCCAAAAGCAATTGTAGCTACTATGATGTTCACGTCATCTTTAATGAACATCTCCTGATTTCGGTTTCTCTCAGTATCCGAAAGTCCTGCATGGTATGGAAGGGCCCTGAAACTTGCAAGGTTTAGTTTTTTTGTAAGAGCCTCGACACTGTTTCGGCTCTGGCAGTAGATGATACCAGCTTCACCTCTATGTCTGCGCAGATAGTCAGTAATCTCGGAAAAAGTTTCCTTCTTTGGCCTGACTTCATAGTAAAGGTTTTTCCGGTTAAAACTGGCTACGTAAGGACCTTTTTCCGGAGGAAGACGAAGATTGAGTTGTGATACGATATCTTCTCGAACCCTTTCTGTAGCTGTTGCCGTAAGCGCAATAACTGGGGTGTCAGGAAAACCTGTTTTAGGATCTCTCAAAAGTTTCAATTTCCTGTACTCAGGCCGGAAATCATGTCCCCACTCGGAAATGCAGTGTGCTTCATCAATTGCAAAGAGGCTGACCTTCCCTTTCTTTAAAAAGGCAAAGGTTCCTGGCATCATGAGTCTTTCCGGAGCTATGTAAAGGATTTTTAACCGATTTTCAAGAAAAGCTGTCTTCACATCTCGGTTTTCTCTGGGGCTCTGGGTACTGTTCATGCAGGCTGCGGCAATACCGTTTGCTTCAAGCCCGTCAACCTGGTCTTTCATCAAGGAGATCAGTGGGGAAACAACAATTGTAACCCCTTCCATGAGAAGGGCAGGCAGCTGGTAACATATCGATTTGCCTCCACCGGTAGGCATGAGCACGAAAACATCTTTTCTTTCAAGAACATCCCTTATGATTTCCTCCTGCAACGGACGAAAGGAAGTGTATCCGAAATAATGGTGCAGAGCTGAGTACATTCTGGCAGACAGGGATGGCATGGGCTCAAGCTCACGTTTACTCGCCCTCAAGAAGTCATACTCAGTGCTCGTTTTCTATCCCCCTGAACAGTAAAACTAATGTCATGCCAGAATATAAACCCTGGAAGATCCAGGAAAATCAAAGTATGGACACGTTCTCGTGCACAGACATATCCTCAATGTTTCAATTTTTACAATAGATCGTTTTATGTTTATGAAAACTGTTCCTCTATGGTATAATTATTCTCATATAGTGAAAAGTTAGATATTAGTATAAAATGTGTCAGGTATGGAATCATGACGTTGTGATGTTTTAAGTTCATTATATTTAAGTTGCAGGTGTGCGGGGTGAAAGTATTCAGCTGTATTAGCTGCAAAATCTGGATACATAAACTAGATGCATGTCAGAGATTTCTCAAAATAGTAAAGTTCAAAAAAGAATCAGAAAGGAAAATTACATCACCAAACTATGAAAAGTCGGAAAAGGATTAAAAAATTGCAATAATCAGACTTTTACCGGTTTATGGCGTCAAAGTTATTAATGTTTGACATGAGGTAAAGATAGGAAGATAAGAAGTGTGGCTACACCCAGGCACTTCTTGTCTTCCTCTTAAGATAACTCTTTTACCAACCAGCTATGTTTTCCACAATTTTCCGTTATGTTTTCTGCAGTTTTCCGTTATGTTTTCCGTTATGTTTTCCGTTATGTTTCCTGTAGTTTTCCGTTCATTGTAAGTTTTCCTTATTCCAAAAATTTATCCCGCTTCAGTCTACAAATCCCTTGTCTTTTACCATCCATTCCAGAGTGTCAGCTATTCTTTTCTGCGATTCTGCCAGGCTTTCCAAGGACTTTGCAATGCCTTCAAGCGTATCGATAAGCTCATAGTTCTCACTACCCATTCCTATCACCAAGTTCTCTTCGGATTTTAATGAGAATATTTTTGGAAAAGCTTTGTATATAATTCTAATTTTTAATTTTCTGGAAAGGGTAAACATAAGTTTCTGCATGCGTAGAGTTATTTATTTTTCATTATCAAAAGCTTAGTTTCTCATTAGTTTTCCATAAAGTTTTCAAGAAACTGGTATTTAGCATCTTTTAAAATGATCTTACCAGCCAGTAGTTACTGGGTAGTAAGATATAAAAAATTAAAACCGGGAATTAAGAATCGGTTTCCTTTTTATAGCTTCCAGATGGGGAAACTACACTCAAAATTTCATTTTTTTGAGTAAAAACAAAATGTTTTCACTTATAGGATAACTTCTTTTATGATACCTTTAAATATCAAAACCCCCATGCACAAACTCATATATCACACTAAAATAATCAGACCCAGATAATTCTGTTAACGTTCACTGATCACGATCATTTTTTCAAAGGATTTCAATTTAGCATCATTAAGGAGCATTTCAATGGTAAAACCTGAAAAATTCATTCCAAAGGCAATTAAGAAAATTAGTAAGGAAATAAACGGCGGGAGAGCAATTATTGCACTTTCTGGCGGTGTGGACAGTTCTGTTTGTGCGGAACTGGCTTACAGGGCTATAGGCGATAGGCTGCAGCCGATATATATTGATACAGGGCTTATGAGAAAAGGAGAAACCGAGAGAATAAAGCATATTTTCTCCCACATGAATCTGGATGTGGTATATGCAAAGGACAGGTTCCTTGCAGCCCTGAAAGGTATAACTGACCCTGAGGAGAAAAGAAAGGCTATAGGAGAGACCTTCATCCGTGTCTTTGAAGAAGAGGCAAGGAAACTTGCAGCCGATTATCTCATCCAGGGCACTATTTATCCTGACAGGATCGAGTCCGAAGGCGGAATAAAATCCCACCATAATGTTGGAGGGCTTCCAAGTGTAATGGACTTCAAGAAGATCGTTGAACCCATCGAAGATCTGTATAAAGATGAGGTTAGGGAAGTTGCCTGGGCACTCCAGTTACCTGATGAAATCTGTGAAAGGATGCCTTTCCCAGGACCTGGCCTGGCTGTACGGATTCTTGGGGAAGTTACAGAAGAGAAACTTGAGGTTGTACGGGAAGCAAACTCTATAGTTGAAGAAGAACTTCTTGACAGGTTCTGTCCCTGGCAGACTTTCGCTGCTGTACTTGGCAAGGGAACAGGCGTAAAGGGAGATATCCGGGCTTACGGATGGATTGTAGCTGTAAGAGCCGTAGGCTCCAGAGACGGCATGACTGCAGAAGCGCTTGAACTTCCCTGGGATGTTCTCAAAAAGCTGGAGTCCAGAATCACCTCTGAAATCCCGAAAGTAGCCAGGGTGGTTTACGATATCACACCCAAGCCGCCTGCAACTATCGAATTTGAGTGAAGCACAGGCAATTTATACAGAATATAAGAAATGAATAATGAAGCTGGCTCTCAGCTTCAAAAATCTTTTTTACAATTATAAAAAGCAAGCCAAAGCGAGTTTTTACGCCCATGACCCTGAACAAAGCAGTAATGGAAATCCGGCAGCGGATTAAAGTTAGACCTTCTCCTACCAATGAACCTGCAGCAAGCTGGACAGGAGTCGACCTGGTAAATGGAACTCAGGTGAAGACTTTAACTGTGATCTTCAAGAGCGCAGGGTGCCGCTGGGGAAAAGCAGGAGGGTGTACTATGTGCGGTTATGTCTATGACTGTGCAAGTGAACCTCCAACTCTGGAGGACTACAAGGCCCAGCTTGCAAGAGCAATGAAGAAAGCTGAAAAATTCCCTGAGTTTATGGTCAAAATTTTCACCTCAGGCAGTTTTCTTGACGAGCAGGAGGTTCCTTCTGAGGCAAGAGATACAATCCTCAAAACTCTTGCAGACGACCCCAGAGTAGTCAAGGTACTTGTGGAAACCCGTCCTAACTTCGTAACCGACGAGAATGTGCAAGAGTGTCTCAAGATCTTGAAAAACAAACCCTTTGAGCTGGCTTTCGGGCTGGAGACAAGCTCTGACAGGATCCGTAGAGACTCTATTAATAAAGGTTTTACTTTCAGGGACTTTGTCCGTGCCTCAGAAATCGCAAGAAAAAATGGGGCAACCGTTAAAGCCTATCTGATGCTAAAACCTCTCTTTCTCTCCGAACGCCAGGCCTTGGAAGATATTGTCCGTTCCATAGATGACGCAGCCCCTTACGCTGACACAATATCTATTAACCTTTGTAATGTCCAGAAAGG
>DUGT01000026.1:4928-12277 GCA_013331275.1 Methanosarcina sp. | reverse complement strand
AAGATGTACTAAAATGGCTTATGCAAGCGCGGATGAGATGGTTTTCGGAAGAGCTGTCACGCCAGTTAAAACCGGGCTGGGACTTGAAATCGGTGCCGGTTACACAACTCCCGAAGTAAACTACGCCCCAAGACCTGAAGCCGGCGCATCCAAAGAAAAGCTCATAAAAGAGTATGAAAGGATCACCACCGACATTATGGCAAGAATGGTTCAAATCGGAGCTCCTTCTGTCGTGCTTGAAACCGAACACGTTCAGCAGATGTCCAATCACCCGGATTGGGGAGCAGCCGTTGCGCACGCCCAGAAGACTATCATGGAAGATTACCATGACGAATACGGCATAAAGTGCGCACTCCGCCACACGATTGGTGATATCCGTGAGAGCAGGGAATTCCTCGAACTCAGAGGAGGAGACAAGTACAACACCTTTTTGGAAGCTTTCGAGCAGTGTGCCCAGAATGGGGCTGACATGCTTGCAGTTGAGTCAATGGGTGGAAAAGAAGTATTCGACTATGCAATCCTCAGGAACGATATGGCCGGAGTACTTTACGGCATAGGTGTTCTCGGCAGCATAGATATGGAGATGATCTGGCAAGACATTGCATCAATTGCAAAGAAGACAGGAACTGTAGCCTCAGGTGATACAGACTGTGCCCAGGCAAACACTGCAATGTTCATTGCAGGTGGTTTACTAGACAAAAACCTCGCCCACACACTTGCAATTATCGCAAGGGCGATTTCTGCAGCTAGGTCCCTCGTTGCTTATGAAGCCGGTGCAGTAGGCCCTGGAAAGGATTGCGGTTACGAGAACACCATTGTAAAGTCCATTGCAGGTGTGCCGATAACTCAGGAAGGTAAAACCTCAACCTGTGCCCACTCCGACCTGATGGGAAATCTGGTCATGCAATGCTGTGATCTCTGGTCCAATGAGTCAGTTGAGTATCACGGTGAATTCGGTGGTACTACTGTCCAGTGCTGGTCCGAGACTCTTGCATATGACTGTGCCCTCATGAACGTCGCCCTTGAATCGGGTAATGAAAAGATCCTGAGAGACATGTTCATGGCTTCCGACCTGTATAGAGACGCACAGGGCTATGTACTCGCATACCCGAACGCCTATAGAGTCGGACAGGCAATTGCAAAGAATGGAGATGATATTTATCTCCGTGCCAAGAACGCAGCTCTCGAATGCATCAACATTATTGAAGAGGGAGCAAAAGGCAAACTAGAGCTCTCCAGATTCGAGACTAAAGCCCTTTCAGATGCAAAAGCAGCTTTCGAGGGTCTTACTGACGACAAGGATCAGTTTATGAGCGACTGTCTCACAAAGTATAAACAAGAAGTCAAAGTCTTCAAACCGGAGAACTACGGCCTCTAATCAAGGCAATTCTCCTTTTTCCTTTTTTAAAATCCCGATTGTAGTTTATGTTTTTCCTTGATAAATATATAGAGTTTTTAGTACTGAGGACTCATTTAGCACTTGCAGTGGTTTTTGTTAAGCAGCATTAATTGAATGAGTACCAAAGTTGTGATTTTAAACACTAACACTTAGTTTACTCTAGCTAACACTTAGTTTACTCTAGATTTATAATTATGCAGGGCACGAGAAACTTCATCAGAAATAAATGATCAGAAGTAGTCTGCCAGAGAGAAACGAGTCAGATCCCATACTTCTATAATGAGACACAAACTTCCAGATAAAACACAAACCTCTAGAACAAGACATAAGCGGCAAAATTGAGATATAAAAATTGGAAATAGTGATAAAAATAGTATAAAATAGTAATAAAAGTAATGAAGATAGTAAAAAGTTTGTAAAAATTAGCTGATAAATTAATTAAACTCTTTTTACTTCTACGAATCTTCAAGCGTAGTACTCGTCTCTTGCCTCGACCATAGCTTTAATGTGGGAAAGCGGAGTCATAGGTGCAATTCCGCAGCCAGGTGCCAGTACATCTACACCTTCTGAAATAGCTTTTTTCGATTCTTCTTTTATCTTATCGATCGGACCCGGAAGCAAAACAAACGGACTGGAGATATTTCCTACGAGCCTTGCTCTATCCCCAAGCACTTCCTTAGCTTTCTTAATACTACCAACCTTTTCTTCAACGCTCAAACCTTCAAAACCACAATCTGCCATATAGTCAAGGATCGGGCCCACATTTCCACAAATATGCAGAACCGTAACCGAATCTACGTTTGAGGAAAACTTCTGCAGCCTTGACTGAAGCTCATTTTTAAAAGAATCCGGACTCATCAGGTCAGGAGATGCTACAGGATCGGCAACGGAGATGACATCCGCCCCCGCAATAACCATTGAATTTGCGTACGCTATTGTGGCATCGGTTGCAAAATCCAGCACCCGCTGTAATAGATCGGGTTTTTTAATAGACCATTTCATAAAGGACTTTACGCTCGCCAGATCGGAGGCAAGAGTAACTGGTCCTTCCATTCCTCCTATAATAGGCACATCTGGTCCTACTCTTTCCCTTATAATTTTGATTGAATCAAGTACAGCCCGGATCCTGCCCATGTCAAGCAGGTTCTCAGGCATTTCCATGCCCTCGAGGTCCTTGGGATAAGGATGTGCAGTAACTGACGGCTGCCTATTTTTGGTTCCCATATTAACCTCACAACCCATAGCCTCGGCAAGGACGGTCAGACAATATGGAACTCTTACAGCTTCAAGTCCGCTGAGCTCATAGTTTGCAATCGCGAGCTTTGCCATTTGTTCAGGGTCAGAATGAGCCTCCGGCCAGGGAGCCCCTACTTCGTCCATTAATTCAACGATTCCTGTCTGAGTCACAGAACAGACTGGCACTTTGTCGACTTCTTTACCTTCAAGCGCGTTTAAAAGTCTCTCTTTGAGTGTCATTTCATTCATGATTATCTCCCCATGTAAAGTTTCAATTTGTAGAGAATTTCGATAAACCTCTAAATCAAGAAATTACTCATATACTGTCTATAAGCAACCAGCCATAAAGCTGGGGTTTATCGAAATTCTCTGTCAGTTTTTAACCTTTTGAGTTTTCTACTACATTCTCGTATGCTATTGATCTTTCAGATCGATAACTTATAGTTTTCTAACCCTTTGAGGCATATCAAAATATTGAAAGTTCCCATAAAAGGCAAGCAATCACCTTCGGGAAAACCTAATCCCTGTGCCCAGATTGACTAATATAATCTAGGTTTTATGCTATATCATTGTTTGGGAATCCATAAACTGAAGAAGAACACCAAAGAAAAAGTTGTACTATAAAGCAGCAAATATATACAGACAGTATACCGGAAAATACATCGGACAATATATAAAGAAGCGAAGCAAAAGGGCAGATTATGGCACGCATTTCTGACAGGTTAACAGTAATTCAGGAGGATATCGTAGAGCTAAAAGTAGATGCAATCGTAAATGCCGCAAACTCGACTCTTCTTGGGGGTGGAGGAGTCGATGGCTCTATTCATAGAGCCGCAGGGCCAGGACTGCTGGAAGAATGTAAGGGTTTGAAAGGTTGTGCTACGGGAGAAGCAAAAATTACAAAGGGATATTGCCTGCCTGCAAAATGGGTAATACATACTGTCGGGCCGATATGGCAAGGAGGTCAGAAAGGAGAAGACGGTTTACTGGCTTCCTGCTACAGAGAAAGCCTTGAACTTGCAGGAGAATATTCCATAAAAACTATTGCTTTTCCAGCTATAAGTACAGGAGCGTATAAATTTCCTTCAGAGCGAGCTGCAGGAATTGCAGTTTTCGAAATAGCTAAATTCCTTCAGGAAAACGAATTACCTGAAAAAGTTTTTCTTGTTTGTTTCAACAAAGAAACATGCCGGCATCTTCAGGAAGCAGTTTTAGGAGTCACTAAGGTTTAACTTCAATTTAGAAAAATTGATTTTAGGTTTGATTAATCTTATTTTTAATTAGATTTAGATTTTAAATAATTCTAGACTTTATTAGATTTTATGTAGAGCTTGCATATTTATTTTTCATTAACAATTTATTAATATTACAAGTTGTCCGCAGAATCCATGAGATATTTTTTTAAAAATATTTAAAAAATAGACTAAAAATTATTCCCCCACGCTTAATTATTGAGGATCGTTTATATACAATGTTAGGAAATTAGATTCTAAATAAAAATTAATAATGATAATAGATTTCGATTTTGATGTATACTAAACTTAGCGATTAACACTAAAAAATATTTATCACTTTGGAATAGAGTTTTAAGTGATGAGTGAAAGGAAAGGCTCATAAAAAATGAGAAGTTGGAGAAAACAGAGCAAAATATTATAAAGGTTTGATAAAAAGACTAATATTCAAGTTTAAGATCTTTGGGCTTTCAGGAATAGAATCAAAAAGTGCTAAAACAGAGTCAAGAAAGTGCAGAAACAAAGTCAGGAAAGTACTGAAATAGAATCAGGAATATAGGAACAGAATTAGAGAAAAGAACCGGAGGAGTTGGTTATCAATCACGATGAAGCTTTTCAAAGAGGACTTGGCCTGATTAAACAAAAAAAGTACGAAAAATCAATTAATGTTTTTAACAAGATTATAGACAAAGATCCAGGTCACATAGGAGCTCTTTTAAATAGAGGACTCGCCCTGCTAAAAATAAAAAAACCAGAAGATGCCCTTGACTCCTTTGACCAGATCCTGCACTTTGAGCCCGAAAATTTCGATGCTCTCTACAAAAAAGGAATTGCCCTGGCCACTCTTGAAAAGTTTGAAGCAGCTCTAGAAGCTTATGACAACGCACTTGAAATAAATCCTGACAGTACAAAAATATGGTACCATAAAGGAATAGCGCTTGCAGAACTGGAAAAAACTGAGGCTTCAATTCTTTGTTTTGAGAAAGCACTTGAACTTGAGCCGGAATGTGGAATAGCCTGGTATGCCCGAGGCACTGTAGCTGGAAAAGCCAGAAGTTACGAAGAAGCCCTGGAATGTTTTGAACACACACTTAAGATCAACCCGAAAAGTACAGACGCTTGCTATGCAAAAGGCCTGGTTCTTGCAAAGCTTGAGAAGTATGGAGAAGCGCTGGAATGCTTTAATCTTCTGATTCGGGAAAACTCCAGATATAAAGAAGCCTGGAAACAAAAATACTCATTGCTGATAAAGCTTGGAAAGAGTGAAGAAGCTCTGGAATGCATTGATGAATTTTTAAGGAAATTTCCTGTCAACGAGACTGCTCTCTATCAAAAGGGTATTCTTTTAAATGAACTTTCCCATTATGAAGATGCCGAGAAAACTTTTTCGAAAATCTTGAAAATAAATCCGGGAAATAAAGAAATCTGGCTCAAAAAAGGTCTTGCTCTTATCCAGCTACTCAGGCTCAATGATGCCATAAAAGCTTTCGAAGAGGTAATCAGGCTGGACCCCACATATTATGAGGCATGGAATTACAAATGCCTTGCTCTGATGAAGCTTGAGGTTTATGAAGAAGCCCTTGAAGCCTTTGACTCTGTGCTTGAAATATATCCTGATATGAAGGAAATTTGGTATAACAGAGCTCTTGCTCTTGCGAAACTGCAGCGTTTTGGGGAGGCTGCACAGTCTTTTTCAAGAACTGCCAAGCTGGATCCTTCATATGGGGACGCCCTGTACCAGCAGGGACGTTTTCTTGCCATGGAAGGAAAATATGAAGAAGCCCTCGAAGCCTTCAATTTCATGCTTGAACAGAACCCAGAACTTGTTAAGGCCCAAAAGTTCAGGGGCACTATGCTGATCAAGTTAGGCCGTACCGAAGAAGCTCTTGAATCTCTTACACGGAGCCTTGAAAATGAACCCGAAAACCACGAGCTCTGGCTCCAGAAAGGATTAACTCTCCTTGACAGTGGAAAATTCGAGCCTTCCCTGAAAGCTCTTGAGAAAGTTGCTGAACTCAAGCCCGATAATGAAGCCTGCTGGATGAATAAGGGTTTTGCACTCTATTCTTTGGAACACTATGAAGAATCTCTTGAAGCCTTTGAAGAAGGTCTGCGGTTGAACCCGTATCTTGAGAAAGGCTGGAATAATAAAGGAATAGTACTCGGAAAGCTTGGAAAAACGGAAGAAGCTCTTGAGGCTTTTGGAAAAGCTGTGAGCCTCAATCCTGACTTTGAAGACGCTTGGAGAAATAGAGGACTAACATTACTGGCTGCCGACAAATATGAAAAAGCCATTCAAGCCTTTGATGAAGTTCTTAAAATCAACCCTGAAGACCTTGATTCCATTTACAACAGAGGAACGGCTCTGCTAAAGCTAGGAAGAACGAAAACTGCCCTGGAATGCTTTGACAAAGTCCTGTCTCTCAATCCGGATTATCCCGATTTATTATATAGCCTTGCAGCTACCCAGGCTGAACTCGGAAAGCAAGAAGAAGCCCTGGAAACCTTTGAAAGACTAGCTGCTAAAAGTCCCGAAAATCCGGAAATCCAGTTCAGGAAAGGGAAATTTGCAATGAAGATTGGAAAGTATGAGACTGCGCTTCAGGCTTTTGATCAGGTACTCAGTGAGAACCCAGAGTCCAGGGAAGCCTGGTATAGAAAAGGGCTTGCCCTGATAAAACTGGAACGTTTTGAAGAAGCTATAAGAGCTTTTGATGAAGTAATTGCAAAAAATCTGGATTATAGAGAAGTAAATAATTCTGACTATAATGAGATGAAAAATCTCGATTTTGAAGAAAAAAATCTCAATCCTGATGATATAAATAACCCCAAACGTGATGAGAGAGAGAGTCCTGACTACAAGGAAGAGAATTCTAACTATGAGGACGCCCGTACTTACAAAGGATTTGCGCAAATGCAGCTTGAAAGGTACCTTCCTGCCCTGGAAACCTTTGAGAGTGCTCTTGAAGAAAAGCCGGATTCCGGTATTCTCTGGTATTACAAAGGCCTTAGCCTTTACAGGATAAATATGTTAGAGGAAGCAGCATATGCCTTTGAGTCTGCAGTTCGCCTTAATCCAGAAATGCAAGAAGCCCTCGAGTACAGAGCCATCTGTCTATTTGAAACCGAACAATACAAAGCTGCCCTTGAAGCTTTTGATGCTGTACTTGAAAGAAATCGGGAGAGCCTTTCTGCACTCCATAAAAAAGCTATTTGCTTCCTGCAGTTAAAGAACTATAAATCCGGAGCTGAAACCCTCTCCAGAGTACTGGAACTTGACCCTGACGATAAAGAAGTAAAGTTTGAGTTGGGAATTGCCAGTTTTGAATCCGGAGAGTACGCTAAAGCCCTTTCTCTTTTTGAAGAAGTAAGTGAAGGCTCAGATAAAGGCTCTTTTGTATACTGCCCTGAACGAAACTTATCTGAAAAAAATATCTCTGAAAGAAATATCTCTGCAAAAAATACCTCTGAAAAAAATACCT
>DUGT01000026.1:0-4765 GCA_013331275.1 Methanosarcina sp. | reverse complement strand
AAATACCTTTGAAAAAAACTCATTTGAACAAAAGAACTCTGAAGAAAAGTTCTCTGCATTCTACTGGAAAGGGCTTGCACTTATCAGGTTGGAAGATTACGAAAAAGCACTAGAGGTATTCTCAAGACTTACCGAAGAGAATCTCCTGTTTGTAGAGGCCTGGTATTTGAAAGGAATATCCCATTCAAAGCTGAAGCAATATGAGGAAGCGATAAAAGACTTTAAGAAAGTCCTTGAGCTTGATCCTGCTTATAGGGATACCTGTTATCAGTTGGGGGTCTCCTGTCTCGAACTTGGGAACTTTGAGGAAGCTATAAGAGTTTTTGAAGCTGTACTTAAAACAAATTCTGAAAACTTTGATGCCCTTTACATGAGAAGCCTGGCTTTACTGCGATTGGGGAAATATGAAGAATCAGCTTCAGGTTTCAGGGAAGTTCTCAAAAGAAATCCATCCGATACTGAAGCTCTTGCACACCTGAGCACAGCTTGCTTCAAGCAGGGATTTTATGAAGAAGCCCTTGGACTCTTTGATCAGGTTTTACGGGAAAATCCGGAGCGAAAAACTATCCTTTTCAGGAAAGGAGTTGCTTTAAAAGCGCTTGGAGAAGTAAATAGAGCTTTGACTATGTATGACTCTGTCCTTAAATTGAAACCTGACTGCACTTATGCCCTTGAGCAAAAAGCTTATACTCATTTCGAGCTTGAGGAATATCCGGAGGCCATTGAAGCATTTAAAACGGCGCTGGAATATTGCCCGAAAAAAGAAAATCTATATTACTACAGGGGTATTGCTTTCTTCAGGCTCGGGAACTTTGAAGAAGCCTCAAAATCCTTTGAAAACGCTCTTGACCTTGGCTGCCAGCAGCCCGAAATTCTTTATTATACAGGAATCTCCCACTTTGAAAACAGAGAATATGAAAAAGCAGTGGAAGTCTTTGATGTTATCCTTAGTTCCGGGGCAGTGGATCTCGAAATTTTGTACAAAAAAGCCATGGCCCTTTTCGAACTTGGAAAGCCAGAAGAAATGGTTTCTACAGTTGACACTCTTCTCGAACTTGAAGCTGAGAACTTTAACATTAAGGATACTGGAGAGTTTGAAGAAGAAAACTATGAAAAAAGGGCAGGAGAAGAAAATACAGAAGAAATTCCAGCTTTCGAGAACACAAAGGCTTTTGAAGAACTCTTAGAGAAGTTTGCATTCTCATTGATAGAGCTTGGAAGGTATGAAGAAGCCCTTCTGCCCCTTGGAAAACTTACAGCAAGTGACTCGGCTTCAAAAGAGGCTCTCTACGGCAAAGGGCTTGTGCTTCAGGAACTCCGCAGACCTGAGGAAGCCCTTGAAATATTTTCAGAACTTCTTTCCTTTTATCCTGCCTTTGAAAAAGCCTGGTACAGGAGAGGACTTATTTTATTTTCTCTTGGATACTATGCTGAAGCCCTGGAGTCCTTCGAACAGGCTGTCCTGGGAGATCAGACGGAATCTCCTGAAGAAGTTAACGAATTAAGCCTGGATGAAATTGAGAGAGAAAAAACAAAAGAAGACCTTAATTTAGAGGATAAATTAAGGTTAGAAGATAAGTCAGGACTAACAGATAAATTTGTATTAAAAGAGAAATTAAATGACGCTGAAATCGAAGATGTCTGGATGAAAATGGGGCTTTCCCAGCTCAACCTGGAGTGTTATGAAGCTGCCATTGAGACACTTGAGAAAGTTCTTGAAGTAAAACCCGAAGCTGCCGAGATCTGGTATGTAGCAGGGCTTGCTCTAAGAGGGCTTGATCAGGATGAACAAGCCGTTGAAGCTTTTGAAAAGGCCGTAGAACTCGATCCGGCTCTGGAAGCTGCCTGGGAACAGATAGGACTATCCCTCCTTAGATTAAATATGTATGAGGAAGCAAGCCAGGCTTTCAGTTCTGCTCTAATCCTGAACCCTGACAACGTAAACATTCTCTACAGCCGATCAGTGGCGAGTTTCAAGCTCCATAACTTTGAGGACGCGGCTCAGGATCTCGAAAGAGTACTCTTGTACGCTCCTAATTTCCAGGATTATACTGAAGCCTGTTACATGCTCGGGATTGCCAGAATGGAGCTTCAGGAATATGAAAAAGCTCTTGAAGCTTTTGATATAATACTGCAACAGGACCCTGCTCATAGAGAAGCCCTATACTACAGTGGGCTTGTGCTTTTCAATCTTGAGGAATACGAAACTGCTGCCGAGGCCTTTGGAGTACTGCTGGAAGCTTCACCCGAAGATCCTGAAAGTTTGAATTACCTTGGGCTCTGCCTGTTGGAACTCGAAAGCCCGGAGGCAGCCCTCAAAGCCTTTGAAAAAGCTGCCCTTTTCAATCCGAAGAATGAAGAAGTCATGTACAATGCAGCCATGACTCTTATCAAGCTTGATAGGCCTCAGGAATCTATTGATTATTTTGACCGCATCCTTGATATTTCTCCGGAGAATATCAACATCCTGAACTGCAAAGGAATCGCGTTCTGCAAGCTTGAAATGTACAGGGAAGCCCTGAAAGCCTTTGACCTCGCACTGGAAAAAGACCCTGAAAACATCAAGGCAATTTATAGTGTGGGAGTTGTCTGCTTCAAACAGAAACTCTATGAAACTGCCTGTCGGGCATTTGGCGAAGCTCTTGCTCTTAATCCCTGGCACGAGCAGTCCTTAAAATATCTAGGCATTTCTCTTGCAAAAATAGAAGAATATGAAGATGCACTGAGAGCCTTTGACAGACTGCTCAGGATAAAACCTCACGATGTTCAGTCCATGAATTACAGAGGAGTTATCCTGGGAAAACTGGGAAGATATACTGAAGCCATAAACACCTTTAATGAAATCCTGCGCCTCTGTCCCGACATGGCAGATGCACAAAGGAAACTTGAAGCCTTAAGATGTATTGAAAACAAAGAGGATTCCAGTGATGATCTTTACTAAGGTCTCTAAGGTTTCGGTATGAGGAAAAACTCCTAAAAAATAAGGAAAAATTTCTCATATGTTTTGTAAGGTTCGAGCCTTAGTATAATGAGTAATTAGTATAATGAGTAATTAGTATAATGAGTAATTAGTATAATGAGTAATTTGAGAACAAAGACTATTTAATTTTAAAATCGTAGCTAAGAAAAAAAAATTATCCGATTACCAGGCATCCCCCAATTTCCGGCATGGATCAACAATTTATTTGTAAAATTAACTATTTACTTTATTTCGCCTCCTAAAGCTGTACTTTTCGTATCTTAAAGATAAGCTTAGTAAGTTGGAAAATATATAGGAATGCAAAAAATTTAGATAAAATTCCTCACATACCCCAGTCTCAAAATATAGCCTTTCCTCAAAATGTATCTACTTCCAGGTTGTAGAGCTCTCACTTAATACTTGTGTCTCGCTTTGTTCGTTCTTATTTGATTATTCATTAATAAGAGTATAACTTTTTCAGGTTACTGAATACATATTTTAAATAATAGAGATAATTATTTATAAACAATCAGTTCTGTATTTATGTTGTTATGCTGAAGCTAAAAGAAATAAAGAATAATGCAAAAAAGTACATAGAACTATGTAAGCTTATATATAAAGATCCTAGAACTCCCAAAACTGCAAAAATATTATTATGGATCGCCATAGGCTATGCATTATCACCAATTGATTTAATACCGGATTTCATTCCTGTACTTGGTTATCTTGATGACGTGATAATTGTCCCTGTACTTTTATACATTGCAATAAGGTCAGTACCCAAAGATGTGTATATCGAAAATTATGTTCAGATTTTAAGAAAGTAAGTTTTTAGCCAGAAAAAGTGGTGTTTTTAGGTTTTAGTTTTTAAAATTCTACTCAGGCTCTTTCAGGCACAGACTGTAAAATTTGTTGATATTTTAACCAGAGACAGCTTGAGTTTTAACTCAAACAAATAAAAAACCTTTTTCAGACTTGTTTTGCTGAACACTTGTTCCTAAAAGTATATGCCCGTTTGAAGAGAAACAATACTTAACTTTGACAAATGTATTTTTGAAGCCGATACGAGTCTGGTAGAACAACAGGATTTCGATTAAACGGGATAATCATATTTGATATTGGGGGGTACAGGAATGTTACTGATGGATATAATAACCTGGGAGCCGAAAGACTCCTTGAAAGTTGCGGAACTATATGCGAATTACGAGTATCCGAAGGGCATTAAAATAATAGATGAGTGGACTGACCTCACCGGTTACCGCACGTTTATAATTTACGAAACTGACGACGAAAAAACGTATGCAGCTTCCGTCTTTCCTTTCATGGAATTGTGCAGGTTCGAGACCTTTCCGGTTATGAAACTGGACAAGTTTATGCAGCTTGCCCAAAAACTTGCCGAGAAAGCCAGAGAAGAAAAGCCAGGTGCTGAGCAGGGAGAAGGCGGAAAAACCTCAGAAGAGATTTTTCAGCAAATAGAGAACCTTGAAAAGAGAATTGAACGCCTTGAACATCATTCTTTTGTTCAACAGGAAGATGTAGCGTGAAACTTAAACCCAACAAGAAAATCTATATTAAAATCAAAAACTTAGCCCAACATAAACTTAGTCCAACCTAAAAACTTAGTTTCAACGTAAATACTCAGTCCCAACGTAAAGACATGGTTCAGACATCGAAATCACGCCTGAAACCAGGTTTTAGTCCTGTTGAGAGTTTTATCTCAAATTTATTTTTCAAGCGCATTTTCAAATTTTTCCTCATTCATACGGTAGATGCTCCACCCGTTTACAAGACTTCCTCCAAAATGTT
>DUGT01000206.1:11799-16560 GCA_013331275.1 Methanosarcina sp. | reverse complement strand
ACAGAACTTTCGGTACGCTACCTGTTCCTCTCAATAAGCTTCTTGTCATTTTGCTGAAAAAACTTACAATTATATTAGTCACGAAGTATGCTTGGGTGTGAACACAAGTTCAAGTTTGCCAGGAAAATTTCCAGATATTCTCAAGTCTCCCTTGAGGTGTGAATTTTTGTAATTATCATCAGAATTTTTGATTTTTCTCTTGGACAAATTAACTCACGTTAGGAAACTGAATGAGTTCCCAGTTTTTATGTTTTTCAAGCATTTTATAATTGGTTTTTCCGGAACTCAAATAAGTTCCAGCTAACAGCGCAAGAATTCCATATCTATTACATTTATAATTATGTCTGCTACATTTATATTTTCTTTTTATTAGTAGTAGTGGTATTATTATTATTATTATAGTGTGATGCCCTTCTACCAGCATTAGATATGGATAAACGTTTTCAATTGCTTGAACACCTGATTTTCATTATAGGAAATAATTACTGATCCGGTTTTTTCTTTTTTAGTTTTCTTATTTAGTTCATTAGCTTCTCTATTAATATGTAGCTAAGACACTGGCTGCTTTATGATCAAACTCTATAGAATTTACCAATATAATCATACAATTGTTGTGCCGTAACATAAGTAAAAATTATAAAAGTAGGTCTATGTATTGATATTATATTCATTTTTATCACAAGGCTTTGGAACTTAGTCTTGAAAAAAGTATTTAATATCAAATGTAAAAAATGCTTCAACCAGTAAGTCTAATATTGATATATTTTCCTCGGATATTTGACTGTTGTTCATCATCAACATATTTACATACTTATTCTGATATTTTTAAAACAGAACAATTTGATAAATTTGTAAAACATAATAACCTACAAAGGACCTCTTTTGTAGATTTAGTGTAAAAAATGGCTATTTAATGTTTGTATATAATAAGTTTCATAATAGTTAATTAATTGATATATTAACTAATTACAATAAGAAAGACTTTTTTTTTAGGATTCGTGTTTCTGTTTTTGTTATATAGTTTAATCTATAATATTCAAATTAGTCAACATAATGATATGTGGGACTATTAATCAAATGGAACGGCATCTAGCTTCTAAATCAAGTGATTTAGACGATAATCCAACCATATGGGAGTTCAAAGTATGAGTAAATATAAAGGAATAAGAGTAACATCTCTAGTTGTTGTGGTTCTGTTTTTTGTGGCATCAATACAGACTTCGTTTGCGGCATTTAACTCCACAAACTGGAAATGGAATACACCAATTGAGAACAAAACATCTGAAAGTATAACGTGGAGTAATATAACGTGGAGCTCAATAAACGGTTCTACTGACAACACAACTCCAGGAAATACAACATGGAATCAAACAAATGGTTCTGATTCATCTTTTGATCCTGCGGACATTGCTAAGTTCCTTAGTTCCAGGAACATTTCAATACCAATTATAAAACAACTACCAAAAACAACTAAATAATAGATAAAAACAAGGAGTTTACTGAAATACTTAAAAATATGTCCAAAATTCAAAGTTAACTTGAAACTGCACATGAATGGTGAGACCTGATATAGTTCTGTTGCAAAAATATGGTTATTTTACAAAACCAGTAAAAAATTTCACAATTAGGAAAGTTAATAGTTCTCATCACTCGAAAAAATAGTACACAAAGGTATTAATTATAGCTTCAAAGTATGAAATGAAAAATTTTGCAAAGGACCCCTATTGTTGTAATGTAACATCATCTAATTAAAAAATTATAAAATATAGGTGATGTTACCTTATTTTTATCACTAAGCTCTCGATTTTCTATTGGTTTCTGTTTTTTACGTATTTTCCTGCCATTACGAATATAGAGAAGAGAAGTATAGAAAAGAAAAGTATGAAAAGAAAAGTATGAAAAAGAAAAGTATGAAAAAGAAAAATATGAAAAAGAAAATTATAAAAAGTAAAAGTGAAATTCTAGAAACGGGTCCCCGGTTAGCAGGATAAGTGAGCACAAGTTTTTTTAGAAAAATCTGCATTTTTTAAAATAAAATGAACAAGTGAAAGGATAATATCCTCTCAAGTTATCGGGTCGAGAATTTAGTGTTTTATAGGATCGGATTCTTCAATGTCCTGTCAAAGAAACTTATCATCCCGTCATATGCGTTCTTCGCAGTAAAATTTTCAAAAAGTTCTCCATTTTTTAATTATGAAACCATGAATCTCAACCTGGTAAACCTTAAGCTCGAAATACTTATTGGTTGTATCCAGTTCACCTGACTATTTGTAAATATCAGTTATATTGCTACTAGTCCCTAGTTCCATGTATCATAAGCCTGAGCGCATCAAGCTGATCTATCAGACTAGTCGGCCTGTCAGGCTGGGTTTGAGACCGCCCATGTAAGGGAAACAGTTACCAGACAATTCCAGATTCAAACTCCATAACCTTGGGCAGGAAAAGTACGGTACCTGCCTACCGCACAAAAGCCGGTAAGGCCGATCCTTTCAATATCAACATCATCCCTCGTTTCAAGGTAAGTTATGCTGTTTCTAATAAGAGCTTCCACCTCTACATTCGACGGAGAGGCAGCATATGTCTGCCAGAAAGGAGCGATCACAACATATCCGTCGCCTGCCATTCTGTTCACCATAAGTCTGATACCCGGGTTCGAACCCTTTAAATGAGTGAATCAGCACTATAGCCGGATAATTTCCTTCTGCAACCGGAGCTGCAGTATAAGCCGGGTAAACCTGGAAATCGCTTGTAATATTAACCACTTTGGCCTGGGTCAGGATTGAATAGTTTGCAGTTTCGAGACCGGTATCCTGCGATGAAGCTAAATATGAGCTTTCAGTTTCGTTGCAAGTGCTTCCTGCATCTTCCTAGAGCTTCGGGGTCGGAACAAGACGAAGCCGTACTCCCCAGAGCGCAAAGAAGGCTTACTATAAGCAAAAATAAGACTAATTTGTTCATGAAATTCACTACCCCAAAAATATATACACCAGGAACTATCGCGAAGTTTGAATGTGTTTTTCAAAGTGAAACAACTTCCAGAGCTATGAGGAAGTCCTGATTTTTACACTAAACCTGGCATACCTGACAGAACAAGATAATTCCTGGACATATTAATAGAAATTATATGCTAAGGGATATAATCATAAGGACTAGTTTTTTCTTAAAAGAAAAATAAGAATTTCCTAGGCTTTCTGACATATTTTCTACATGTTTTCGACAGTGTTTCTGACAAGATTTGGCCATCTGATTAAGTGTCAAGCAAGCCCTTCATTCGCGTGAATCAAAGTCCAGAGTTTCGGATAAAGTATTGCTTTTTGGAATAAATTCACACGGAGCTTATCCGAAAATTATACAATAACAGACAGTAAATCTTACGTTATGTCTATACCGGGTATCCATTCTTTTTTACTATTATCTGTATCAAATTGTTTTAGGTCACTACACTTTTTGGATAGGCTATTATTGAAAAACTCTAATTTTTCTATAGACTCCACAAATAATAGATTTGTTGTTGAAGTAACTGATTCGAAGGCAAAATAAACAAAAAGAATAATTGAAACTGTAAGTGTAGGTTTTTTATTTTTCTTCTTTGTGAAAATCTAATGCATTCAATGCAAATCGTGAGTCAGCAGCAGCGGGGCCTCCTCCCATTTCGATAGCTACATCTATAGTCTCATATATCTCTTTATCTGATGCACCTGCTAAACAAGCCTGTTGAACATGCCATTCAATACAGGGCTCACATTTTGTAACAATAGAAATAGATAGAGCCATGAGTCCCTTATATTTCCGTGAAAGACAACCAGCTTCAAATGCTTTCTTTTCTAATTCAATAAAAGAGTTATAAGTACTGCAGTTTTCGAAAAACAGGGAATGATATTGTTTTCTGTCGTTTATACTTTGGTTTATTTTATCTTTGATGAATTTATCCATGCAGTCACATCCTAATCTATAGAATTACTTTAACTCTACTTAGTTGTTTTACTTGTTTATGTATTGGACTTATCCTGAAAACAACTGTATCTAATGTTAGCAAAGCTTTTAGAACTGATTCTTGTAATCAGAATATCGATTATAACTTGAATACAGAATTTAGAGGAATGACCATAGATTTTGGGATGAGCTCATGGAATAAATTTAAGAAATATATACATTTTTCTATATTGTGCTAATGATCTTCAGTTAAATACTCAAACTTTCATATTAATAAGTGTCAGCGTAAGAACTGTGAACTTTTGCAAAATTAGATAATTTTCGGAATCTGGAAATGGAACTTGCAAAAAAATTGTAAAAACAGGATATTTCAGGTTTTTACCTGATAGCAGATCACTCCTTCTTTTACCCTGTGGGTTACATTAAAAAAACGAATTCTTTTGTGATCTGACTGCGAAGTATGACTTATTAATATATAATTTACAGAATACAATACATACCAATTAAAAAGGAGATATACAGCATGGTAAGTGAAATGACTCCAACCCGAAGAGCCCTGGCAGCTGTGCTTGGAGGCAGGGTTGACTATGTACCCCCTGCAAATCCCCTCGCTCAGACTACAACAGAACTGATGCAGGTATGCAATGCTTCCTGGCCAAAAGCCCATTTTGACAGCAAGATGATGGCAGACCTTGCGGCTGCCCCTTATGAAATTTGCGGCATAGAGGCTGCACGTCCCCAGTTTGACATTTCTCTCGAAGCGGAGGTTCTTGGGTGCAAACTTGACTGGAATAAACCGGACAGACCTCCCGTAACCGGCCCTGCTTA
>DUGT01000206.1:11289-11693 GCA_013331275.1 Methanosarcina sp. | reverse complement strand
CCCTCCGATATAACCTGGCCCGACAATCTGGAAGAAGCCGGAAGAATCCCGGTAGTGCTTGGAGCAATTGAC
Organism: Methanosarcina sp.; assembly: GCA_013331275.1. Classification (GTDB taxonomy): domain Archaea; phylum Halobacteriota; class Methanosarcinia; order Methanosarcinales; family Methanosarcinaceae; genus Methanosarcina; species Methanosarcina sp11020u. The sequence continues at coordinate 11,621 of DUGT01000206.1, read as the reverse complement.
GAACTGAGGAAACGCTACGACGGCATGCTCCCTGTCATCCCGGTACTTACATCTCCTTTTACAGTAGCTGGCCACATAGCAGGTGTTGAAAACCTGGTAAGATGGACAAAGACCGATCCCGAAAAAGCCCATGCTTTCATTGAAGCAACAACTGATTTCGTGATAGCTTACGGGAAATTACAGACGTCTTACGGGGCACATATCCTTTTCCCTGCCGACCCATCGGCTTCAGGAGACCTGATTTCTGGGGAAACTTACAAAGAATTCGTGCTTCCTGCCCACAAAAGGATGGCAACGGAAATCAGCTGCCCCCAGATCCTGCACATCTGTGG
>DUGT01000206.1:10500-11196 GCA_013331275.1 Methanosarcina sp. | reverse complement strand
ACCAGTAAACTCCTGCCTTACATAAAGCAGAGCGGAATCGACTGTTTTTCCTTCGATGCCGTGCCAGTCTGGTACTGCCGTCAGGTGATGGGAAACGAGATGTCCATTCTTGGAAGCCTGGATGTCATAGACCTGATGCCAAATGGCACCCCCGAACAGGTATACAATAGAACCCGGGAATGCATCTTGCAAGGAACTGATATTGTAGGGACTGCGTGTGATGTTTCGTTCGGGACTTCTCTCGAAAATCTCAGGGCATATGTCAGGGCCTGCAAGGAGACCCCAATTCCGAAATACGATAATGTGGAAGACCTCATCAGGCAGATAGGAGTTGGTATTGGAAGGAATATAAAGGAAAATGTCCTGGGAGGGATGCAGGAATGATCAGGCACGTCGACCTTGCAGTCCAGAAAATCTTAGAGATGAAAGAAAAAGATAATGCTAAGTTTAAAAGACTCATTGACGAAGGAATCATGCTCGGTCTTGGGGTGGACCTTGGAGATGGGAATAAAGAAGTGACTACTATCGACCAGATAAAGAAGCAGAGCAGGCCGAAAGATCCCGAATACGCATCCGTGGCAGAAGCTGTGATCGCGGGAAATAGCGCCGAAACAATAAAACTCATAGCTGCCCTACTTGAAAAAGGAAAAGATCCGACAGACCTGGTCATAAATGCCCTTATGCCTGGAATCCAGA
>DUGT01000206.1:10153-10368 GCA_013331275.1 Methanosarcina sp. | reverse complement strand
ATCCAGACCGTATGTGAGCTTTATGATATAGGGGAAAGCTATGTGCCGGAAATCTTGCTGGCAAATGAAGCTCTTATGGGAGGAGTTGAACTCTGCCAGAAAAAGAAAGGAGAAGTCCCCTCCCAGGGAAAAGTGGTATCTCTCGTTATTGTAGGAGACTTGCATGATATAGGAAAGAATATTGTAGCTGCCATTCTCAGGGCAAATGGCTTCGA
>DUGT01000206.1:9972-10100 GCA_013331275.1 Methanosarcina sp. | reverse complement strand
ATGAGCACAACCAAAGGAGGCCTAAAAGCCCTTGCAAACGCTCTGGAATCCGAAGGCGTCCCTGTGGCCTGCGGAGGGGCTGCTGTAGACAGGCGTTTCGTCGATACCTTTGGCAACTCGATATATGG
>DUGT01000206.1:5837-9880 GCA_013331275.1 Methanosarcina sp. | reverse complement strand
ACCTTTGGCAACTCGATATATGGAAGAACACCGCTTGATGCGGTAAAGATCGCAAAGAATATCTGTGAAGGTAAGAGCTGGGAAGAAGCCCGCAAGGAACTTTGTTGATTCTACTTTACTTCCTGTTTTTTATTTTTTGTGTTCGATATTTATCTCTATTTCATTTCTTGAATTCTTAAATCTGGAAAACAATTGCTGTAGAGTGAATAAATAAAGATCAGAAAGAAATGACAAAATCTGTAAAAACAGGAACAGTAGATGAATAAAACTGAGAAAGAATGAAAAATAAAACTGGGAAAGAATGAACAAAAACCTTAACGAAATCCTGGGATCAAAATGGATCAGGCAATAAATATCGATATCGGTACCAGTGGAATTAGAGCCCAACTTCTGAATCTTACGGACTCTTCCGTCCTCAGAACTGCGATTTTGTCCAGAAACCCGCTTCCGGGTGCAAACGTTGTTGACCACATGGACTTTGCGATCAGCTATGGGCAGGAGATAGCCCACGACATTCTTGTATCAGCCGTAAACTCCCTGATAAATAACCTTAAACCAAAAAATCTCAAACGCATAGCTGTTTGCGGAAACCCGATTCAGTTGTCCCTGTTCGAAGGAATAGAAATCCGGGACCTTGCATTTGCAGGAAAAAACGCCCTCGAGAAAATACATTTAAAGCCTCCGAAGAGGGACGGGCATATCGTCTCAGGAAATAAAATCGGGCTTTATGCAGATGTTGATGTGATTATTCCACCGTCAGTAAGGCATGAAATCGGAGCCGATGCCCTTGCCATGATGATAAAGACAGGGTTTCTGGATACTTCCGAAACATGTATGGTTACGGATTACGGGACAAATGCCGAAATGGCCCTGAAGGTAGGTGACAGAATATACACAGGATCGGCTGCTGCAGGTCCTGCCATTGAAGGACAGCAGATCAGCAAAGGAATGCTGGCGACACCTGGAGCGATTGCCGATTTAAGGCTTTCCGGAGGCTGGCAAGCACTTGTCCTTGATGAAAAACTCAGGCTGGCGGAAGGACCAAGAATCAACCTGCGCGACGGGACTTTCAAAGCCACCGGATATCCTGCAAAAGGAATTACAGGCACGGGGGTAATTGCCCTTATGTATGCAGGGCTTATAACTGGCATAATAAAGCCTCCCCATATTGAAGGTGACACAATCCGGCTTGGAAAGAAGATTACGTTTACGGAGGAAGATGTAATAGAAGCTGGAAAAGCCTTCGGAGCCCTGAGAGCAGGCCACCTGACCCTGATGAATGAGGCAGGAATAGCGTACGAAGACCTGGAAACAATGTACATGTGCGGGNNGGAAAAGCCTTCGGAGCCCTGAGAGCAGGCCACCTGACCCTGATGAATGAGGCAGGAATAGCGTACGAAGACCTGGAAACAATGTACATGTGCGGGGCAAGCGGAACGTATGTAGACCCTCTAAAAGCTCGCTTTACAGGTATTGTGCCTGCAACCCCGAAACGAATTATCCAGTGCGGAAACACTTCTCTGGAACTTGCAAAAGACCTTGCCCTTGATCCCGACTACCTCTCATACCTTAATGAAATAAAAAAATCTATCCTTGCAAACCATATCATGTTTGCCTCGTCCCCCACTTTTGCAGCCATCTACATCCAGGAAATAGCCCTGTGGAATGAGGGTATGCCAATCGAGAAGTATAACGCAAATCTTGAAAGATCAGGTATCCAGCCTATCCCGAAAAAACTACAGGAGAGCGTTATTGAAAGAAAGTACGAAAGAGATATCCGCGAACTTGGAAAATGTCTGGAGATCATGGAGTCTAAACTGGACTTTATCGCTACCATCAAGTGCAGCGGTTGTGACACATGTGTGAAAGGATGCCCGGAAGAGGCTCTTTCAAGAGAATGCGAAAGTTTCAGGATAAATACTGCAAGATGTCTTGGCACTGCCTGCAGAAGATGCGAAGAAAGGTGCCCTGAAAAGAGGTTCTCTATCAGTAACTTTAAGCTGGAACTCCCAGAATCCATAGAGATGGAACAGTAATACGACAAGAGTAATATGACAAGAGTAATTTTACTCCGTAAATTTAGAAATTATTATCCGACCCTGAAGAGAATTCTCGCTATACAAAGATACAAAACGGTGCAAATTTAAATAGTTTTCCAGAATATATCGTCATAAACTCAATAATGTGAAATAGAACTAAATTTTTTACTGATTCGAGATATCCAGTTAAACCAGAAGCTCAATGGATAAAACTGAGTACATCTGCAGACAAATATTTAACAAGGAGTCAAAGCTATTGTTTCAGACTGAACCTATACTCTATCTGCAATCTCTTGGAAACGATTGGCTGACATCCCTCATGATTCTGATAACTTCAATGGGGTCGTCGGTTTTTTTAGTTACCATAATAATTATCATAACTTTTGGGATCAATTTCCGGAAAGGTTTTCTTCTGTTCCAGCTCTTAATCTGGACAGAACTGATTACCGAAATCATTAAGACAGTAATCGCCTTTCCAAGGCCGGACTACGTAGACAATAGAGTACTTAACCTTGAATACGGAGTGAGAAGCACATCCCCTTTTAATGGAAGTGGACCTGATGGGATATTTGAACTTCCTGATAGAAAAGTTCTTGAAACCTTCCGCCTTCAAGAAGCACTTTCTCCTTCACCTTTCGGTTTTCCTTCAGGGCATGTTGCAATTACGACTGCACTCTGGGGAGGAAGCTCTGAGATTTTCAACAGCAGGAAAATCAAAATGATGGCTCCTTTTATGATATTGCTTGTAGCTTTATCGAGAATGTACCTGGGAAGACATTTTCTGGGAGATATTCTGGGAGGAGCTATTATAGGTTTACTTTTCCTGACGGCTTTTACTCTCTTTCTCAAAAGCCCCCTGAAAGATGACTTTTTCAAGAAAGAGAATTTTGAACTTGCATTCAGAATCAAGAACCTTATTATATACTTATTCCTGTTTGTTATCCCTCTTGTTCTTATAACTTCATATATGATAAGTGCAGAAGTAGCGGGTTTTTTCCTTGGTACAAATGCGGCATATGTTTTGATTATACGAAAAGGACTCCCTGATGATGCGGGAAGTTCTGGACAGAGAATTTTGAGGATACTTATTGGACTTTTATTATTCGGAATCTCCAGCTTTGTTCTTGATGTGGGATTCGATAATATAAAAACTGTAGCCTATTTCAGCCTTAAATTAATTGAGTTTTTAAAAGCTTTCATACCTGCCTCTACAATCTGGGTGTCTGTAGTTGTCTGCACAAAGCTCAACCTGTATAGAAGAGAAAGGGAACTCTTAAGCGGTCGAAAAGGAGCTTTTAAACAGTCTAAACACGAAATGGAGTAGAGATTATTTAAAAAAGAAGTGTAATAGAAGTTATTTGAAAAACGGAATGGAGTAAAGGTTATTTTTAAAAAAGGAATGGAGTAGGAGTTATTTAAAAATCTGTGGGTTTATTAAAAAATATTTAGAAGTAGTGTCTGTCAAAACCTGGCTGAAACCTTTTGAATTAAACGAAAACGGATGGGTTTGTTCAGGACTTATTTTGAGGATTTTTAAAGTCTTTTTTCATTTATATCCTTGAAAAACTATATATATAAGAACCTGAAGGAGATCATATATATTATATGAAGACAGAGATAATGTGTTAATTAACCTCAGACAAGCATATAGATGCAAACTAATAAATCGCAGTAAGGCTCTGTAATTCATTTTCCGAAAGAGCAGAATAAAAGCAGAATAAACCTTACAGGCGTAAGAAAGTTTATTGTTAAAGGAAAAAAAGTATTAAGTCATTGTAAGTGATTTACCTTGTGTTTATCCATAAGGAATAACTTAAATAATGCTTTTGACTATTGACCGTATTCACAATTGACTGAAGAAGTAACTAACTGAAAACCGCAACCTGTCGGTTGCAATCAGTGGAAAAGACCCAGGGCTATTTCAGCACGGGAAGGGTTTCCCACGGCATAGATTTTATAATTATATCAAGATAGAGAGGATGACATTCATGGACTTTGAAAAAT
>DUGT01000206.1:3226-5520 GCA_013331275.1 Methanosarcina sp. | reverse complement strand
ATCCTGGAAGCCCTTGGCGTTGATATGGTGGACGAATCCGAAGTCCTGACCCCTGCTGATCCCTATTTCCATATAGACAAAACGCAGTTTACCGTGCCTTTTGTCTGTGGAGCCAGAAACCTCGGAGAAGCCCTCAGGAGAATTAATGAAGGGGCAGCCATGATCAGGACCAAAGGAGAGGCTGGAACCGGAGATGTCAGTCAGGCAGTCAAGCATATGAAGCAGATTCAGGGTGAAATCCGTGCCCTTGCCGGGAAGACTAAAGAAGAGCTGATTTTGGTTTCAAGGGAAATCGAAGCTCCGATAGAACTTGTAGTCGAAACCTCAAAAATGCAGCGTCTGCCTGTAGTAAACTTTGCAGCCGGAGGAGTTGCGACCCCTGCAGATGCAGCGCTTATGATGCGCCTTGGGGCAGATGGAGTATTTGTAGGTTCAGGCATTTTCAAAGCCGAAAATCCTGAGAAAATGGCAAAAGCTGTCGTCGAAGCTGTAAACAACTTTGACAACCCTGCAAAACTCGCAGAAATCTCAAAAGGCGTGGGTGCCGGTATGAAAGGCATCAGCGCAGACATGATCCCTGCACAGGAAGCCCTTCAGGAACGCGGTTGGTAACCCCGAATTCCGTCACCCGAATTCCGTCACCCGAGTCCCGTCTCGGGAGGACGGGGCCCTTTTCGCTTCGCTCAAGAGGGCTGAATTACCCGAGTCCCGTCTCGGGAGGACGGGGCCTTTTTAGCTCACGTAGTTCGCTCAAGAGGACTGAATTATAATGAAGATACTGAACTGAGCTAGAGGGATGAATTAGTGGGCAAGAAAAGCTATATTTCCAACTCTCTCAGGACGGCTAATTTACCCAAATTTTGTTTTGGGTTAGCAGAGGGCGCGATCACAAGTCTTTTTAATATATGATTGCCTGGAAGCCTTTTAAAAAAAGGCTTGAGCGAAAACGGTAGGTTAACACTTGGATTTGATGACCGTATCCCAAACCCTATCCGGCGTGATAAACCGATACAACGGTTAAAATTCAATTTTTAAAAATGGGTTCTTTCTTACGGGATGTAAGAATAAATCAATTCAATTTTTTATTTTCGGATTAACGGATAATAAATTAATTTAAATTGATTCTGGAAAATGGTGTTTTTATGAAGATAGGTGTAATCGCTATTCAAGGAGCGGTTTCTGAGCATATTGATGCTTTAAAGAGAGCACTTAAGGAAAGAGGAATAAGTGCAGAGGTAGTTACAGTAAAGCATAAGGGTGTTATTCCGGAGTGCAGCGGAATTGTGATCCCTGGCGGGGAGAGTACCACACTTTGCAGGCTGCTTGCTCGCGAGGGGATTGCAGAGGAGATAAAGGATGCGGCTGGAAGAGGAGTTCCGATCCTTGGGACCTGCGCAGGTTTGATTGTGCTTGCAAAGGAGGGCGACGAGCAGGTTGAGAAAACCAGCCAGGAACTGCTTGGAATTATGGATACGAGGGTCAACAGAAATGCTTTCGGAAGGCAGAGAGATTCTTTTGAAGCCGAACTTGAGGTCGAGATCCTTGATTCTCCTTTTACCGGCGTGTTTATAAGGGCCCCCGGAATCGTGAGCTGCGGACCTGGAGTTCGCGTACTTTCCAGGCTTGATGACCTGATTATCGCTGCAGAACAGGGAAATGTACTGGCTCTTGCATTCCATCCGGAGTTAACCGAGGATTTGAGGATTCACCAGTATTTCCTGGACAAGATACTTAAAAATGCATAAAGTGATGGAAAAAAGACAATAATTTGATGAGCCTATCCCAAAACTTAATTTAATCTGATTATTGTTGCTAATTTTATAACTCCAGGATATGATATTCCTTTGATCTCATATCCTGGAAATACTTTCTTGCTTTGGCTTATAACGTGCTCAATAGCGAAGTCTGCCACTTCAGAATATAAGAACTTATCCTCAACCAAATAAGTCATTGTAAATTCATTTAGCAAAGTTTCCGTTATGGTTTCTTCCTCATATCTTGTAAATATAGATACGAGATTTTAAAATATAAGATTATTAGACCATATCGTGAGCTCATCATCAGATTTTAAATCATAACTTTGTAGCTATGATTGAAACCAGATTAAAATATTTTCCACCTTCAGCTTCCATCATTCCAATATCTCTACGGGCATAGTCATTATCACATATAAGCCAGTCTTTCCATGCTTCTTCAAAACAATTTAACTCTCCAAACTTCTGAATAGTTACCAGATCGGAAGTTTTCCATATATTATACCACCAATCGGATGAGTGTAGAGTTAAAGTCATATC
>DUGT01000206.1:2792-3120 GCA_013331275.1 Methanosarcina sp. | reverse complement strand
GAGTGTAGAGTTAAAGTCATATCGTCAAACCAGTACGGCTGTAGTTCTGCCGGAATCCCGTTTGTAAATTCTTTTTTCAGGCCTGGAACTGCAACTGCTATTTGTCCTCCTTTTTTTACAAGTGGAGCAAAATGGTTTGTTAAATAATCTGCTTCGATTCCAAAGTAGTGATATGCATCTACACTAATAGCAACATCAAAAAATTCATTTGCAAACGGCAAATCATGGGCTTCTGCATGTATTGGTATTATTTTATCTTCCAGTCCCATTGACTTAATTCTCTCATAGTTATCTGTTGCACTAACCCAGAGATCAGTTGCAAAAACTG
>DUGT01000206.1:819-2697 GCA_013331275.1 Methanosarcina sp. | reverse complement strand
ATCCAGAGATCAGTTGCAAAAACCGTAACATCATATTCTTTTGCCAGGAATATTGAAGTCAGCCCTCTCCCACAGCCAAGATCAAGTATTCTCATGCCTTTCTCAAGCTTCAAAGATTCGGACACTTCCTCAAGAATCTTCATTGAGTTTGGTCCCATCATGTTTTCTTTAACAAAATCAAAATCATATTTGTTACTTTTTGTAAACATCATCTTGACCACTTTTAGCTAATCTATCCCATATTATTTCATGGAGTTTGTTACTTAGAATTCTTCTATAGGTTCAATGTGACCTTTGTAACATATCATTTTTTTATCTGAACTAATGTGTTCAGTCACTATAGCCTTTGACTTAACAACTTCACTTTCATATGCTTGAACAGTAGTCTTAATATCGTTCAGAAAGATAACCGTTTTACTCTACAATAAACTGAAAAGTAGTGAAAAGATGAATGAGAAATTACTTGCAAAAATTGGATTGAACAGGTATGAGAGTTCAGTTTACCTAACACTTCTAAAACAAGATTCTATGGAAGCAAGCAAATTATCACATGCATCGAAAGTTCCTATAGGAAAGATCTACGAGGTTCTCAAAGCCCTTAAAAACTATGAGCTTGTCGAAATTCAAATGTCAAGGCCACAGAGATACCGGGCGGTTGACCCTAAAAGCGCATTTAAACTCATGTACAAAAGAAAAGAGGAAGAAACACTCAATGAGCTTAAAATGCTCAAAGAAACATTTGATGAAATCCAAAAGGAACTTTACAACGACAATTCCCCACAAAATGTTGAAACTGTCTTTTGGCCTGACAGGTTTCGTAATAATGAACTAAATGATATGGTGACTTCATTTTTTGAGAAAATCGAGCATGAAATATGTGTTGTAATCCATATTAAGTACAAGCCTGGAGGATCCGAACTATATGATGCCTCAATATCCACCTTTAGCAAAGCTTATTTGAGTTTAGTACAGCGTGGCATAAAAGTTAGAATTTTAGATCCGGGATCACAATTACTGCCATCATTAAAAGAGCTTATTGATTCAATAAAAGATCTGTCACTTAAACGCTATTTTAAGGACCTGATGGAAGTAAGAATTTTGGAAACCGAATACAATTTTACAATCATCGATTCTAAGATAACCGTGCTCGATATTGAAGACCAGTTCAATATGAGTAGAAACCTTGGTATGACAAGAATATATGATGAATCATATGCAAAGCGATTCAAGACAAAATTTGATGAACTTTGGGCAAAGAGTGAACTATTTCTTTGACCTGACTTTCAAACGTATCCGTATATTTCAATTTTTCTGTTAGTTTTCGTCTTTAAGACAAAACGCAAAATAGAGATCACGAATTTTTCTATTTATTTAGCCATTTAAAGTTATATATCCATTGTAACATACTAGTAAAAAGATTCAATTAGAATTTGATCAGAGGTAAAATAAATGGTGAAATTAACTGATGAAATGAAGGAAGACTTTGCAAAGATGAAAATTTTTCCATTTGCAACCGCATCTAAAGATGGAGAACCAAACGTAATACCAATAGGCATGTGCGATCTACAGGAAGATGGAGAAACAATCTGGATTGCAGACAATTATTTTAATAAAACTCGCAACAATCTTGATGAAAACCCAAGGGGAGCAGTCTATGTATGGGGTCCGGAAATCAAAGGCTGCTACCAGATAAAAGGAGATATTGAGATCAAGACCGAAGGGGCATATTATGAGAAAATGTATAAAATGGTCAAGAGCAAAGGAGATAGGTTTCCTGCAAAAGCCCTTGCAGTCCTGAAAATTACTGATGTTTATGAGTGCAAACCAGGGGCCGGGACCGAGCCAGGAAAAAAACTACTTTGATCCCGCTTAAAGCTT
>DUGT01000206.1:0-669 GCA_013331275.1 Methanosarcina sp. | reverse complement strand
TAATCCACAAGTTAGCTAATCCATAATTTAGCTAATCCATAATTTAGCTAATCCATAAGTTTATTATTTTCTTCTTGCCATGAAGATGAAAAATCTTCACAATCTTTTTTGAAGATATTGAAAATGATAGTGATTCTGCATACGGGCAGGGAAAATATGGAACCTTGTCCAGAAACCCGAAAACCCGGAAGCTCGATACATTGCAAAGAAGAAGCATGCAACTGCCCTTCAGGCAGGTTGGTAATCATTGACGACATCACAGGAAAAACGATTGAACCTTAGGTGAAGGTTCAAAACTGACGGTCAGTTGGAGCGGAACTTCAGGCTGTGGTGCAAAAACGATATTTCTGCAAGACCGAAAATATAAAAGTCTCCGTTTTATCATAGGACTTACGCACTTGAAGTACAAAATCAAGCCAACCGATGCTGTGAATATATTAAGGATTTAGACGATTGATGGTTTGATGCTATTGATTTTTCAATTCAACCGCGTAACTCCTACATTGTTTTTCAATTTAAGGCATTCATTATTTAGGACACTACGACATAATCAGACATAGTTTTAATGTTACTGCCTTTAGCATTCTTTACTGTTAAGCTGATGGTATATTTTCCTGCTTTTGCATACTTATGCACCGGGTTCTGAACAAATGATCTTGATCCGTCTCC
>DUGT01000207.1:14105-14239 GCA_013331275.1 Methanosarcina sp. | reverse complement strand
CCACCTGACATTGCCATACTCAGAACATTAACCGGCATCCCGAAACGGGCACCCTTCATGATGACCTGGCATGCATTGACACTGAGTTCGAGTGGACTGGTTGGACAGACGAGCATGGAGAAGATTGGTTTCTT
>DUGT01000207.1:13565-13905 GCA_013331275.1 Methanosarcina sp. | reverse complement strand
GCCTTTACGATGTCCCAGTAATACTCGACGTTTTCGCCTACAGGGTCAATGTGGTGGTAGTGCTTTGAGGTGCTTGCAAGTGGAGTAAGGGTCTCGTGGACGTCCTGTGCACCCTGGCCTGCAATGTCCCTGGCAGAAACTGGAAGAGAGAAGTAGTCAATGTTTTCGGCCCAGTCACAGAGTTTTGCAATGTCTGCAATGTCTTTTTCGACGGAGTCAACAGTTACGTACTTGCCGTCCTGGTACTTGCAGACCTTTACACCGGTACCGAAGCAGGTCCAGTGGACTTTGCCACCGCATTCCTGAACGGTATTAAACTTCTTGTCACGGCCCCAGAGGA
>DUGT01000207.1:12570-13471 GCA_013331275.1 Methanosarcina sp. | reverse complement strand
CTTCTTGTCACGGCCCCAGAGGACAAATCTGGAGGGGGCGAGCTGAAGAGCTTTTCTTACAATATATTCAGGGATCTTTACAATGTTAGTTGTTTCGTCGACTTCACAGCCATTTTCCTTGAAGATCTGCCTTGCCTCAGGGTCAGAAACCTGAACACCCGGGTTCATCAGAACTTCCATGGTTGCATAGTGAATTGCCTTAAGTTCGTCAGTGGTAAAAAGGTTTAATTCTACGCCATTAAGTGCGTTAAATCCAGCAACTGCATTATTTTTTGCCATTTTTTTAACCTCCGAATAAGAATGATTTAAGCCAGCAACTCTTTTGCTTTTGCAACAGCCTCGGTTGCATTTTCAGCATAGCAGTCTGCACCGATCTTATCAGCCCAGGCCTGGGTTGCAGGTGCACCGCCTACCATAACTTTAACTTTGTCCCTGAGTCCTTCTTCTTTGAGGAGCTCGATTACTCCTTTCTGTCCCTGGAGAGTTGTGGTCATAAGTGCGGAAATTCCAATCATATCAGCATTTACTTCTTTTGCCTTCTCAATAAAGTTCCTGATTGGAACATCACGGCCGATGTCATATACTTCAAAGCCGGCAGATTGGAGCATTGTGGATACAATTGCTTTTCCAATATCGTGAACGTCACCTTCTACGGTACCATTCACAATAACACCGAGCTTTGAGCCGGAAGCCCCTTCAGGCATAAGATCCTTAAGAGCGGCAACCCCTGCACTCATCGCATCGGCAGCCATCATCACGTGTGGCAGGAACAGTTTTCCTCTCTCGAAAAGGGTACCAACCTCATTCATGCCTGTGGCAAGCCCTTTTTCAATTATTTCGGAAGGTTCCAGTTCTGCTTTAGCTTTTTCAACTCCAGCGAGTACTGTATCCTTCTTGCAGG
>DUGT01000207.1:11513-12440 GCA_013331275.1 Methanosarcina sp. | reverse complement strand
AGTACTGTATCCTTCTTGCAGGAAATTATAGCATCTGCAAGTTCCTGAAGCAATTCTTCTTTGCTAATGTTGCATCCTCCGTTTTAGTTTTTGAGATATAGAGACTTCTCTCCTGTAATTATCACGAATAATCGTGAACATCCAGGCTGTAAGCTCATGCTTCTGAGTGAAGCGATGAATGTACAGGAAGAAACTCACGATCACCATGGGTGGGAAACCATGATCACCTCAAGCGAGACAATGAAACCATGAAGAATTCATGATTACGCTGATTGGGGTTCATGAGTGTTTTAGCAGATGGGGTGTTTTTTGTGCCATTTTAATCCCGTCTGATAACTCATCTTTCAGATGTCTCCACTACTTTGTTGGTTATTCGTCTATATATATTTTTCTAAAAATTCTGTAATGAAATCAAGGGTATTATTTATAGTTTTCGGTTTTCCAATTTTCATTTGTATATTAAGGAAGAAAATAAAATAAAATTATCAAAAAATATAAATATTAAATGCTCAAAGTGTATTTTTATAAAGTGTCTTTTGGTTCAGACCTCAAGTAACATTCAGCTGGAGACTGCTTACAGGTTGCGTCCCACAAACAAAATTTTGTTGCCCATGATCAAAAGGGCCGCACTCAGATCTGCATGATAGTGATTTTCAAATGCCCTTTTCCATAGATTGCATCTGTCTTATCTTTTACTTTTTTCTCTATTTACACTCTTATATACGGAAATAGGCAACCGTTGTACTATGTATTATTATTTATAGCTTTCTATTCTTTGTGGTGCAGATCCTGCAAGTTCTATAGCCTCCATATCACCATCGAAAACTGAGCTTCTTTTTGGCAAAAAATGTAGTGAAATCAGAAAATGTAGTGAAATCAGAAAATGTAGTGAAATCAGAAAAGGTAATGAAAGAAAAGATAATGAAA
>DUGT01000207.1:0-11395 GCA_013331275.1 Methanosarcina sp. | reverse complement strand
AAAGAAAAGATAATGAAAGAAAATCTAATAAAATTAAAAAGTAATAAAATTAAAGAGAATTTCGATAAACCCCAGTTTATGGCTGGTTGCTTATAAATGGCATATAAGTAACATTCTTGATATTAGAGGTTTATCGAAATTCTCTAAAAATAATGAAATCAAAAGGATATATGAGTTATTATGGTAAATTACAAGCCTTTGGGGGTCTCGTACCCAGAAATGCAGAGTCTGTAAGCTCTGTTGACTAGTTCCAGCATTCTGGAATCTTCCCTCTCAATTTTTATTCCGCAGGCAAGGGAAAGGTATTCGGCAAGGTCAAAAACTTTTATTTTTTCGTCCTGCCCGGCTTCAATAAGATTCTGCATACAGCCCCCGCAGTTCGTGATAATTATATCACATCCCAGTTTTTCGGCAGCTCTATAGCGGTCAGAGGCCACATCCAGGGACTCAGGTGGGTAATTGACCCTTACTCCACCTCCAAAGCCACAGCAAGCCGAATTTTTCGGAGTTCCATTGGCAAGTTCGGTGCCTGGAATTTTCTCAAGTACATCTCTTGCTTCTTGATATACTCCCATTGCCCTGGTAAGATGACATGGGTCATGATAAAATACTTTATGCTTGAGCACAGCTTCTGGAGTGAGTTTTCCTTCCCTTATAAGAAGTTCAAGGTACTGAGAAACGTGCAATACCTGAAAATTAAGTTTCCCAAAAATTCGAGGGTAGATATCTTTAAATGCCTTAAAGCAGCCAGGGCAGGCTGTAATAAGAGTTTTGGCTCCCCTTCTTCGGATTTCTTCAATGTTCCGCTGTCCGTTCCTGTGGATAGGTCCTGGATCTCCTGCGCCAGCAGATACGGCTCCGCAGCAGTATTCTACCCCACTCAGGACACTATAGTCGACTGCAGCTTTATCCAGCAGTGCAACCGTAGCCTGTGCCATGATTTTATTAATATACGTGCCTGCACAGCCTGGAAAATAGACTACTGAACCTGAGCTTTCCTTATAAATTGGAGTTCCATCCAGCTCGGCAATCTTCTTAAAGAGATTGTTCTCAGCCTCAGGGTCTACCATTGTCTGCCTGTCTGTAAGTCCGTGTTCACTGACCCACTTTTGTCTGGCAGGAGAAATAAGCTTTTTTATTCCCAGTCCCGCAGGACAGGCATTTGTACAGAGTCCGCATGTCAGGCAGCGCAGCAGAGAGCTGGCATCAATATCCGAATCTCCTTCCAGATATCCATACAATCGGTTAAGCAAACTCAGGTCATTGTAGCGAGGGCAAACCTTAAGACATTGCCCGCATTTTTTACACTTTGACCTGTGTTTTTCTACGATTTCCATTTTTTGACTCCATGTTATTTTAAATTCATGCGACTTATTCTCTCTTTAATATCTTTTATTGATGCTTTTTAACTAAATGTTTTTCATCTGACGTTTTTTATCAGATGTTCACATCAGATATTTTTATCAGGTATTTTTACCTGATATTTTTAACAATATCTTTTATAGAAATCATTAAAACTTCTTTTTTGGCAGGAAATCCTTAAAGTTCCTCCTTGATATGAGTTCTTATAAGTTTTTCTTGATAAAAACCACTTACAAACCGTTTATAAGTCGTGAGAACTACTTAAAAATCACTTATAAACCATAAAAACTATTCAGGAATCACTGCGAAGTCAGTAAGTAACTGAAATAATCCTTTAAAATCACCAGAATATCTTTAAAAAATTCTCTTTTTAACAGAAACTCTTTTATTGTCCTTGTTTACATTCTGTCTGGATAATCATCCCACTTCAGGAAGCCCTTAACAGCAGATTGGAAGTGCGGAAATGTTTTTTCCCAAAAAGATAAGCTAATATTCAACCATACTATCATCTATATGTAGCTATACACGTAGCCAGTAAAAGGAAGGGGTTAAAAATCTTCGATGAACTCAAAAACAGTGCAAGAACGCTGATAATTCCCATTGCCCGTTTGATTCCTTTATCTCCGAACACTCTCACGTTACTTGGTTTTGCCGTAAGCATCGCTGCAGGAGTAGCATTTGCGCTGGGCAAACCCTTTGTGGGTGGCCTTTTTATTCTTTTTAGCGGATTCTTTGATATTCTTGATGGAGGAGTTGCAAGGGCAAAAGGCCGGATTACACCTTTTGGAGGTGTACTCGATTCGGTTTGCGACCGGTACTCTGACGGCCTGATGTTCCTCGGGATAATAGCAGGCGCGGTTAACGGCAGGCTTGCCCTTTCTCCTATTGTGCAAATCGAAGGCTGGCTCTGGGCAGGCTTTGCTCTGATAGGCTCCTTCCTGGTAAGTTACACTCGCGCTCGTGCAGAATCCGCAGGCTGCCGAAAACTGTCAGTCGGAATTGCCGAACGTACGGAAAGAATGATTCTTCTGGCTCTGGGAGGAATTTCAGGTTTTCTCAGCTGGGCTCTAGTACTTGTAGCTGTCTTTTCCCATATTACTATTATTCAGAGAGTCCTTCGGGCAAAAAGCATATTGAGTAAGCCTTCTGAAGTTGAGTCTCAAAAACCGTAACAAACCCGATCCTGCTAAAAGATCCAGACGAAGATAACGTTTATGAACAATGAAATACTGCACAAATAACAGTAAAAAGAATTTCCCTGCTCTCTTCTACCGATACTCATTTATACTACATATTTGATTACAATAGTTGACGATGGTAAAGAAAGAGATTTGCCATTAAGAAAGTACAACCTGCTCTGCGGGGCCGTAGGGTAGCCTGGTCCATCCTGCAAGACTGGGGGTCTTGCGACCTGAGTCCAAATCTCAGCGGCCCCACCATAATTTCATTCCCTACTATAATTTTATTAATAGTAATTCAAAGCACTCTTATTTTCTATTGTATACTATTCTTGTTTTGTTTTATTCTGTATTTTAATTTTTATATTCTCTTCTTTTGCCGTAATTTGCAAGGCACTCATAAAATAGAGTGAAACATGCTTCTAACAAAAGGCGGTATAATGCCGAACTAATTAGGAGTATATCGATACGCTTATATTGATGTGCAACTATCTTGCATTGCAATATAGTCATGGTATTACTAAAAACGTATTATGCGAAAAGAGGTGCAGCATATTGATACCATCGCAAATGCTCAAAGGAATATTGGAAGGCTGTATATTAAAAATAATCAGCAGTAAGGAAATTTACGGCTATGAAATTTCGCAGCAGTTGCAGAAATATGGCTTTTCAGATATTTCAGAAGGCACAATTTATCCGCTCCTGCTCCGCCTTGAAAAGAATAATCTCATAACGGCAAAATATCGTGAGTCGGCTCTTGGGCCAAAACGCAAGTATTTTTCCGTCACACCGGGGGGAGAAAAAGAATTGGAGGCATTCGTGAATAACTGGCAAGAGCTCAATCATGCTGTAAATCAATTATTTCATGTTGGGGAATAATGATGAAGACTGAGACAAAAATACTGAATCAAGAGAATAACGAACTGGATAAGCGGTTAACTGAAGAAAATAATGTTGTCATGACCGATATGGTATGCTATTTGCGCCTGGCAAACATTTCAGAGCATGATCAGGAAGTTGTAAGGCATGATTTGCTGCAAATGGTCCTGTCCGCTCAGGAACGTGGCGAAGATATTAAAACGCTGATCGGTGAAGATTATAAATCCTTCTGTGATGAGGTGATAGCTGCACTACCACAGAAAAGTCAAAAAGAGCGAGTCATAGATCTTATTGATATACTTCTTTTGTCCACATCCATTCTTGGAGGAATCCATATTGTCCTTTCCAAAGAAACAATGGAATTAATTTATAATGCGGTAACAGGTCAACAATTGAATTTTCAGATTTCTATTTCTGTCGGTAATTTGTTATCCTATGTTATTATCATTGCAAGTACTTTTTTTATTATTCATATCATTGGCAAAAATTTACTAAAACCAGAAAAAAAGTATAATCAGAGCAAGCTAAAAAATTTCATAATAGCTGGAGCTATAAGCGGAGGTCTAATGGCTGTTTTTTTGATTATTGCATGGGTTGGCAGGCAAATACTCTTTACAGTTAATATCTTTGCTGCATGTGTGTTTATCATAGGGCTATATATTGCTCATAAACTTCTTCAAAAGTTTGTTATAACGTAAAGCAATTTTATGGTTGAGCTTAGCATGATGGAAAAGTGGTGAATGGCAGTTTACCGCTTTTTTGCATACATACCTTCTATGTTGTTGCTTTTGTCATTGATAAAGGCACTATCGTATATTCTCGCAACAACAAACACAACTAAGTACCCACCGCAAAATAACTTAGGAATGATTCAAATATAACATCAAGGGTTTTTGTTGCCAAATGATTATTTAAAGGATATAACTATAGATTAATTCCCAATGAAAATTTGAAGTTATATATTTATCGTTCCTAAACATAAAATCAGCGCTATTGATGCTATAATAATTGGACGTAATTTGTTGTTGATCTTCATTATCCTGCTCCATTTCCGTAGTTTCAAGTAAAAAATATCGATAGTTAGAATCCGCTTATGTAGTTAAAAACTTTTCAATTCACCCAAATAATAAATATGGTATTCAGGGTTTGGCTCAGAAGATAAGGCACTTTGTATTTGAAAAAAAGTTGGAAATTTGCTTTTTCATCAGAGTTTACTAAAAATTCCTTATCTGCTATTGTCTGAGGATGGTTTATTCCATCAGTGTAAGTAGCTGGTATATCTGGACTGTACATTACTTCATTCCATTCCAACACTCATGCATTAGGATTTATATTGTAACTGAAATTCTCAGCGTTATTCATTTCAATAGTTGCAATTACAAAGAAACATCCAGAGTCTGCTTTTTCAAATTCAAAATCAAGGCTTCTGCGTCGAGTTGTAAATTTCCACTAATCTTACATGGTTATTATCTGGAGCATATAATGCTCTCTTTTCCAGTAAATTCTGGACGGCCTCTTCCAACTCAACAACGTGAAATATTTTGCTGACATAAATTTCTTTTTTTGGAATGTTTACACTATAACCGTAATGATCAACTAACCAGAAATACAATTTTCTAGCATTTGGAAACAAACTTATTTCCTTTGCGGTCCGGTTTAATTGCAAACTTGCAGTTTGGGCAGCGTATAGATAAGTGTTCTCCCAAATTGATACCGAGCGGTTAATTAACTCTTTTGTTATCTCTTGCGAAAAGTGCAGTCTTGCCATTGAAGAACTAATTTTTGGAACTACTATACCCATATTCTTGTTTGGAATTGTAGAAAACACTTATATTATTGTTTTTATATTCATGTACTAATAAAATAGAAATAAAAGTATCCATATTATATAAATGCCAGGTGAGGTAACAAAAAAGCAGAAGTAATAACCCTATTTACATATTATGAAATCTGAGATCCTGTTAATTTAATATAAAAATCCAACCCAAAGGTGGTATGATGTTAAAAAGATATTTAGTACACATATTTCTAGTAATATTTCTTAGTTTAACTACCATACCTTGTGTACTATGCGCACAGAGTACAATATCCGTGAATGCTACATCTATAACAGATGCACAGGCTTCAATAAATAGTGCAATAAATTCTGTCTCCGCAGGTGCAACATCAAATAACCCGGGATATGTGCTCCTTAATGCTGGCATATATAATATAAGCGGACCGATACATTTAAAATCCAATGTAGTACTAAAAGGTGCAGGCGACAGCACAATAATCTTTTCTAATGGTTCAGTTTGTACCTCCAATGAAGCACCTGCATATATATATGGGTTAAATGTCTCTAATGTCGAAATATGTAACCTCCAATTCCAGAGTACAGCAAGGGGGCCTCAAGACGGTGGTCATAAGGGCGGTCGATTTTGTATTAATCTAAACTCGGCTAACAATAGTACAGTACATGATATTTTATTTACCCCCTACCTTTACTGTGATGGTGTACGAGTGGAAAAGGGTTCCAATATAACCGTGTATAATTGTAGGGCTCGCACAGGACATGACGGAATATCATTCCTTTTAGGTTCGTCCAATTGTCGAGCATATAATAATGATATTGATATTAGAGTTAATACTGGCATCAGGGTAAGAGATTCAAAAGGCATTAGACTTGACCACAACACCTTTTACGGTCTACATGGATCTGGCTGGTGTTGTACTGAAATGGAAGAGAATGTTTCGGCAGAAATAGATCACAATATTTTCCATGATTACAGAGGTTTATCAGGCAACGCTGCAGTCCAACCACGTCATGCAAATGGTTCTGTTTCTGTTCATGATAATGTTTTATGGAATGTTGGGAATATCTCTATGGGTTCGGGTTCAGGGAATATAATGGATCCATCCGACAAAAATGTTAATTATTGGGTATTAAAAGGATATGGATATGGTTCTATTAAATAACCCCACTACAACTTGGGTATTTTTGCAAGAACTACCAAATCGAGGTTCCGTTGCAAAAAATATTTGCTAGGGACATAATAAAATAAAAAAGAGGTAACTATTCAACCTATGTAAAACAGAATCAATAGCCATCTTCATTAAAACTCAATTGACAAATTTCTGTAAAAGGAGCGCCGATAACTATACACTGAATAGTTACAATTGATTTTACTAATAATTTATTCTCTCATTTATTTTCATTCTTTTTATTATTTTCAATAACTCTTCCACGCAGGTAATTTTCCCGGATTTTTTCGATCATTTCCTCATTAGCTTCAATAACAAAGGCTCCTACATAACCGCATTCCTTGCAGTGGTAAACTGCACCTGCATACCCGCCAACTTCATAATATAAATCCGCGTTTCCGCAGACAGGGCAAACTTCTATGAGTTTTTCCTGGTCCAGAACAACTCCTCCTCAAAATGGCTTTCAATACTGAATTGTTAAATATATATAAGAAGGATGATTTTAATAAAGATATCATCTCTATTAATCAATATTTAAATGTATTACCAGTATTTATGGAATCCTGACCAGGACATCTAACAAGGATGTCTTACAAAGGTATTCCCCAGTACCTGAGGAATCTTTAGAAACCTGGAATTCCCAATGAAATCCCAATTTTAAACAGAATGATAACAGAATGATTCAAGGCCTACAGTGAGTAAAAAATGACTGAAATGATGACCCCTGCAATGCGCCAGTACTACGAAGCCAAGCAGGCATATCCTGACACCCTGATCTTCTTCCGTATGGGGGACTTCTACGAATCCTTTGGGGAAGATGCAAAAACTATTGCAAAAGAACTCGAGATCACGCTTACAGCCCGAGGCAAGGACAAATCAGGAGAGAGAATGCCTCTTGCAGGAATACCCTACCATGCAATTGACACCTATCTGCCAAGGCTTATAAATAAAGGGTATAAAGTTGCAATTTGCGAACAGCTTGAAGACCCGAAAAAAGCAAAAGGAGTTGTAAAACGAGGGGTTGTCAGGGTGGTCACGCCAGGTACGGCAATTGACTCATCCATGTTTTCAGATGCCTCGAATAATTACCTTATGGCAGTTGCTGGACGAGAAATCGGAAAGTCCGGAAAACATGCTGAAAAGGAAATAGAAATTGGAGTATCCTTTCTTGACATTTCCACAGGGGAATTCCTTACAACTCAATTCAGAGACTCAGAAAGTTTTGAAAAGCTTCTAAGCGAACTTGCTCGGATGCGGCCGTCCGAATGCATCCTTCCTCCGTCCCTATATGAAAATTCAGACCTTGTGGAGGAGTTGAAAGCTCATACTATAGTGCAGGAGTTTGCTCCCGACATTTCCGGAGCAAAAGAAGCTGGAGAAAGGCTAAAAACCCATTTCAAGGTTGTAACTCTTGAAGGCATGGGCTGTGAGAACCTGGACTTTGCAGTGTATTCGGCTTGGGCTGCCCTGGAATATGCACAGACTACGCAGATGCGGGAGCTTACTCATATCAATACACTGAGAACTTACTCGAACTCCGAATTTATGATCCTTGATTCCGTAACCCTGCGGAATCTCGAAATCGTTAAAAATGTGCGAGATGAAGGGGACGAAAATTCCCTTTATCGTGTCTTGAACAGTACGAAAACACCGATGGGAAGTCGTACCCTAAAAAAGTGGCTTTTGAAACCTCTGCTTTCCGTAAAAAAAATTAATCATCGGCTCGATGCTGTTGAAGAACTGTCAGCAAATCCTCTGCTCCGCTACGATATCAGAAACTGGCTTTCAGAGGTAAGGGATATCGAACGCCTTGTAGGCAGGATAGTATATGGAAATTCAAACGCAAGGGACCTTGTATCTCTGAAAAAATCCCTTGAAGCTCTGCCTTCTGTCCGTGATTCACTTCTGGATAAGGTTGAATCCGAAGATTTAAATGAGATTGCAGTCGGGCTTGCATCGTTTTCAGAACTTGAAAATCTGGCTGAAATAATAGATCGAGCAATAGTTGACGAACCACCTGTCTCAGTTCGTGAGGGAGGTATGATAAAGTCGGGATACAGTGAGGAACTTGATGAACTCAAGGATATTGCAAGCAATAGCAAGCAGTGGATCGCAAATTTTCAGCAGAAAGAAAGAGAAAGAAGTGGCATAAAGTCCCTGAAAGTGGGATATAATAAGGTTTTTGGATATTATATAGAGGTGACCAATGCCAACAGCAGCCAGGTGCCTGATGACTATATCAGAAAACAAACCATGTCAAATGCCGAGCGTTTCTTTACCCCTGAACTCAAGGAAAAAGAGAGCCTTATTCTGACAGCCAATGAAAAAGCTATAGCTCTCGAGTACGAAATCTTTACTGAAATTGTGCGGACACTTTCAGCTCATTCAAGAGAACTTCAGGAAACCGCTGAAAGAATAGGCACGCTTGATGTCCTTGCAGACTTGGCTGAGGTAGCAGAAAATAACAATTATATCAGGCCCCAGCTTACGGAAGACTGCAAAATTCTTATCCGGGATGGAAGGCATCCTGTAGTTGAAAATACCGTACATGGCGGGTTTGTCCCAAACGATACCGAAGTGGACTGCAAGGAAAACCAGTTTTTGCTGGTAACAGGCCCGAACATGGCAGGTAAGTCCACTTACATGCGTCAGACAGCACTTATAGCTGTTATGGCTCAGGTAGGCTCTTTTGTTCCTGCATCCTATGCTTCAATAGGGATTATTGACCAGGTCTTTACAAGAATTGGGGCATTTGACGATCTTGCAAGCGGGCAGAGTACCTTTATGGTAGAAATGGTTGAGCTTGCCAATATCCTGAATAATGCAAGTCCCAGAAGCCTTGTGCTTCTTGATGAGATCGGCAGGGGAACAAGTACCTATGATGGGTACAGCATTGCAAAAGCTGTTGTGGAATTCCTGCATAACAGGGGGAAAGTGGGAGTAAGGGCTCTATTTGCAACTCATTACCACCAGCTCACAGCCCTTGAAGAGAAATTAAAAAGAGTCAAAAATTATCATATCGCTGTAAAAGAAGAAGGTCATGAGTTAGTTTTCCTGCGAAAGATCGTGCCTGGGGCAACGGACAGGAGTTACGGAATCCAGGTTGCAAGGCTTGCAGGCGTCCCTGAGAAGGTAATTGAAAGAGCAAATGAGATTCTCAAAGACCTCGAAAGAGAAAACGTGCTTGAAGAAGCTGAAGACTGCAATAATGGGAAAAAGAGGAAAAGCAAAGCTACAGCGCGTTATACCCAGATGATGCTTTTTGACCCTGGAAATAACGGTGAAAATCCAACAGAGGTAAACAGGTCCAGTCCTGTAGAAACAGCTCTTAGAAATCTGAATGTGGAAGAGATGACACCAATAGAAGCCCTGAATAAGCTCCATGAGCTGAAAAGGCTGCTGAATTAATTGGACTATATCGATTAGAGTCAACTGATTACTGGATTAACGGCCGATTAAGGGTCGATTGAGGATCAATTAACTGCTGGTTAAAGGTCGATTGAGGATCAATTAACTGCTGGATTAAAGGTCGATTAAGGATTAATTAACTGCCGGATTGAAAGTCGATTAAAGGATGCCCAATAAAAAATTTTCTGGTCTGGACGGAGCAAAGGAATGATGGAAGAACACATCGAAGAAAAGAAGCAAGCTAAGGGAAACAAAATTCGGATCCTTGATAAGGATACCATAAACAAAATCGCAGCAGGTGAGGTAATCGAGCGTCCTGCATCCGTAGTGAAAGAGCTGATAGACAATTCAATCGATGCAGGAGCTACGGACATCCGGATTGAAATCGAAAAGGGTGGAAAAAGTTCCATTCTTATCCGGGATAACGGATGCGGGATGAGTAGGGAGGATGCCCTGCTTGCATACAAAAAGCATGCAACGAGTAAGCTCACTAGGATTGAAGATCTCAACACTATTTCTACAATGGGTTTTAGGGGAGAAGCCCTTTCTTCTATTACAGCGGTTGCGAAGGTCGAGATTCTTACCCGGCCTCCTGAAGAGATTACAGGTACCAGGATAGTGATCCAGGGTGGAAAAGTTCTGGAAACTTCGGATGCAGGCACGGCTCCAGGTACATCTGTGCACGTAAAAGACCTGTTTTACAACACTCCGGCAAGGCAGAAATATCTTAAAAGTGACCGTACCGAGCTTGCCCATATTACAGATACGATAACGCAGCTTGCGCTAGCAAATCCGGAGATTTCTTTTACTCTGCTCAGTGAAGGAAAACCAGTCGTAAGAAATTCAGGTTCAAGTGATCCTTTCAAAAGTATTGTAAACCTTCTGGGCCCGGATACTGCTCGTTCAATGCTTCCCCTGGAATACAGGACCGAAGATTTTGAAATTCTGGGGTACATATCAAAGCCCGAAACCACTCGAAGAGAAAGCGATCAGATTTTCCTGTTCGTAAATACCCGTCCGGTAACCTCAAGAGCCATCAATAAAGCTATTCGAGAAGGGTATTATACCAAAATTCCTAAAGAGCGTTATCCTGTGGCAGTGCTCTCTCTTATTGTCGATCCAGGAGAAGTGGATGTTAATGTACATCCCCGTAAAGCTGAAGTGCGTTTCAGCCGGGAGAAAGAACTTGGAGATGCGGTCACGTTTGCGATAGAGAAAGTACTTTCTGAAAATACTCTGGCTCCTGAAATCCGGGATAAAAGAGACCGGACTTTTCAGAAAACATTCAAGGTTTCAGACTCTTCAGGTATACTGCAGGTCTCCGAAGCTGCGGAAACTTTTGGAAGGAAGAATGCTGGTAAGGACATCGGAATTCCGGATACCGGCCTTCCTGATAGAGGCAAGGTTGTAAAAGATAAGTCTGAGACCTACGTTTATCCGGTAAAAGATACCGAGAGGAGACTAAAACGTTCTGAGCGTCTCCTGGATTTAACTGCAGAAGGAGAAGCGCAGGAAATCTCAGGTGATAAAAAGCTGGATATTAAAACCGAGCAGGAAAGAGAAAGAGAAAGAGAAAAAGAGGGAGAGAGTGAAAAGAGAATTAC
>DUGT01000211.1:7807-7992 GCA_013331275.1 Methanosarcina sp. | reverse complement strand
GGGCTTGACCGCTGCATCCAGTGTGGAGCCTGCACGGCTTCCTGCCCTGCAGCCCGCTTTACAGATTACAGCCCACGCCAGATTGTAAAAAAGGTACTGGAAAACGACCGCAGTGTGCTTGAGTCCGAAATGATCTGGTCCTGTTTCTACTGTTATTCCTGCAATCTGCGCTGTCCCAGGAATAA
>DUGT01000211.1:545-7692 GCA_013331275.1 Methanosarcina sp. | reverse complement strand
CTGCGCTGTCCCAGGAATAATAGCCCTGTAACAATTGTGCAGGTGCTCAGGCAGATGGCCGTCAACGAGGGCATAGGAGTTGAAAAGCTTGCCTATTTCCTTGAAATAGGAGAGTACCTTGCAGAGAACGGAGCCAGCAAGGTACCGGGTGCAGGAGTTAAGAATATGGAAAGAGACCTCGGAGAGCGCTGGATCGGTTTTAAGAAGAACCTTGATTCAATTCGTAATGAACTGGGGCTGAGTTCAAAGGATATCAGGAACACACATGGGGAAGTTCAGGCTATTCTTGAAGCCACAGGCTATTTTAACAGAGAAAAATGGCTCAAAGCAAAAATACAGGAAAAACTTTTGCATCAGCTCCTGGAGAACCAGTGCATCAAGAGAGAAAATAGAAGCGGAGATTTCGGCTTTGAAAGCGATAGAAGATATTCCGGACAGCCAGCTTTTATTATTTAAAAGCTGCATGGTCGGGCAGGAGTACCCAGGAGTGGAAACCTCCACTTGTTATGTCTTTGACAGGCTTGGGATAGACTATTGCATAAACGATGAACAGTCCTGCTGCACAGGAATAGGCCATTATACTGACGTCTTTGAAGGACTGACAACAGCAGCTATTGCAGCCCGGAACTTCGCTGTCGCAAAAAGGTGCGGTTACCCCAATATAACCTGCCTCTGTTCAACCTGTTATGCCGTAAATAAAGAAGCCTGTGAAACCCTGAACACCAATACCGAAGTCAGGGAAAAAATTAACTTCATCTTCCGGGAAAAGGGCCTTGAAAATCTTGTTTACGAAAAGGACGATATGAATCAGAGGACAAACTTCTACCATGCAGTAGAGATTCTTTTAAGCAAAGTCGATAAAATCCAGGAGCAGAAAAAATTCGACTTCTCAGGAATAAAAACTGCATCTCATCATGCCTGCCATTACTATAAAGTTAAGTATCTCGATGTCCTCGGAAACCCTGAAAACCCTCAGTTAATAGATAACATAGCCGCAGCCTGCGGAGCCGAGCCTGTACGCTGGTACGAAGATCGGACTCTCACTTGCGGGATGGGCTTTTCCCAGCTCCACCTTAACAAAGATACGTCACTTCAGGTGACAAAGACCAAACTTGACAGCCTTCAAAGAGCAGGCGTAGAGCTTATGCTTCATATGTGCCCGAATTGTCAGATCCAGTATGACCGCTACCAGCCGGTTATCGAAAGAGAGTTTAGTGTAAAATATGATATGGTGCACATGAATATCGCCCAGTTCGTAGCTCTTTCAATGGGTGCCGATCCATACAAGGTGTGCGGCTTCCAGACTCACTCCGTGCCTCTTGAAGAGTTTCTGGAAAAGAACGGCATAATCTAAAAACCTGAGTTAATCCCATTTTAAGATTTTAGCCGGTAATTTTTTCTTTTGATTTTTTATTCCGTTTTTTAATTTTTTCTTTTGATTCACATCACTTCTGAATACTCAGATTGATTTTTCCCAGCCCTGTCCCATATCAACGAGAGGTCTCAACTCAATAATCTCGAAGGTAACCGTTGCATTCATCATCTGCGCAGCCTCCTCTCCGGCCATTTTTGCGATATGGCTTTTAATCGTATCAAGCATTTCCCCCGACGTTGCAGACTCCTTCATCTTCATATAAACCCTGATCCCTTTCCATTCCGTATCTTGTTCCATTATCATGTATATCGCGTAAGGGTTTTCCTGAAGGTTTGAAAACGTACGGTTCTTACCTGTTGCAACTACGACAGTCTTTTCATCGATCATATTGGGTGAACCGAAAATAGCTGAATCTACCTTTCCGTCTTTACTCGCTGTGCTTAGAACTCCAATTCTCGGTTGCTTGTTAAAGTAGTCCATCAATTTTGACGTCATATCTAAACCTCCTCTAATAGCCTGTTTTAGCGCTCTTTCCTTTAGGAATTGAGTTTGCGAAGCTGCTTGGTCACAAAGTACTGTCATGAAAGGAACTATAATTAATTAGCAGGCTGTAATAATAATAGTCTTAAATATGTTTAAAACTTTTCATTCTGCGAATAAGTATACAATGTTGAACTTTGATAATCTATAGATGGAAATGTGATTAAATTCTATGAAAAAGTAAGCTATTAATTTTCAATATAAAATAATTGGTAAATATAAAAGAAAAAAATATATTTCTTTTCTTATTAATTGTGGTTTCAGTTGTTAAAGTAAATTTTATAGGAGTAAAGAATGAAAGATATCGAATACAAAACGAGTTCTCCTACCCAGCATGAGTATTTTCAACTGTTTTCAAGCACGTGATGGATGCCAGTTCTTAAGGTTTCCGAAGATGACTTGAAAAAGGTCTTTGATAACACCTGGTACTGGATAACAGCATACAAAGATCAGAAGATTATTGGTGCAGGACGTTTGCTTTCGGGCGGAGCCCTGTATGCTCTGATCTGCGATATAATTGTAATATCGGATCATCAAAATAAAAGGATAGGAAGCACAATCTTAAAACAACTGGTTAATAAGTGCCAGAAGACCAATATTGAAAGGGTCTGGTTATTTGCAGCTCCCGGAAAAGCCGAATTTTACGAGAAGTACGGTTTTTCAATTCGTCCAAATGAGGCACCTGGAATGCAACTCATAGAATTTGAATTCCAACAATGAAATTATGTTATTTTATCATCAACCTGGGACTATAATTGTGATACTTTTTCGGACAAAAAGTAGCTTGCAGGTTTCAGAGCGTACTATTCTCAAGTCTGTAGTCTATTTGTAGTCTTATTGAAACTTGCACTAACTTGTTAATTATTGAAATTAGGAATGAGAGACATGGCAGAACAGGTAGAGATTTTTCGGGCCAGCCTTGAAGATGCGATTGAAATCTTAGCTCTCCAGAAACTGGCATACCAGAGTGAAGCTCAGATCTACGATGACTGGTCCATCCCCCCTCTGCTTCAAACTGTCGAAGAGATCAGAGATGAGTTCAGTACCAGTCTGTTCCTCAAAGCCATCAGCGAACACTCGATCATAGGATCTGTACGATCTCGCGTAATAGAAAATACTTGCCATATAGGCAGACTGATTGTGCATCCTGAATGGCAGAATCTGGGGATAGGCACTCGTTTGATGACAGAGGTTGAGCTTATGCATCGGGATGTAGCTCGATTTGAACTCTTCACCGGATCGAATAGCATCAGAAATATTCAACTCTATCATAAACTGGGGTATCAGGAGTTCAGGCGGGAGCCGCTCGGCAGCAAAGTTGAACTCATATATTTGGAAAAGATAGTGATTGGAAAAAAGAAAAATATCTGATATAAAAATTCCTGGTTTTTAATAGCCACAGTAACCGGAGCAGTGGCGCGATATGCTTACTTACATCCGAGTGCGTCACCATAATTTTGTTTTTCATTTTCTATTTTGAGTTCCATAACTTTGAAAACTCAGATAGATTTCTCCCAGCTCTGCCCCATATCAACGAGAGGCCTCAGCTCAATAATCTCGAAGGTGGCAGTTGCATATATCATCTTTGCCGCCTCCTCACCGGCTATTTTTGTGATCTGGCTTTTGATCATATCAAGCATCTCCCCGGAAGTCGCCAGTTCTTTTAGCTTCAGATAAACTCTGATCCCTTTCCATGCCATAATATCTGCTCCAGGTTCCATAATCAGGAACATTGCGTAAGGGTTTTCCTGAAGGTTTGAGAACGTGCGGTTCTTACCAGTTGCAACTACAACGGTCTTTTCATCGATCATCTGAGGTGAGCCGAAAACAGCCGAATCTACCTTTCCGTCTTTACTCGATGTGCTGAGAACCCCAATTCTAGGTTGCTTGTTAAAATAATCCATCAATTTTGACGTCATATTAAATCCCCTATTACAAACTTATTTCTCGCCCTTTTTCTGAGAATAGAATGAGAAAGCCGTTTTATCCTGAGGTATTCCAGGAAAAGAGCTTTATTAGAATGCAAACTGCGATAAGTATGAGTCGTAAGTATGTTTAAAACTTCGCCTGAAGAATGAGAATTCTATTCTGAATTCACCGGGGAATTTTTCTATCTCGGAATATTCATTTGAGATTTTTGAGATTTTTGAGATTTTTTAAGATCATATAAAATAAATTAATATAGATTTAGACTTGTATTTTTTTTATATGCTGGGAAAAGATCACGTTTCCCTAACACTTGGAACAGTATTTCCATTTACTATTCCACTGATATTTTCAGATAACTCGCATCCTGTATATGCCTTCTGTTTACTTGTGGCTGCTGCCATAGGCTCATTAATACCTGATGCAGACAGTGATGAAAAGCCCAAGTTACACTATGATTTCAAAGTAATTTATGATATTATGGTTCCTCTTCATAAGCTGATAGTTTTTTCTTTCGCTTTTTTTAATTTAAAAGAAAAGATGAATCTTCAGTACGTTGTAGAGAAGCAACATAGAGGTGTAATGCATTCGCCTATTGGAGTATTCATAAGCTCCTTTGTACTCACTTTGTTAATAACAATAGTTGGCTATTTGATTTTCCACGGAATAAATGCCACTTTTATAAGTTTATTATTTTTAGGATTGATATTAGGCCAATTACTACACTTACTCGAAGATTCCTGTACGGTTTCAGGGATCAATTGGTTATTTCCATTTGGAACCCGTGAGTTAAAAGGTAGTATTTACACAGGCAACAAAATCGAAGGAAAGAGGGATATCAGGCCTTTTTTATACAAATTATTCCTGTTATTTTTCTCTGCAATACTGCTGATCTTTCATTCACTGGGAACTATAGATGTAAACGAATCGGGTATTTATCTCCTTATTTTTGCAGTTGTTGCTTTGATATGGGGTTTGATACTTCTGACCGCAAAAATCGATAATGATAACCTATGGATACATGATGCTAAGAATGTAAGGAAATTAGAGAGGACAGTAGATAGAATTGGGAAACAAGATGTTGGGAGAAAAAGAAGGGATCTTAGGAAATAACTATTCAGATAACCTTACATAGCTACCGAAATAATAGTTACAGTGATATTATAGAAAAACAGATCTTAACTAAGTACACTTATCCTTGAATTATAGAAAACTGACACTGTTTGCTTATATGTTAATTGCGTTTTTCTAAGTAGGTAAACAATCAAATTCTAAGGACCCTTGCAACAAAGATTATCATGCAAAGTAGAATTAAATGGAAAAATATCTAGACAATATTATATATTTATATAGTTGAAGTAGAAGAACACTTTAACATTAATGAGCATTGGCATTAAACATATTACCTTTCTAGAGAAGAAACTGAAGAGGAATACGAAAAAACTGAAAAACAAGTGAGGCTATAAGAGTACAAGTTTTATTGACAATTTTCGATAACGGTATGCGCCTTTCTGAAAGCTTCGAGATCAAAAACTTGACAGCCCTGGGTTTCGGTTTGTAACTTTCTTTGTTGACCAGTTAGATGGAGAACTTAAACTGAAAAAGGTAAATGGGACAGAGTTCATTATTAGGTGTAATGTAGAAAAGAATAATCATGCATTGACATCAGCGTTACATTTAATTAAATAAAGAGTAGTTTATTTTGCTTTATAGAAACCCTATATAAACCAGCTTCAAGAGGCTGAAAAGATTTTTGTATAATTTATATTTGTAATATTAGGTTTCTATTCTTTAATATGTCAAGTGTATATGTCAAATATATTACAGTTATTTCATTATAGTGAATCCAGGAATCTGAGTTTCTTAGACTTCATTACTATTCAATCATCAAACCTTTATTATTTGATTATCAAACAGGAGACTTACTTTTGGGAACAATTAGCGAAAAAATTTTATCCCGGGCAGCGGGAAAAGAGGCAAATGCAAATGATTTTGTCCTGGCAGATGTTGATTATGCAATGGCGCATGACGGCACCTCCGTACTTACAGTTAATGCTTTTAAGGAAATGGAAATGGAAAAGGTCTGGGACCCCTCAAGGATTATAATTCCTTTCGACCATATAGCGCCTGCAAATAATGAGACTTCAGCTACTCTTCAAAAGGAAATCCGGGAATGGGTAAAGGAGCAGGGCATTCCGAATTTTTACGAGCTTGGAGAAGGGATCTGCCATCAGGTACTTCCCGAAAATGGATTTGCCTTGCCTGGAAAACTGGTTGTGGGAGCTGATTCGCATTCCTGTACCTATGGGGCTTTCGGGGCTTTTGCAACAGGCGTAGGTGCTACCGATATGGCTGAAATTTTCGCTACAGGCAAGCTCTGGTTTAAGGTGCCCGAAAGTCTCAGGTTCACGGTTGAAGGAAGGCTTGGAAAAGGAGTTTATGCAAAAGACCTGACCCTTTACCTTATCGGAAAGACCGGAATTGACGGTGCCACCTATAAGGCGATAGAGTTTTACGGGCAGGCTATCTCTGAATTGTCAGTCTCCGGCAGAATGACTCTCTGCAACATGGCAATAGAAATGGGAGCAAAAACCGGAATTGTTCCACCTGACGAAAAAACCTTCGATTTTCTGAAAAACAGAGCGGCTGCTTCATATGAACCGGTTTATGCCGATCAGGACGCATTTTATGTAAAAGAACCCGTTTACTCTGCTGAAGATATCGAGCCTCAGGTAGCCTGCCCTCATCAGGTTGACAACGTAAAGCCTGTTGGAGAGGTTGAAGGTACCCACGTAGACCAAGTATTCATAGGGACGTGCACAAATGGCAGACTTGAAGACCTGGAGGTCGCAGCATCAATCCTTAAAGGAAAAAAGGTTGCAGTCAGGACAATTGTAATTCCTGCATCCCGAACAACTCTCCTTGCAGCGATTGAAAACGGAACAATGGAAACTCTACTCAAAGCAGGTGTCACGCTCGCAACTCCTGGCTGCGGGCCCTGTCTTGGCGCCCACCAGGGAGTGCTCGGTGAAGGAGAAGTCTGCATTTCAACCGCAAACCGAAACTTCAAAGGCAGAATGGGAAAAGGTGGTTTTATCTACCTGGCGTCCCCTGCAACCGCGGCAGCCTCAGCACTATCAGGTGAGATTACTGATCCAAGGACAGTCTAAACCTGAGAACTGAAGCAAAGTGTTATCAAAGTGTTATAATGTAAGCGTTAAAGCAGAATCGTTCAAAACCTGATTCTTAGCTCTTGGAATTTAAACAATTCTGCTTATCAAACTATTTTTAGTATCAATTATTTTT
>DUGT01000211.1:0-369 GCA_013331275.1 Methanosarcina sp. | reverse complement strand
ATTTTTAGTATCAATTATTTTTATCAATATATTCTACCTATTCTCTCTTATTTGTTTATTTTTATATTCTCACGGTATCTTTATAGAAATTCTAATTATATCCAGCGGGCATTTATACCATGAATCGTATATATTTTGAACAGGAGGGACGACTATTACTGAAGAACTTAGTCATGACAACCTTTCACATTTGATTGAGCACTGGATCGAGCATAACGAAAGCCACATTGAAAGTTTCAAGGAATGGGCTCAGAAAGCTAAAAAAGATGGTTTTCTCGATGCTTCCGAGGATATCCTTGGAGCTGCCAGTAAAATTGAGGAA
Organism: Methanosarcina sp.; assembly: GCA_013331275.1. Classification (GTDB taxonomy): domain Archaea; phylum Halobacteriota; class Methanosarcinia; order Methanosarcinales; family Methanosarcinaceae; genus Methanosarcina; species Methanosarcina sp11020u. Next base: position 47 of record DUGT01000211.1, on the reverse strand, counting down.
GCAAACAAATATCTTAATAAAGCAAAAGAAGAGCTTTTCCATTAAAT
>DUGT01000167.1:3852-12341 GCA_013331275.1 Methanosarcina sp. | reverse complement strand
ATACTGCCCTTACAGAAGTAGCAAAGACTTTGAGCGAAGAAGGGATTGATACAGAAATTTTTTGGATCGGAAAAAAGCCTCTTACCGGGTGCACTGCCTGCAAGAACTGCGCTAAAACAGGGCTCTGTGCATTTAATGGCCGTGTCAACGATTTTCTTGACACTGCTAAAGATGCAGATGGATTTATTTTCGGTTCTCCAGTTCACTATGCAGCCGCAGGTGGTGCGATTACATCTTTTATGGATTGCGTTTTCTATGCTGACCTGCTGGGAAGAAGACAGTCTTTTTATCTGAAACCGGCGGCAGCAGTTGTTTCCGCAAGGAGAGCGGGGACGACAGCCACACTTGACCAGCTCAATAAATATTTCACCATTTCAGAAATGCCCATTATTTCTTCCCGCTATTGGAATATGGTTCATGGAGCAAAACCAGAAGATGTGAAAAAAGACTTGGAAGGATTGCAGACCATGCGTGTGCTTGCACGGAATATGGCATGGTTCCTGAAATGCAAGGAGGCTGGCATGAAGGCTGGCATACAGTTACCGGTGAAGGAAGAAAGCATCTATACAAATTTTATTCAGGAATAATCATTATTTGAAATTTTTGAGTATGAATAAACAAAAAGAAAGTGAGGGGAAAAATTAACGAATTTAAAAGAAGAGAAATGCCTGATAGCCTATTTTTCACGTGAGGGGAATAACTATGTCAGTGGAAAAATCGTGAATTTGCAAGTAGGCAACACAAAAGTAGTAGCTGACATGATCCAGGAAATAACAGGAAGCGACGCTTTCTGTATTGATACAGTAAAGTCTTATCCCAGGGGTTATACTGCAACCACCAACGTGGCAAAAAAAGAACAGAATGACAATGCCAGACCTGAGCTTTCCAGCCATGTAGGAAACATGGATTCTTATAACTTGATATTCCTGGGTTATCCCAACTGGTGGGGAACGATACCAATGCCAGTATTTACATTTCTAGAAGAATATGATTTTTCCGGAAAAACCATTGTTCCATTCTGTACACATGAAGGAAGCGGATTAGGCCACAGTGAGAAAGATATTGCAAAACTTTGTCCAAAAGCAACGCTTTTGAAAGGACTGGCTGTCCAAGGCTCTCGTGTAAGTGCTGCAAAAAAAGATGTTACGGATTGGTTGAGTAAAATTGGTATGATTTCATAAACTGTTCGATCATCAATTTTTGAGTGCCTTTACGTGACACTATTGACCTAAAATTAATTCCAAGCGGTAGACTCGCTTGTAGATAACTACAGGACATTTATGAAACACTGAACAGGGAGTATAAAATGGCAAAACGATTAGGTTTTGGCTGTATGAGATGACCACTTCTGGATAAAGATGATCAGACGTCATTTGACACAGAAACATTAAACAAACTGGTAGATACATTTTTGGAAAGAGGATTTACTTACTTTGATACAGCTTATACATACCACGGATTCAAGAGTGAGGAAGCTACTAAAGAAGCTTTAGTAAAAAGACATAGTAGAGATGAATTTACTCTTGCAACAAAACTTCCACCTAGAATGTTAAAATCAGTGGAAGATCAGGATAAAATTTTTAATGAGCAATTGGAAGATTGTGGTGTTGAATTTTTTGATTATTACCTGCTTCACAATATTGGTATGAGTGCTTATCAGCAGGCGTGCAAATACGATACATTCGGTTTTGCTTTGAAGAAAAAGGAAGAAGGCAAAGTAGAGAACCTGGGCATTTCTTTTCATGATACACCAGAACTGCTGGATGAAATTCTAACTGCTCATCCGGAACTGGATTTTATTCAATTACAGATCAATTACATTGATTGGGAGAATCCTGGTATTCAGTCAAGAAGATGCTATGAGGTGGCAAGAAAACATAACAAGCCAATTGTTGTAATGGAACCCTGTAAAGGTGGAAATCTTGCCTTAGTTCCTGAAAAAGCAGAAGGATTGATGAAAGCATATAATCCTGAGACATCCATTGCTTCTTGGGCAATCAGATTTGCTGCCAGTCAGGAAGGCGTCATGATGGTACTTAGCGGTATGAGTACCATGGAACAGGTCCTTGATAATACCTCATATATGGCAGATTTCAAACCCCTAAACGAGGAAGAATATAGGATCATCAACCAGGTAATTGATATTATAAATGATAATAATGCGATTCCTTGCACAACATGCAGATATTGTGTAGAAGGATGTCCTAAGAATATTGCAATACCGGATTATTTTGCATTATATAATAGTGCAAGGCGTGCTGTAACTGATAATATATCAAGCCAGTTTGTTTATTATCTGAACCTTACTTCAACTCATGGGAAAGCTAGCGATTGCATAGACTGTAAACAATGTGAAAAAGCATGCCCTCAGCATCTGAAGATTACAGAGTATCTCAAAGATGTGGTAGCGGAATTTGAGGCAGGAGGACCTGCATCACCTACGAAATAAGAATGAAAGTGAGGTTTATATCATGAGTATCAGTGAAACAGCAAACAAAAACCATGAAGAATTATTTCCAAATCACAAATCAACACTTAAAGTAACGGATCCAGAACTTATAGAGGTCTTTGACAATTTTGCATTCGATGAAGTCATCAGCTATGGGAATTTAGATACAAAGACCAGATTAATGGTCATTTTAGCATCATTGATTGCAAGCCAGACTTTAAGCGAATATAAAGTAATGCTTGGTGCTGCACTTAATGTAGGTGTAACTCCAATCGAGGTTAAGGAGATTGTATATCAATCTATACCATATGTAGGGATTGCGAAAGCATTTGATTTTATCCATGCCACAAATGAAATACTGGAAAGCAGAGGAGTAAAACTGCCCTTAGAAGGCCAGTCTACAACTTCACCTGAAACGCGATTTGAAAAAGGGCTGGAAGTTCAGAAGGAAATATTTGGTGACATAATCGATAAAATGTACGAGGCAGCACCGGAAAACCAGATCCATATTCAGAAATATCTGTCTGCAAACTGTTTTGGCGATTACTACACCAGAAAAGGTCTGGATGTCAAAACAAGAGAACTTTTGACATTCTCTGTGATATTATCCCTGGGCGGATGTGAGCCACAGTTAAAAGGACATATACAGGGCAATCTAAGTGTTGGAAACGATAAAGAAACATTGCTTAGCGCAGTTACACAGCTATTGCCATATATCGGATATCCAAGAACGTTGAATGCGATTGCGTGTTTGAATGAAGTGATACCAGAGTAGATGTAAAAATAATGTAAATATGGAGATAAGTTCAATGAGTAAAAATGTACTGATACTGTCCGCCAGCCCGAGGAAAGGCGGAAACTCCGACATGTTGTGCGACCAGTTTATGCTTGGAGCAGAAGAAGCCGGACACGCTGTAGAGAAGATATTCTTGAGGGATAAGGAAATCAATTACTGTACAGGATGTGGAACCTGCTTTAATAGAGGAGAGGGTTGTTTCCAAAAAGACGATATGTCTGAAATATTAGAGAAAATGATTGCGGCAGATGCGATTGTAATGGCAACGCCGGTGTATTTCTACACAATGAATGCTCAAATGAAGACTCTAATTGACCGCACTTGCCCCCGTTACACAGAAATCAGCGAGAAAGATTTTTATTTTATTGTAGCGGCAGCCAATGATAGTAAGCTGGCTATGGAACGGACAATAGAAGGATTCCGGGGATTTACTTCCTGCCTTGAAGAACCAAAAGAAAAGGGTATTATTTATGGAACTGGTACCTGGAATATAGGAGACATCAAGGGGAGCAAAGCAATGGAACAGGCATATGAAATGGGAAAAGCAGTTTGATCAAAGGATAGATACAATGAACAAAGTTGAATTATGCGAACAGAAATCTAAGGAATTATCTGGAGAGGTCTAACTAAAAACTAATTTTTTCACACTTTGTATGAGTGATTAGTCAATCAAAAAATATATATACCAAAACTGCATTGCTATTGACTGTTCAGTCAGTCAGTAACGATGTTATGTGATACAATTCTAATATTCAGGAAAACTAAAAATGTCGGGAACTATGGAATCTAAAAATGAATCAAGTATGAGAACTTTTGAACTCAGTGAAAAAGTAACTGTAGAAAAAGTGCCCTATAAGAACCGGTACGGAATTGACGTTGTAGCAGATATGTACTTGTCAAAAGATATAGACAAGTCTAAAAAATATCCAGCAATTGTTATAGGAACACCCTATGGAGGTGTAAAAGAGCAGGGTGCTGGTATTTATGCACAGAATATGGCAGAACGAGGGTTCGTTGCCATTGCGTTCGATGAATCTTTTAATGGCGAAAGCAGTGGTGAACCAAGACATGTTTCTTCTCCAGATATATTCGTTGAAGATTTTAGCGCAGGAGTAGACTTTTTGGGAACACGCCATTTTGTGGACAGAAACAGGATCGGAGCTATCGGTATCTGTGGCAGTGGTGGATTTGCCGTTACTGCAGCACAGGTTGACTCCCGTATCAAAGCCGTTGCCACTGCAAGTATGTACGATATGAGCAGAGTAATGCGAAAAGGCTGGGAAGATTCAATGACTGATGAACAGCGTGCTCAAACTTTAGTTCAGTTGGGCGAGCAAAGATGGAAAGACTTTGAGAATGGTACTCCAGAAGTGCCTGTGAGTTTCCCAAGTGAACCAGCTGATTCAATTCCAGAAGGATTAGATCCAATTTCAAGTGAATTTTTTGAATACTACGGAATGGAGCGTGGACATCATCCTAATGCGGGAGCGGCATTCACTATTACAAGTAGCATGTCATTCATGAACTTCCCTTTGATGAACTACATTGATACCATTTCACCACGACCAATTTTGTTCATCATCGGTGAAAATGCTCACTCCAGGTATTTCAGTGAAGATGCCTATGAAATGGCTGCTGAACCCAAAGAACTCTACATTGTTCCGGGAGCAAGACATATCGATCTGTACGACAGGACCGACATGATCCCATTTGACAAATTGGAATCATTCTTCAAAGAAAATCTATGATAAAAACAGGTTCAAACATATGAGCCAAAACACTAATACATTAAAATACTTGACAATGGACGAAGAGCGTGCCCTATATGGTATACGTAACACGACAATCATTCATTGTGTTTTTGATGGCCCTCGCGATGGAGAATCTGCCTTAAAGGAAAGCGCAGAAATAGACGTTTCAGATTGTGACTTCAGGCTTCGTTATCCTTTCTGGCATGTCAGAGACGCTCAAATTGAAAATTGTCGTATGACAGAAACTTGTCGTGCTGCATTATGGTACAGCAAACAGGTGACAATAAAAGAAAGTCATATGGCAGGCATTAAAGCTGTACGGGAATGTGAGGACATCACCATTGAAAACTGTAATATTCAATCACCCGAATTCGGATGGTTATCACACAGAATGATGATAAAGAATACAGATCTTGAATCTGAATATCCTTTCTTCTACAGCTCAGATATCCTGCTTGATAAATTTGTATTGAACGGTAAATACTCTTTTCAGTATGTGAAAAATGTTGAAATCAGGAATTCCCGTCTGGATACAAAGGATGCTTTCTGGCACAGCAAAAATGTCACTGTCTCAGACAGTATAGTAAAAGGAGAATATCTGGGTTGGTACTCTGAAAATCTCAAACTGATCCGGTGTAAAATAATCGGAACCCAGCCGCTTTGTTATGCAAAAGGTCTGATTCTGAAAGATTGCGAAATGATCGATTGTGATCTTGCCTTTGAATATAGTGAGGTTCATGCTGTAATTACAGGTTCGATAACAAGTGTAAAAAACCCATGCAGTGGAAATATCAGTGCAGATTCAATTGGAGAAGTAATATTGGATGATAATCAACCAGTTGACGCTTCATGTGTAATCGAAGTCCGGAAAGAACTGAATCAAGAAGAAATTCAATATTCAGATAATTATAATAGAAATTTTTCAACAGTAAGAATTCGCTCGTGAACGAAATATAACAAAAAAAGAATTCAGATATGGCGATTCGTAAAATTAAGAATGGAACAAAGATCAATATGCATTTTGGTAAAATGATCATTCCTAGAATACTAAACGATAGTAAACCTGCCAGAACTTATTAGCAGACTACCCTATTTTGATTGAACTAGCCCACTAGTATGAAAACTTATTTTTAATCTTGTCATGAGTAATTGGTCAATCACAATGCAGTTAAATAATTCAAAAATTCAGGAGAAAGAAAAATGTTATATAGAAAAGTTCCAAAGAATGGAGACGAACTTTCGATACTTGGATTCGGATGCATGCGCCTTCCAGTCAAAGAAGACGGTAGTATAGATGAAGAAAGAGCCACTAAGCAGGTACGCTATGCAATTGACCATGGAGTAAACTATATTGACACGGCATGGCCCTATCACATGGAACAGAGCGAGCCTTTTTTAGGTCGTGCTCTTGCTGATGGATATCGAGAAAAAGTCAAACTCGCAACAAAGCTCCCTTCCTGGCTCATAGACAGCCGGGAAGATATGGATAAATTCTTGGATGCTCAATTGGAGAAACTTAAAACAGACCACATCGACTATTACCTTATCCATGCTCTAGTTGGTGAACTGTGGGACAATGTTGAAAAACTGGGTGTAGCTGATTTCCTAGACAAAGCCAAATCTGATGGCCGCATAATTAATGTAGGTTTTTCTTTCCACGGTTCGGGAGAAGACTTCAATCGAATAGTGGATGCCTATGACTGGGACTTTTGTCAGATCCAGTACAACTTCCTGGACGAAAAGAACCAGGCGGGTACCATGGGTTTGGAATATGCAGCTTCACAAGGCCTTGGAGTGATTATTATGGAACCTCTCCGTGGAGGGAACCTCGTAAGTCCAGTGCCTCCGGTTGTAAAAGAAATATGGGATGAGGTCCCTACTAAGAGGACTCCTGCAGAATGGGCTCTTCGCTGGGTATGGAACCATCCAGAGGTCACAGTTGTCCTCTCTGGGATGAACGAAGAAACACATATTGAAGAGAATCTTACAGCAGCAGACAAAGCATACCCAAATTCTCTGACTGAAACCGAACTACAACTAATAAAGAAAGTAGAGCAGAAGTACCGCGAACTTATGAAAGTAGGCTGTACGGGATGTAGATATTGTATGCCCTGCCCGGCAGGAGTGGATATTCCATTATGTTTCGAAACATACAACAACCTGTACATGTCCAACAATGCAGGCGATGCAAATTTCATGTATGCTGCAAGGCTGGGTGGTGTTCTGGGCGGAGAAACCGGATTTGCATCGCAGTGCGTACAATGTGGAAAGTGCCTTGAGAAATGCCCCCAGCACCTTGAGATCCCAACAATTCTCGAATCTGTTGTAGAAGAACTTGAAGGATCTGATCTGGAGGAGAGAGTTGCCATGGCAAAGCAGCTGTTCAAGAAGCAAACTTAAAAGCGAAAACAATTTTAAGTGCCAGGAAAGCAAGATGAAGATATTGTTCACATTGAAAGATTAAACAATATTTCCATTTTCCGCTGCTTATCTTCATATTCAGTTTATCATACTCATTCAGCTTTAAAATTTTGAATTTCTACCTTAAATTGCAAAGCAATAACCCAAATGACTCTGAAAATCAAACTTGTATGAGCATAACGCGAAACTCTAAAGAGCATCCAAGCGAATAAATTGTTATCTAACAACTTGGTATTTAAATTGTTTATTGCTAAAGCATCTAATTCTTCTACGCGAAGGTTAATACATGGATCTTACTGACATACTTAAGGCCGTTAAAGAAGGAAAAATGGATTTAGAGAGTGCAGAAAAGCAGGCTAGAGGCCTGGGTTTTGTCTCCTATATGGATATAGCAAAACTTGATTCTCACAGGAAAAGCAGAACAGGAGTAATCGAAGCTATTCTTGCCGACTGTAAAGACCCTGATGATGTAGTAGAAATTGCAAGAGTCATGGTTTTAGAGAGCAAAAGAGCCCTTATCACGCGGGTTCTACCCGGGCATCTGGAAGCCTTAAAGCAGGCCTTTGGTCAGGATAAACTTGAGTGGAACAGTAGGGCCCGCACAGTTGTTGTCCATGACGGGACGCCTGCACCCAGAACCGGCGGAGTCGTAGGATTCGTTTCAGCAGGTACAGCAGATATTCCTGCTGCGGAAGAAGCAAGGGTTGTAGCTTCAGAAATGGGTTGTGAGACGGTTGCAGTTTATGATGTGGGAGTTGCAGGAATCCACAGGCTTATCCCGGCACTGGATAAACTGAAAGCCAGGATGCCAGGAGCAATTGTCGTTGCAGCCGGAAGGGAAGGAACGCTTCCAACAGTAGTTTCGGGATTAGTTGACGTACCTGTAATCGGGCTTCCGGTTTCGACAGGCTATGGAGCAGGTGGAAGAGGAGAAGCTGCCCTGCTGGCAATGCTCCAATCCTGTTCTACACTTGCAGTTGTGAATATTGATGCAGGCTTTGTTGCAGGAGCATATGCAGCCAGAATTGCAAACATGATTGCAGCTGCCTACACACATGGCAAAGAAGGCGAG
>DUGT01000167.1:0-3698 GCA_013331275.1 Methanosarcina sp. | reverse complement strand
GAATAAGAAAGGGAATAAAAAGGAAATAAAGTAAAGAAAAGAAATCAAAACTCAGGAAAGAACTTTATGAAAGCACTTGTATTCAACCCTTTTTCAGGGGCAGCAGGAGATATGATCCTTGGATGTACTCTCGATCTTGGGGCTGACCGAAAATTGGTTAAAGAGCTAATAGAAGCTTCTGTCGACGTATCCGTAGATATAAGAGAAGTTGTAAAAAAGGGAATAAAAGCCCTGGATGTCCGAATTAATGTGCCTGAAAAAGAGCCAGTCCGCAAATATCCTGAAATCCTGGACATGGTAAAGGCTGCAAAACTGCCCCTCAATGTGGAAGCAAGTGCCCTTGATATTTTTTCGAGGATGGCTGAGGCCGAAGCTTCAGTTCATGGGCAGCTTGACCTTGAAAAACTTCATTTTCATGAGGTTGGACAGAGTGATGCGCTTGCTGATATAATCGGCTCTTCAGCAGCTATTCATTCCCTTAACTGTGAATCTATTTACTGCACTCCTATAAATGTAGGCAGTGGAACAATCAAGTGTGCACATGGAATTCTGCCTGTGCCAGCACCTGCAACTCTTGAGCTTCTCAGAAAAGGAAAATTCTATTTTAGGGGAGGAATTGAGCAAAAGGAGCTTCTTACTCCTACAGGAGCTGCTATTTTGTCCCATTTTGCAAGACCTCTGGAGGCTTTTCCTCAGGGCAGGATAATTTCAATAGGTTACGGAGCTGGAGATTCCGAGCTTTCCGGACCTAATGTGCTTCAGGGAATATTATGCGAACTTGATTCCTGCCTGATTCCGGATATAATCGAGGTACTTGAAACTAATGCAGACGACGTGAGCGGAGAAGTCCTGGGGAATCTGTTCGAAGAACTGCTTGCTATGGGAGCAAGGGATGTAGCAATTCTTCCGGCAACAATGAAAAAAGGCCGTCCTGCTCATGTTATTAAGGTCATTGCAAAACCTGAAGACACTGCAAAGCTCGCCCGAAAAATCATTATCGAAACAGGATCCCTTGGAGTAAGAGTTATTCCTACCAGACACAGATTGATGGCTGACAGACGAATAGAACTGGTTCAGTTTGAAATCGAAGGGCAGATATATGAATCTGCGGTCAAGATTGCCAGGGACTCTGAAGGAATACTTCTTAATATTTCTGCCGAGTTTGAGGATTGCAAAAAAATCGCAAAAACAACCGGCATCCCTGTAAAAGAGATTATGAGAAAGGTAGAGGAAGCTGGAAGAAAACTATTTTTATAAGATTTTCAAAAGGTCTGAAGTAAATAAAAAATAAAGACTTAATAGATTTGAATAGATTTAAAATAAGTAACGAAGCTAAAAAGTAAAGCTGAAAAGTAAAGCTGAAAAGTAAAGCTGAAAAGTAAAGCTGAAAGGTAAAGTGGAAAGCAAAAGCCTTAAACTGTTAAGCTTTCGCTTCTCATATTATTTTGCTTGTAAACAATCAAAGATTTAAAGTTTGCCCATCGAGTGCAGGAGTTCCGCGTTCAATACACTTGCTCCGGCTGCTCCACGTATGGTGTTATGTCCCATTGCAATGTAGCGGATTCCTTCTCTTATACGGCCTACCGAAACGCTCATGCCTTTTCCCATATTGCGGTCAAGGCGCGGCTGAGGCCTGTCGATTTCGTCTCTTACAATTAAAGGTTTTGAAGGTTCGGAAGGAAGTTCTTTCAGCCCTGGGTTAAAGTTCAGGAAAGCTTTTCTTACTTCTTCAGGCGTCGGTTTATCTCTCATTCCGGCCCAGATGGCTTCGGTATGCCCGTCTGTTACAGGAACCCTGTGGCAGGAAGCACTGACTCTCATATCTGCAGGCACGATTTCAGAACCATTGAACTCTCCGAGAAGCTTTAAAGTTTCAGTTTCCATCTTCTGTTCTTCGCTTCCTATGTACGGAATTACATTGTCATAAATTGCCATTGCGGCAACTCCGGAAAAACCTGCACCTGAGATCGCCTGCATTGTGGCCACCTGTATGGTTTCGAGCCCGAACTGCATAAGGGGCTTTAAGGTAACGGCCATGACAATCGTGGAGCAATTAGGATTTGTAATAATATATCCGTCCCATCCCCTTGCATCCTGCTGGACTTCAAGAAGCCCGAGATGTTCCGGATTTACCTCAGGAATCACAAGAGGTATGTCCTTTTCCATCCTGTAAGATGAGGCATTGCTTGCCACTGCAAATCCGGCTTTTGCAAATTCGGGTTCCACTGTCAGGGCAAGGTCTGCAGGAAGTGCCGAGAACACTACGTCCGCGTCTACGGCTTTTGGATCCACCGGAACAACTTTAATATCTTTAACGCTTTCCGGCATTGCTGTATCTAACCTCCAGCCTGCGGCTTCTTTATATGTTTTGCCGGCGCTTCTCTCGGATGCTGCAAGGGCTGTAATCTCAAACCAGGGGTGGTTTGCAAGTGCTTCTACAAATCTCTGCCCAACAGCGCCTGTGGCGCCTAAAATACCCGCTTTAATTGCTACCATTTAAAAGCTACCTCCGGAAAGATAAGAGTCATTGATAAAACTGATTGATAAAACTGATTGATAAAACTGATTGATAAAGCTGATTGATAAAACTGATTGATAAAAAAGAAAAAGAAAATTGGAATAAGTAGGTTATTCCAACTAGTTACCGTTTTACTCTTCTACTTTAATTGCCTGATTCGGGCATGCCTCCTCGCATGCACCGCATTCTACGCACTCGTCATTGTCGACTACTGCGATTCCCTTCTCTTCATCAAGAGCGATTGCATCATTGGGGCATTCATCGACACAGGTTCCACATCCGGAACATTCATCTGCATTAACTGTTGCTGGCATATTTATTCACACTCCTTTTTGATTGCTCGATATATACCTGGAAATTAAATAGGGCGTTTTTGAAACTTCCATAGGATATCGAAAAGTTTGGTCATAACGCCATTGACAAGACAAACATAAAAACTTATCGCTTTTTAGCAAAAGGAAGCCTTCTAAAATCAGGATGGAGTTAACCATCCAACAACAAGAAAATCCCGTTGAAAGTTGCAAAATAGAGGGAAAATTGAAAAAAGTTTATTTAACACACTGAATCGTGCATGGCAATTCCAGCATCAGTCAGGCGATACATTCCTTCTTCAAGTTTCAGAAAGCCTTCTTTTAATAGAAAATCCATGTGGAACTTAAAGAAGAAGTCATTTAATCCGGATTCTTCCTTTAGCTGTTTTTCAGTCTTTCCAAAGATTCCAACAATCCTCAGGAGCTTTCTTCTTGCAGGATTTATGGAAACCTTTTCCATCATCATATGTTCCAGTTTGACAGCTTCTCCTTCGGTAGGCTCGCTTTTATTCTCGAAATAAACATCAAGTTCATCAATTTCCTCGCTCATACAATTACTCCTTTAGTTTTTTGTATATATTGAAATCAACATTTTTTAAGTAGTTTCAACATGGATGAGTGTGATTGCAACCCTCTAAATTAAGTAGTGGATTCCTACCGTAGCTTTAAGTTTATTGTAAGTTTAGCTTGAAGTTAACTTTGAGTTCAGCCTTAAGTTCAGATTTAGATTAGCTTTAAGTTCAAATTTAAATTAGCTTTAAATTCAGATTTAAATTAGCTTTAAATTCAGATTTAAATTAGCTTTAAGTTCAGATTTAAATTAGCTTTAAGTTCAAATTTAGATTAGCTTTAAGTTCAGATTTAGATTA
>DUGT01000001.1:22751-25568 GCA_013331275.1 Methanosarcina sp. | reverse complement strand
GATGTAAAGAAGTGAGTCCAAAAACGATATACATCGAAATTATCAGGATCATCGATTACGATGTGCTGGTACAATATCACTTTATCCTTCGGATAGTAATAAGAGTCTGAAAGAACAAGGTATGGTCTATCTTTCCAAAAGCCACATTCTTCCATTTCCCAGGATTTCTCACCAACTTTCAACTCAATGTCTTTATCGCTGAGAACATCAAAAATGAAAGTTCCGTTAGGCTTTAAAGCCCTATAAACATTCTGTAATAAAGTCTTTCTTGCAACTGGTGTTAAGACGCCAAAATCAGTAAAAAGCATCATTGCAAGGTCATATTTATTCTCTTCACACAGTTCGAGGTAATTTTGGTTTACATATTCTATATCCAGGTTTTTCTTTAAGGCTTCACTTCTGGCATATTCGATTGAATTTTTAGAGAAATCGACACCCGTTACTTTATGTCCCCTCTTTGCTATAAGTTCAGCATACAATCCAGGTCCACATCCCAGATCAAGAATGTTCATTTTTTCTAGATTGACTGAATTTAAAATCCAGTCCACAGTACTTTCTATACTTGCTCTTCTCCGACTTGCCAGGTCAATATCCGGGTTCAAATGGATGTCCAACAACTGCTTTGAAATGTGGTTATCTGTCCACATAACAGCATTCCCTTCTGCGTAGATTTGCGGTTTCTTTATAAACTCTAGAATATCTGTAAAATTCGCAAGCGAGTCCTCCTTTCCAACTTCACGAACTTATTCATAGACTATCATAACTGCGATTAACCACGACTCTATATCTACGATTAAACGTTAACACTTGTTAATAAAATAGAATGTTTCAGTTGTTGTTCTTTGTAAACTACTTTATAAACTCCCTATTAATAATTTACTCTAGGGAATTTTTTGTAATGAAATTTTTAATGAGATTTTTAATGAAAATTTTGTAATGAAAATTTTGTAATATTTTTCGCATTATTCTTTAATTTTTTTAATTGTTTATTCGTACTGTTCTTTTTCTTTCAAGTATCTGGCCCAGTCACCATGTTCAATTCTTTCCGATTCAGGCTTCTCGTCATAAACATAGATAAAGCCTCTGAACTTTTGATCACCGATTTCCAGATCCACATATTCCCTATGATATCCTCCGAAAAGTTCCATATAATCAATTGATTTGGCAATTTCAAGCTGCTGTTTTCCCGAAAACCTGCGCACTTCAGCTATAACACAGGAACCTTCCGAAGGGTATATTCCAGGATAAGGGCCCAGGGAGTAAAGAGCATACCCTCTTACTGTTGTTGTGCCAAGGAACTCTGATCTGGTTTGCAGGTCAAAACGGTGGCTATTATAAAGCCCGTTTCTGAGGCTGCCGTACAGTGCCATGATAAGCTCCTCACCTTCCGGCCTCTTGTAAGAACGCTGCCAGCATACATTTCTGTGAAAAACATTTCCATAGAGAGTCTTATCTTTTACTTTGCTTTCCTCGCCCTCATGTATGCTTTCCTTTTCTCCTGAACTCTTTTCCATATTAACCCTTTAAGAATTTGAATAGTATTTTAAAAATACTTATTTTGTAAAGCCATAGCCTGCAAACCGCTGTGACATGTCAAGATTTGCTAGCAGGAAACGGTCATCTTTACTGTAAGCTACTTTTTTGTTACCTGAAAGTTCCAGTACGCAAGTACTGCCTGGCTTTGCTTCTTGTACTCCCTGCCCGCCAACCAGAATCTTCTCTACACGTACAGGTTCTGACTGCAGGCCAACAAAGAGATGAAGCACACTTGAGGTTTCAATTGCTCGTGTGAATTTTGAGATGGTGCATTCAAGGGTATAGTCAGTAGTTACGATTTCCTTGTCAGAGATAATAAATCCTCTTTCTATATCTTTGGCCTGCACGTTTTTAAGACGCATTCCCACCCTGGTGCCTGTGGGTGCACTGTCAATATCCACATCATGACTCTGAATGGACCGGATTTCGATATCTTTGTCTATCGGGAAAATTTTGGTTTTGTCCTTATCTTTTGAAATTCCCTGTTTGACAACTCCAAGAACAACGCAACCTTTTCCAGTGACATTGAATGCATGGTCTATAAACACTCTTGCAGGCAGACTATTCAACTCAGCCTGTTCGGCTTCGATTTTTTCCGAAATCTCTGAAATTTTGGCTTTGAGATCTTCCACACCTTCAAAAGGATTTTTTGCACCTTTGTTGGTATTCATGGAAATACATTCCCATTCTTGGAGAGAAGTGCCTGCGGTCATCAAGTTTATTTTCTTTTTCAATTCGTCGATTGCATACATATGGGTACTGTCTGACTTTGTCAGAGCAATTATCCCATGCTTAAAACCAAGCAGGTCAAGGGCAACAATGCATTCTCCGGTATGAACACTTGTGGGATTATTCCTATCAAGGCCATCAGGAGGGACACAGAGGACTGCCATATCTGAGATATTGAGTGCCGTAACCAGGGATTTTAAAGCTTTAGGATAGCCATGAGGGTCTACAAAAGCCATTTTCCGGCTCTCCTTATCATTGTTATACATAGTTATGTCAGAGGATGTTCCTTTTTTCCCCAGATTTGCGGCAAGAGAGGTTCTCCCGCTTTTTTCCGTCCCGATAATTGCAACATTTGTCATACTGTATTCCTTCTAGTTCTTTGTAATTCCTTTAAATTTCTTGTAATTTTTATAATTCCTTTAAATTCCTTCTAATTCTCGTAGTTCTTTGAAATTTGCTGTAATCCTTTAGTCTGTATATTATTAATTAATCTGAATTTACAAGGTGTTATAACTCTGAGCCTGCATCTGATATAACGTGTTTAGTATAATG
>DUGT01000001.1:21221-22640 GCA_013331275.1 Methanosarcina sp. | reverse complement strand
TTTAGTATAATGCATCTGGTATAATTACTCTAATATATTTCTTTTCGAAACATTCTAAAAACTCTTAAAAATCCAAACCTTAAAGCTCAACCTGGCAGAAAAAGATTACCAGGTTTCACCCTGCCAGATTGCTTGAGTTTTATCGTTGGTACTTTTGTTTATTTTTTTTATAATAATTAGATACTCTTCCCCTACTAACTGAGGTTCTTCAAAAATTGCATCTATCCCGAGTCTTTTAAGATAATCTTCAAAATCTGCTGCAGTTTTTAGATCCTTTACCCGGATTCTTGCTTCCTCATATAATCTCTGGCCATTTTTTACCTTTTGGATGGATTCCCTGAGAGGATCCAGTATGCTTTTTCCTAGCTGCATGCAGCGTTTTTCAAACTCGGCCTTGTCTTCGTTCCATTCGACCGTCTGAAATCCTTCTCTGACAATCCGGGAAAGCATATAGTCTCTGCCGGTTTCATTGTAAAATTTAAAAGCATGCCTGAGATCCGAACAATTACTCTGTGAAGAAGTGTATTTTAACGGAGAAAGAATCATTTCCGGATCTTTTATTACGACGCCCTCATGCTCTTTTTCTCCAAGTTCGCGGATGATTTTTCCGATTTCTTCAGCAGCAGTTTTTAGAGGTATTTCTTTGAAGGACCTTACCTGGAAAAAGCCATATTTTTCCAGAATTTCCTGCTTCCGACCTATTGGAAGAGGCTTACCGCTGTTTTTCTCACGAACATCAAAGATATAAAACTCTACCGATTCGATGCCATAGATATCTTTTGGGACATAAGGATTTTCCGGGCCTATCATTTCTCCATAAAGTACAAGTCCAGGGAAATCTTCAAAAAATCTCAGATTCAATTTCTCTTTTGCTTTTTGAGTTGTATAAGGGCAGATATAACCGCTCCGAGTGATTGCAAGGATTTCATCTTTTGCAGTTGCTATGCGGACATTATACCCATTCATTTTTTCTTCTACGGCCACTTTTTCAAGGCCGCTAAAGTGTTTTTTAATAGTGGGATCCAGTACCATGGCTCTCTGGATTTTCGGGAACCCCATAATGATTTCAAAAGAATCGTCTTTCTCATAAAGCACAGTTCCCCTCTCGATATGAGAGATCTCCTTATCGAAGCGGAACAGGTATTCATATTTTCCCCAATTTTGGGCAAGATAGTTTTTCTCAAAAAGGTGCTGAACTCTTTCCTTATCAAACCCCAGGAAACTGGCAAGCCTAGCTATAAATTGAGGATCTATCTCCTCGTTCCCCTCTCTACTCATGTTTATTTATCTGTTTTCAGGCCTGAAATAAGTTATTGTTCTCAGGCATGTTTTCAGAGTACCAAGTTCAGAATACCATATTCAGAATACCATATTCAGAATACCATGTATGTGGATATTAGGTTACGGATATCAAGTATG
>DUGT01000001.1:13082-21104 GCA_013331275.1 Methanosarcina sp. | reverse complement strand
GATCTCAGGTATAGTTCAGTTATAGTTCAAGTATAGTTCAGTTATATTTTTGTAATATCAATTTTTCACCTGTTTCTTGGATAACAAATTTGGGAATGTCTCAGTACATTGAAAATGTTTTTAAGTATTTGGCTTATAATGTCTGTTACATCTAAGCTTGCAAAGAAAGACTGGAGATTATAAAATGGCAGATGAAATCGACTACAATATTATCGGCGACGATATGCAGATCGTCGAAATTGAGCTTGATCCTAACGAAGCTGTCCAGGCAGAAGCTGGAGCTATGGCATACATGGGGCCAGGAATTGAGATGCAGACCAGTATGGGTAATGAAGGTGGTGGATTTTTCGGAGGTCTCAAAAAAGGACTTAAAAGGGCCCTGACAGGAGAAAGTTTCTTCATTACAAGCTTTGTTCACAAAGGTTCCGGAAAAGGGCATGTAGCTTTTGCGGCTCCTTATCCGGGTAAGATTATTCCCCTTGACCTCACAAAGTTCGGAGGCAGTCTCCTCTGCCAGAAAGATTCATTTCTCTGTGCTGCTCGCGGAGTAGATATAGAAATAGCTTTCACTCGCAAGCTCGGAGCAGGGTTCTTCGGTGGTGAAGGTTTTATTCTGCAGAGACTAAAGGGTGACGGTCTGGCCTTTCTCCATATCGGGGGCACAGTTATAAGAAAAGACCTGGCGGTTGGCGAGACTTATCGTGTTGACACAGGCTGTGTGGCAGCTTTCACTGAGACAGTAACCTATGATATAACCTGGTCAAGGAACTTTAAAAATGCCCTTTTCGGTGGTGAAGGAGTTGTTCTTGCAACCCTTACAGGTCCAGGCACAGTGTATATGCAGAGCCTTCCTTTCTCGCGCCTTGCTGACAGAATCTTTGCAGCCTCTGTTTATGGCCGTCGAGACGAACAAAATGGTGTTGCTGGGACTGGTATTCTTGGAGGCATCATTGGTGGGGATAGATCATTCTGAAAATTGGAAACCGTCCTAATTGGAAACTGCCCTAAATGAAAAAACTATTAAAAATGAGAAATTATACTAAAAAAGATCCTAAAATGGGAATTAATAGTAAAATTAAGCTTGTTTTAAAGAAAAATTCATTTTAAAGAGAAATTCATTTTAAAGCAAGAAGTAAATCCAAAGAAAAGTTAGAAATTCAAAAAGGCCTGTTTTTAAGAAAGCAGGCCTTCTTTTAATTACTGACCTTCGGAATTTCAATCAAGTTTTTTCTGCTCTTTCTCACTAGACTAGAGCTTATTCTTGAAGTGTATTTATTATATTTCTGCGAGCTAGGAAACCAGCAAGTTCATCATCCAGGGTAAGGACTGGAACACCTCCTACATCATGTTCTAGCATTGTCCTAACAGCTTCTTCAAGTGGAGTATTGGTATAGACACTAATCACACTACGAGTCATAATATCCCCTACCAATAGGTTCTTGATCCTTGAATCCTGCTGATTATCAGCAACTAGATCCCTGAAAGAACGCATAGCAAAGGCAATATCGTCTTCGGCGATAATGCCTACAAGTTTTCCGCTCTCAATTACTGGCAGCCTTCCTACGTTTTTGTCAAGGATAAGTCGCCTAGCGTGGCTAACCCTGTCAGACGAACTGATAACTATAGGGTTTTTCTCCATTACTTCCCCGACAAAGCCTGTGAAGTGGTTTCGTTCCATAAATTCCTGGGGTGTCACCCAGCCCAGGGCTTTTCCATTATCAGTGACAATAATTACGCCACCACTCTTTTTCATCAGGGTAAGAACATCCCTGGTATCGGTATCAGGCAGAACCTTTACGAAATTGTCGGATACGGCTGTTGCAACATGCAGAGAGGATGCAGGTTTGCTCAGTTTCTTGCGAGTCCCGAGCTGCTCTGTCAGACTTCTCATTGTAAGTACACCAAGTATCTGATCATCGTGGACTACCAGCAGGCGCTTTGTATCCTTCTTTTCCATTAGATCTAGGGCGTGAGATATGGTGTCTGACTTGTCAATCCTGTATGGCTGTACCATTATATCTTTAACTTGCATGCAATTCACCTCATGCGTATCCAGAACTTTTAATCATAATGTTCGCAATTTTTTGCGTGTTTTCGTCATCCGTTTTTCCTTTACTTCAATTTCGCATCCTTCTCTTGCTCTTAGCTGTTTTATCTATCTCTCTATCGTTTTCTATTGCTACTTTTGCAGTATATACCTCCATACTGCCAGAGAATGGTTAGAGGATGGCTTTCATGATATCGGTTCTGCTTAATATTCCCACTATATTTTCTCCGTCACTGACAGGTAATGCAGTCACTCCTTCCTCTATCATTTTTTTAGCAGCTTCACTGATATTTTCATTTACGTCAATGGAGTTTATCGGAGAAACCATGATGTCTTCTGCGATTAAAGGCACCTCTTTTACGTATCTGAAGGTTTTCTGGCCTCCAGGTGAGGATTTACGTGCCATCTTGATGTTTTTCGTGGAAAGTTCGCCTTGAAAATCAGTTAAGAGATTTAAAGCAAGGCTTTTGCTAGAAATTATCCCTACAGGCTTTCCTGCATCATCTTTGACGATTACTCTTTCGATCTCATTCCGGTTCATTTCATCAATTACGTGGTTAATAGTGTGATGCCTGTGAACAGAAATAATATCTTCAGACATTAACTTGGGGATTTTTGTTTTCATTTCCTCGCTATTTTCCGCAACATAACGCACAAGATCTGTCCTGGTGACAATGCCTACAATATCGTTCTTTACCACCGGAACGTTATGCACTCCGTTCTCAAGCATTAAGGTAGCTGCTTGGAAAATAGAGGCTTCAGGATAGATGGTAATAACCGATTCAGTCATCAGTAACTTGATAGGGATCTGGTCAATCGGTCTTCTCCTCCAGAGAGGTTCGGCCTGAGCCAGACGGTTAGTGATGTCTGATTTTGTAACGATTCCCACCATCTTGCCCTCGTTGAGGACAAGCAATGTACTGATTCTATGCCTTAACATCAGTTTTCTTGCACGTGACACGGGTTCGTCTGCGTTTAGGACATACACAGGTGAACTCATGATGTCCGCCACATTCATGAAGTACCTCCTTCACTTTTACAATATATAAGTATCAATAATTATACTTTTTGAATTGGATGTGAAAGCTACAACTTTTAACTATAGGCTGTAAATTTTTAGGGGAGTAACCAGTACCTCTTGTTGAAGTGAGAGCTATTTTAAAAGTTCTTATTTTGAAAGTCCTTGTTTTAAAACAGACTACACTCCAAATCCTGAATGTTCAATGTACAGGTTACTTCTCGACCTATCTACAAAGTAGTCTTATTTCCTGGCGTGTCCAGTTAGAGGATTTTTCTTTTTTAAAATTCCCAAAAACTTAGTCTCCTTAAACCTTAAACTCCTGAAAACTTAGTCTCTTTAAACCTTAAACTCTTGAAGCTCAGTCTCTTTAAACTTTAAATTCTTGAAAGCTTAATCTCCTTAAACCTTAAACTCTTGAAAGCTCAGTCTCTTTAAATCTTAAACTCTTGAAAGCTCAGTTTCTTGAAAGCTCAGTCTCTTTAAACCTTAAATTCTTGAAAGCTTAATCTCCTTAAACCTTAAACTCTTGAAACTTAAGCCCGAAGCTTTTTCGGGTTCAGTTAACTTAAGGCTCAGTTATACTTCAGTTTCACTAAACTTTGCTAAGTTTCAGGATAGTTTGAGCTAGCTTAAACTAGCATGACGAGTTTGATCAATTGAAATCAGTTCTGTTCAATTGATTATTTACCAGGTTCATTCAGAGATCTAAGGAAATCTCTTTCAGTAATGATGCCACGAAGCAGTCCATTTTCCAAAATCGGAAGTGAACCTATTTTTTTCTCAATCATTATTTCCATTGCTCTTCCGAGGTCTGTACCCGGGACGGTCCATATTAGTTCTCTTGAGACAATAGAACCTACAGGCTGGTCAAGTGCCTCATGAATATTTCCCGTTGTTAACTTACTGAAAGCATCTCCTCTTCCAAGGAAATTGATAATATCAGAGGAAGTGATTATTCCTGCAAAGATGCCATCCTTGACTACAGGAAGTCGTCTGAGTCTGTTCCCTACCATTACTTTTGCCGCTTGTCCAATGGGAGTATCAGTTGAGACCATTTTGACGTTTTCAGTCATATATTCATCAACAGTTCTGTTTGTCACTATTCCTCCCATCAGTTCAAGTGCGTTCCTTTCAGTAAAAATTGCAACGACCTGCATGTCATTGTTTACAATTGGCAAACCTCCTGTTCTTCTCTCAACCATAGTTGATACAGCATCTTTAAAATCAGCCTGGTCATGGAGATAGGGAATGTCAGTTTCCATGATTTGCCGTACTTCTTCGTTGATTGCAGCCAGAAGGTTACCTTTGAAGCGGTTTTCAACGAGCAGATTCTTTCTCCCACCCCCTAGAAAATCGATAATATCTACGGAAGTAATAACCCCTTCCAGCCTTCGCGTTCCAGCATCTGTGATAGGAATGCGCCTGAACTTTCTTTCAGTCATAATCTTGATTGCTTCCATAATTGTTGCAGTAGGAGGAAGGGTTACTACATTCCTCGTTGCCAAAGCCAGGATTCTTCCTTCATGTTCTGAAATACGGGATTTAAACTCAGGACCAATTCGCATATTCCCCATGCTGCTAATCATATATGGGTCCTTTTGCTGCGCTTTTTTAGATTTGCTCACACCTGGCTGAACCTTCATCTTATCGACGGATGAAAATGTCGTATTTTTGTTCAATAGGATCACCGAATTCGAGTTGCAGTTAATTGCTTTTTTCA
Source organism: Methanosarcina sp. (assembly GCA_013331275.1). Classification (GTDB taxonomy): domain Archaea; phylum Halobacteriota; class Methanosarcinia; order Methanosarcinales; family Methanosarcinaceae; genus Methanosarcina; species Methanosarcina sp11020u. The sequence continues at coordinate 16,316 of DUGT01000001.1, read as the reverse complement.
TATTCCGTTTCTTCTTTTCCTGCTTTCTTGCAGAAGCTTCTCTAGAGTCTGCAGTTGATTCTTCAGCAGACCCAGAGTTGCTCCCGGAAAAAAATAAAACCTGAAAGCAATTTTTCCCGAATCTTTCCGAAAGTTTTCCTTTATTGCAAATTTATAATTATTATTAATGATGATCTTTGATGTTATAATCTTTTTGCGTGAAAATTTGTTGCTGTTTTACATCGCATATATTCCTTTTGTTTCTCCGGTTAATTCTCTACCTAGTTGCTCTGTTCTTTACCGTAACTTCACCTACATAGTCAACTAACATGAATAATTCAAAAACGGTTTTCAAAGACGGTTTTCTGATGGTTTTTCAGGCCATACGTTTATAATTGATTCCAGAAGATCCTGCCTATCAACAATTCCAGATACCTTGTTCTTTTCATTTACTATAGTAACTCTTCCTATGTCATAGTGAATGATCATCTCAATTGCACTTTGAATGGAATCAGCTTCAGAAAGTGTATAGGTAGGAGTTGACATTATTTTCTCAACTTTTGGGCTATCATTGGGTCTTGTTCGCCTCTCGTCTTCTACCTCAATTCGCACAGCACCTGATTTTATTATGTCCCTTCTGGTTACCATTCCAATTGGTTCGTCTTTTTTTGTAACTACCGGAATACCCGTATAATCTGTCTCGAGCATATACGCCCAAACTACGCTGACTTTGTCTTCTTGTGAACATGTCTTTACTTTTTTCGTCATCACGGCCGGTAATGTTTTAGGAACATTTTTTGGAACTTCGATATTTCTGAGAATATCCACGTTACTCAGGACTCCAACCACTGTACGGTCCGTAGTTGATTTAACAACAGGAACTCTGTTCTGCTTCGACTGCACCATCAGTTTTGCGGCCTTGATAATATCCATATCCGGAGTGACTGTAGGAGACTGGCTTGCATACCCGCCTACTGTGACATTCGAGCGTGTAGAAGTAACCCTCAAGATATCCTGGTCACTCAGCATTCCCACAAGCCTGTTCTCTTCGTCAACAACAACAAGACTTCGAAGAAGGTAATCGCGCATCAGCTGACGGGCACGAGTCACAAACTCTCCTTCTTTGATACTCACAGGCTCATCTGTCATAATCTCACTAACGTTCACTGTATACCTCCTTATACTCTCTTTAAAAAAGATGTTTCTGGAAATCGATATCTAAAGATTGTGAGTTATTCATAGTCCTCACCTTCTTCCTGCCTGCAGTTTCTGCATAAATACCTACCATGCACATACTTGAGGTCAACGGAAAAAACTAAACAGGATTCACATATACCAGTTATAAAATCCTCTAAATCTTCTGAAATCTCTTCTCTTGAGGGAATGGAGAATAGGGCTTCTCTATTCATATCAACAAGATTTCTGAGGATGGTATCAAGTCCGGGTGTTATTGCCAGGATATCAGTATTCGAAATTATTCCTATTACTGTCCTATCTTTCAGGACTGGCAGTCTTTTGATATTTGCTTTTAACATAATTTCGGAAGCTTCTGCAATACTTTTTTCGGGTTCTATGGTTATGAGAGGGCTTGAAAAAATATCCTTCGCTTTCAGTTCGCCTGGTTTTTTATTTTCTGCAACAATATTTTTAACAATGTCTCTTTCAGTTATGATCCCCGTAGCTTTATCGTTCTCTGTGACGATAACACTACCTGCATCACGACTGACCATTTCTCTTGCAATAGAAGGAATATCTGAGTTGATATCCATTACTATTACTGCTTTATTCATAGCCCTAGTAACCGAAACTTTATTGATGTCTCTGTTATGAATGCCGGCATATTTTCCCCTGTCAGCCTCTATATCCTTTTCGTGCCGACAGTTTCCGCATAAGTATCTGCCATCTACATACCTGAGGTCAATGGAAGTAGAATCACATGATTCACATACATTCATTCTAGAATTCTCTAAATCTGGAATCTCATCTCTCGAGGGAATAGAGAGTAGGGCCTCTCTGTTCATATCAATAAGATCTCGAAGAATAGTATTAAGTCCAGGTGCTACCATCAGGATATCTGTATTCGAAATTACTCCTACTACTGTCCTATCTTTCAGGACTGGTAGTCTTTTAATTTTTGCTTTTAGCATGATTTCGGAAGCTTCTATTATGTTATTTTCAGGCTCTATAGTTATAAGAGGGCTTGAGAGGACTTCTTTTGCTTCCGCTTCATCTGGTTTTTTATTTTCTGTAACAATATTTTTAACAATGTCCCTTTCAGTTATGATCCCCATAGCTTTACCATTTTCTGTGACGATAACGCTTCCTGCATCACGACTGGCTATTTCTCTTGCAATAGAAGGAATATCTGAGTTGATATCCATTACTATTACTGCTTTGTTCATAACCTCAGCAACTGAGAGCTCTCTTTCAATCTCTTTATTGTGAATGCCAGCATATTTTCCCCTGTCAGCATCTATGTCCTTTTCAGGTCCATCTGCCATCTACTGCCATTCCCCCTTTGTCCTATATGTCGGCAATTAATAATACAAAGTTCACAGTATAAAATTCACAGTATGAAAAGCCAAAATGTAGAATTTGCGATATAAATTTACGATTGAAGCTTTTTAAGTATCCACTTTCTAGGAAAACGTTCCATATTGGTTTAGTTTTCCTTCCAGTCTAGACTCTGAAATTATTAGTTTTTTAAAGACAATACTCCGGCGAAGCTCGTTATCCCGAATTTGTTTTTGTCCGCATCCTCTAAGATGTTTTCCCCATAATTTTCGGATTTTTTTACAGCATTTATATATACGAGTCAATGGTACATAATGATAACGGCATTTGCTTTTTTCATAAAATACATAAATCTTTATGAAATTAAGGACATTCACTTTCAAATATCCAGTTAGCTTGTTTATAGTAAATTCATATTAAATAAATTTATAAAATATACCCAGGAATTTTTTAAGTACCCCCTTGTTTCCACTGGAGATTTTTGCTGAGAATGAAAAATGCTCCATTATCTGGAAGAAGTATTAGAAAGAAGTGCAGAAGAGAAGTATATCTTAGAAAACAGATTTATACAGTTTAAAAAAATCAAAATTATATTTTTAATGCTTTCTATTTTTCTCACAGTAAATTTTTCAGACCCCCATGTTTCCAGTGGAAAACACTTCACAAGCTTTTACGGTGAAAAGCATGGTTTAAGAAGTAAACCAGAAAGAAGACGCTGAAAAAGGAGAACGATTAAAGCAT